>CAINLJ010000251.1 GCA_903850335.1 uncultured Bacteroidia bacterium | reverse complement strand
CTCTGCACCTTTAAGCATTTATTAACAGGTTTTATCCAATAGAATAAGAAATTGTCATATAAATAGTACCTATCAAATCGGTTAAAGAAAATTAATGTCCACAACTTTTTTATCTGATCCACTTTTGATACGGCCTCTTCATTAAGGGATTTATAACGTTTTCTGAGTACTAAAAGTATCTTCACGGGGATTTACCTCACTTCAGAACCTTCTTTTGTTGGTGTTGCCGGAGTAACGAAAACCAAAGACCCGTCGGCGTTCTCCGCCATAAGTATCATCCCCTGAGATTCGATTCCCTTAAGAATTTTTGGAGCCAGGTTAACAAGGATAGAGACTTGCTGACCAATAATTTTCTCAGGTTCGAAATATTCCGCTATCCCGGACACAACTGTTCGTTTGTCAATACCGGTATCGATTGTGAGTTTGAGGAGTTTTTTTGTCTTGGCTACTTTCTCTGCTGCAATGATTGTCCCGATACGGATATCTAATTTGGCAAAATCGTCATATTCAATGTTGTTTTTTGCCGGACTAACAATCGCCTGTTCAAGTTCGTTCACCTTTTTTGTGGAAAGAAGTTTATCAACCTGGTGCTGAATTGCTTCATCTTCAATTTTATCAAACAGCAGTTCCGGAGTATTAATCTTATGGTTTGCGGCGATGAGATCTGTCCTGCCAAGCTCATTCCAGTTAAGTTTGGACAGGTTCATAAATCCACGCAATTTCTCAGTTGTAAAAGGGAGAAATGGTTCGAAGACAATTGTGAGGTTAGCTGCAATCTGCAGAGCCGTATTGAGAATTGTTTTGACTCGATGAGGATCTGTTTTTATAACTTTCCAGGGTTCCATGTCAGCAAGGTATTTATTCCCCAGACGGGCAATGTCCATTGCATTTTTTAGTGCTTCACGAAAATGGAATGTGTCGATTGATTTCTCAACTTCAGTTTTCAAATTTGCAATTTCGCTAAGCGTCTGCTTGTCATAATCAGTTAAATCAGAAGCTTCGGGAACTATACCGTTATAATATTTGTCTGTAAGGACGAGAGCCCTGTTCACAAAATTCCCGAAAATTGCAACAAGTTCACTGTTATTCCTTGTCTGGAAGTCCTTCCAGGTAAAGTCATTATCCTTTGTTTCGGGAGCATTGGCCGTAAGAGTGTATTTTAATACATCTTCTTTTCCGGGAAAGTCCTCGAGGTATTCATGGAGCCACACTGCCCAGTTTCGTGACGTTGATATTTTGTCACCTTCGAGGTTGAGGAATTCATTAGCAGGAACGTTATCGGGCAATATATACGATCCTTCTGCTTTCAGAACAGTTGGAAAAATGATGCAATGAAACACAATATTGTCTTTACCAATAAAATGAACAAGTTTTGTTTCAGGGTCTTTCCACCATTTTGTCCAATCTTTTGTCCATTCTTTTGTTGCCGAAATGTAGCCAATTGGAGCATCAAACCAAACATAAAGGACTTTACCCTCTGCGCCTGCGACAGGGACAGGAATACCCCAGTCAAGATCACGTGTTACCGCACGCGGATTCAGTCCTCCGTCAATCCAGGATTTACACTGACCATAAACATTTGGTTTCCATTCTTTATGACTTTCCAGAATCCATTCGCGAAGCCAGGGTTCATATTGATCGAGAGGTAGAAACCAGTGTTTGGTCTGTTTTAGAATTGGTTTATTGCCGCTTAGGACAGATTTAGGTTCGATAAGATCGGTGGCGTTGAGTGTGCTTCCGCAACTTTCGCATTGGTCGCCATAGGCTTTTTCGAAATTACATTTTGGGCATGTACCCGTTATATAGCGGTCAGCAAGAAATTGATTTGCTTCCACATCGAAAAATTGTTCAGATGTTTGTTCAATAAAGGCGCCTTTATCGTGAAGTGTTTTAAAAATTTCGGAGGCTGTTTCATGGTGAATTTTTGCGCTTGTCCGGGAATATACATCAAAGGAAATTCCGAATTTTTCAAACGATGCTTTAATCATATTGTGGTATTTATCTACCACATCCTGCGGTGTAACTCCTTCTTTTTTAGCTTTTAAAGTAATTGGAACACCATGTTCATCTGATCCGCCGATGAATGCAACTTCTTCACCCTTTAATCGCAGATAACGGGCATAAATATCTGCCGGAACATACACTCCAGCAAGATGGCCAATATGGACAGGACCATTGGCATATGGCAAAGCCGATGTAATAAGTGTGCGTTTAAAATTCTTCATCGAATGGAATATACTTTAAAATAATTTTCGGAAATTGAGGTGCAAAGATAATACTTTAACTTTTAGCCTTAAACCTTTCTACCTTTTCCTTACGATAGGCCTGGGGAGTTTTCCCGAAATGTCTTTTGAAAACTGTTGTGAAATATTGAGTACTGGAGAAACCACAGTGATATGCGATCTCTGTTGCTGAGGCTGCAGGAAGGTCATTAAGTCTCTTCGAAGCCTCATTTAGCCGTATTTTATTAATAAAAACCATTGGTGTACAGTTACTTAATTCTACACAATATTGGGTAAACCGGGTGGTTCCCAACTTGCAGAAGGCTGCCATATCCGGAAGCGTCCATGGTTCATGAAAACGTACTTCGAGTGATTTAAGGAAAAGTTTTACAGTCCTTCGGGATTCAATAAGTTCCTCATTCAGCTTAATCTTTCCCTCCTGGAAATGCTCAAGAAGCGCAATTAACAATGCATTAATCAATATTCGAAGTTTAGATTCATATTCTTTTTCTCCGGCTTCGCGGATTACCTTCCCGATTTTGACGAAACAATCCTTCAGCTCATGGGAAGCTTTCCAGACTGGTTGCTCATTTTGTCTGAAATAAATTGTAAGTTTTTCCAGGTCTTTTGGATTTAGGATTACCCATTCGGGCCAGCTCCATTCCTGATGAGGGTGTCGTACCGCAACATCCAGGATTAGCCAGTGAAGTTTACACATTTCAACATGAGGATTTCCGAGTTTATGACTTATCCAGGGACGAGTTATTGTCATGTGATTTGGCTCCAGACTGAATTTTTCATCACCCAGAAAAAAGGTCAGATCTCCGGACTCAAGGTAGCAAATCTCAATCCCTTCATTTGTATGCCAATCCAATCCCCAACTCTGAAGATCCCTTATATTCCAGTAGCCAATGCTCTTTATCCCGGACAGTTCGGCTTTATTCAACCTTTTTCCGGGATAGGAATCCCGCGCGAGCGTGGTTAGCTCCAAATACCCCTTATCAGCCGCAATTTTTACCGGACTGCAATTATCGGCCTTATGTGAAAGTTTGCCGCTTTGGTCATAGAATTTTGCTCTTCTCTCCATTTCGAATTTAATATTTTACACTGAAAGATTTTGAACAATTCCTGATTTAAACAGGCTTATCTTTACCTTATTGGGTATATTGATGAATGTATACAAATATAAATAAATCAATAAGATTATGAAGGGAATTGTCAGACTTGGAATTAATATGGAATTTGTGAGGCATCACGACATGTCGTTTGTCAATGGCGTAAGAAAGGCGGCGGAAATTGGCTATGAATATATTGAACCTATGGTACATATGGGGCGCGAATTACTTAGTGAAGCCGGATATTTTCATTCGGTATCTCTTTTCGATGATCCATTGTATGTTAAGGAGATATGTGATAAGAATAAGGTAAAACTTTCCGGATTGTCTTCACATACCCCCCTTTGCAAGCCGGAGATCAGTGTTGAGTATTTAAAGATGGCCATTCGGTGGGCTGCCCAGGCTGGGGCACCTGTTGTCAATACAGACGAAGGGCCAAAGCCATTATGGACAACTAAACAAATGGATTATCAGTTAATGACCTATACTCTGACTGAAGCTTCGATGGTGGCAGAGCGTCATGGAATCCTGATAGGGCTCGAACCTCATCAGCAATACAGCAAAACGCCGGGTGGACTGGATAGTATTTATGATCTTGTCTCCTCCCCTGCGATTGGAATTAATTTTGACACAGGAAATAGTTATCTTGCAGGTGGTTCTGACGTTTACGAATGGCTCGAAAGGGTTAAAGACCGATTGGTGCACCTTCATGCAAAAGATATTAGTTTGTCGCAAAGCAATGCCGAGCGCGGAAAGGTTACAGGAACACCTGTCGGGTGTGCCTGTGGCGATGGAGTTGTCGACTGGAAAAGGGTGATAGACATTGTAAAATCGAGTGGACGGGATATAGTCTTCAGCGTAGAATGTGGTACTATAGATCAGGCCGTGCGAAGCTTTGAACATCTTTCACGATTGCTGTAGATAATATAATTATGAAAAGATTTCTGATTGCATTTTTGATTGTGCTCATTTTTGCCCCGGTAGCAATTTCAAATCAAAAAAATACTACTCTTTCTCATCATGTTCCCATAAAAGTGCTCATATTGAGCGGAAGGAACAATCATGAATGGAAGAAGACAACGCCGATTTTAAATCGTATTTTCACGGATACGAAGAACTTTATTACGGTAGTAACTGAAAAACCAGATACTCTGACTTATGCAACGTTAAAGAATTTCCGTCTTGTTATCAGTAATTGGAATTCCTGGCCTGACAACAACATTAGAATTGGCGACAAATGGGAGAAAGATTTTGAAAAGTTTGTTAATTCCGGAGGTGGACTTCTTTCTTTTCATGCCGGTGCATCCTCTTTTTATGATTGGTCGTTTTATCATCAGGCGGGAATAGGCAGGTGGGGAAAAGAGACCCATCACGGCGCACGGACTAAGGGCTATGTTTATGGTATGGATCAGACTCATCCAATTTCAAAAGGGATGGCACCTTTTTTTATAATGGATGAGATTTGGGAGAAGAGCGATATTGTTGCTGGGGCAAAAGCAATTGGGTCTTTGTCAGCAAACGATGAAAAAGATGGACATCAGATTGTTACTCCTTGTGTTTTTGTCAATCAGGTAGGGAAAGGGAGGTGCTTTTTTACTACTCTTGGTCATGATGAAAGGGCATTATTAAATTCCGGATTACAAACGCTATTGTTAAGGGCAGCACAATGGTGTGCCGGCCAAAAGGTTACTATAAATATTGCTCCTGAGCTAGGTTACGCTGATAAAAGACTACCAGATAAATTTCTGTTTGAAAAAACCGATACTTCATTTGCATTAAAAAACAATTCAGAAGTAATATGGCAATATAACTACAAAAACAGATTTGGTAAGCCCTATTTTCATCCGCTTACTATTGGTCGTTCGAATTTAACCTGCGTTTCTCCTCCCGATCATCCCTGGCATCTTGGATTATGGTTTTCGTGGAAATTCATTAATGGGATTAATTACTGGGAGTATCAGAAAAATTTCAGTTCAACTGAGACAGGTTTCAAATCAGATGGAGTTACTTCCATTGAGAAAATAAAATTCTCTGGCAATAAAGATTTTTCAGCCGATGTCCGGTTAAATTTAATGTACCATCCAATTGATGGAAGAGAAGTTATGTCTGAGGAACGAACATTCCATATCTCAAGTCAATCACCTGATGGAAGTTATTCTATTGATGAGGAACATTTGTTTACCGCCCTATTGGATAGTGTATTGCTAGACCGTACACCGATAATTGGCGAACCGGGAGGCCAGTCCTGGGGAGGATATTCCGGATTATCGGTAAGGTTTAATCAGAGTCTTACATCTACCGAAATCATTACACCCGGTGACAGCTCAGGCAGACAAAAAAGTCCCTGGGTTTATATGGGATTTAACAGTTTAACGGGCAAAAGGGCTGGTATGATGATCAATAACCAACCTGGGTTTACACCGAAGTCATCAAGCTGGTATATTATTAATGACCCTCAGGTTCCATTTTATTATTACAGTCCGGCTGTTATTTTTGATAAGAACATCCTCTTAAAGAAAGGCGAAACATTGCGTCTGAAATACAGGATCTGGATGTTAGGTGGAGAGGTTTCCAAGGAACAATTGGGGCAGAAATACAACCATTATTTGAATAACATACAGTGAATTAATTATAAAACGTTTAAAATTTAATACGATGGCAATAAAAGTAGGATGTTTTGCATTGATTAATCCTTTTAGCCCGCTGGAGAGTCAGCTGGACCAGATCAAAGATTGGGGATTTAGTTGTGGTGATTTAACCGATAATTCCGATGGTGCCTGCCTTGGTGTGGAATATGGATTTACTGCACTGGCCAGTCTGGACGCCAACCCCTTTGATATCAAAAGAATGTTTGAGGAGAGAGGACTCGGACTTTCGAGTATTTGTGCTCATGCCAATCTGCTTGATCCTGCAGCACCTTCCCGGTATGGGACATCCCAAATCATTAAGGCCGTAAAGATGGCCGGGGCTATAGGCGTTAAACATGTGATTACTGCTGAGGGAGAGCCCAAAACACCATTTGGCAAGAGTCTTACGACCGCGGAAGCTGTTTTTTCGATTGCCGAGAAATTGTACGAGCCTCTCAGGTTTGCCGAAGATTATGGTGTAAAAATCCTCATTGAACCTCATGGCCATATCACCGATTCGGTAAAGCTCATGGGTGAAGTGCTCGATCGCTGTAATTCGAAGGCCTTGGGGATCAACCTTGATACCGGCAACCTGTGGTTAGGAGGGGGAGAGTCGCTCGAAATGATAGCTGAATTTGGTTCAAAAATCGAACATGTTCATTGGAAGGATCTTCCTCAGGAGATGGTTGAAAAGCGAGGTACCCGGTTTGGATGCGGGATGTCACTTACGGCCCTGGGTGATGGAGTAATTGATATTGAATCAATTTATCATGCGCTTGTCATAGCAGGCTTCGATGGCTATTCAACCCTTGAAATCGCCGGCGAAGAGGCAGTTTTGAAGAGTTTTGCATTTCTGAAAAACCTGGGAGCCGTTTAAGGTAGATATTTTCTAAAAGCTTAATTTTCTTAAATCTATGAAGGATGAAAATTTGAACAATATGGGGATTACGCGGAGGAACTTTGTTCAGCGAACCGTAAAAGGGGCAATCGGTGCAGCCATTCTTCCAACGGTGCTTGGTTCTTGCTCAAACTGGAAGGGCGCCAATGACCGTATTGTGGTCGGACATATTGGTGTTGGGGACAGGGGAACCGGTGAGTTGATTAGCTACTTTCTACCTTTGCGGGAAGCGATGAATATTGCAGTTTGCGATACGTTTAAGGATCGTCGTGAAAGTGCAGCTAATCGGATCAATCAGTTTTACAAGGAGAACAATTTCACTTCGGAGCAATGTAAATCCTATCTTAATATGGATGAACTCCTTGAGCGTAAAGATATTGATGCTGTCCATATCATGACGCCAGATCATTGGCATGTACTTGCGGCCATAAAAGCGGCAAGGGCAGGTAAACATATTATGCTTGCAAAACCGTTGGGATTGAGTTACGCACAAAATCTAATTCTTGCTAAAGAGCTGAAAGCCAATCATGTGAAATTTCATTACGGGACTCAGCAACGTTCATTTAGTCATATGCAGTTGGGGTATGATCTGATCCGTGACGGTGCAATTGGTGAAATCGTTCGTGCAGATGTTTGGGCGCCTGGTCCTGGCGGGACATCACCAGTGTGCCATGAGGTTCCTGTACCTGACGGTTTCGATTTTGAACGATGGAGTGGTCCGGCACCGCTTCGACCTTATTGTTCGGAACGGGTGACTAACATTGGATCATGGTATACCTACGATTACAGCATTGGATTTTTAGCGGGGTGGGGTGCTCATCCGCTGGATATTCTGGTCTGGATAGTTAAGGATAAGGTCAGTGGAAATTACAATTGTGAAGCCACAGGAAAATACTGGCCTGCAGGGGGTTTGTATGATAATATTCAATCATGGGATGTGAATTTAAAATATCAGAATGGTTTTGAAGTACATTTCGCGAGCCATGATGTTGCGGGGACAAAAATGTTGGACCACAGGACCCTGAAAGAGTCGGACGGTACAACTTTTTACGGAACAAAGGGATGGATCTCGTTGAGTCGTTCTTCTGCACAGTCGGATATGCCTGAAATAAATCAGAAGCTGAATAATTTTCCAAAGAATAAAGAGGGTTGGATAGACAGTGAAAACAATACGATGGGTAGGCGGTTTCTCTCGGTCGTCAGGGGAAAAGAAGCTGAACTTTGTCCTCTTGATGAGGCAATTATCTCAGATACAATTAGTCACATGGGTGATATTGCTATTCGTACCGGACGAAAAATAACCTGGGATTCGAAAAAAGGTGAGGTCGTTGGTGATTTGGATGCAAATAAGCTATATACCAGGGAGATGAGACCCCCTTATCTTGTGTAATACTAAATTTACAGGAATGATTTACAAACAACTTAATTAATTCGGATTATGAAAAATGAAAACGTGATTAACGATGGGATTTCCCGTCGTGATTTTGTACAACGTTCTTTTAAAGTGGCTATGGGAGCTGCCGTTTTGCCCACTGTTCTAGGCTCATGTTCAAACTGGAAAGGCGCTAACGACAGGATTGTTGTTGGGCATATCGGTGTAGGCTCTCGTGGGACTGATGAATTAATGTCTTATTTTCTCCCTTTGCGGGAAGCAATGAATATTGCGGTATGCGATACTTTTAGGAGTCGCCGTGAATCTGTCGCAAACAAGATTAACCAATTTTACAAGGAAAACAATTTCACAGATAAGCAATGTACAACCTATCTGGATATGGATGAGCTACTTCAGCGTAAAGATATAGATGTAGTGCATATCACAACTCCTGATCACTGGCATGTTTTGGCTGCCATTAAAGCTGCCCGTGCGGGGAAACATATTATGCTGGCCAAGCCACTTGGATTAAGTTATCCCCAAAATCTTATGCTTGCAGGGGAATTAAAGAAGCACGATGTTAAATTTCACTACGGCACTCAACAGCGTACCTGTGAGCACATGAAACTTGGTTATGACCTGATTCGTGAGGGTGCAATTGGTGAGATTGAGCGTGTTGATGTTTGGGCTCCCGGGAAAAACGATGTTCCGGTTCCTGTATGCACGGAGGTTCCGGTCCCTGCTGACTTTGATTTTGAAAGATGGTCTGGTCCTGCCCCATTGAGACCTTACTGTCCTGATCGGGTAACAAATAACAGTTCCTGGTTTAATAACGATTATAGTATTGGTTTCCTTGCCGGCTGGGGGGCTCATCCTCTGGATATACTCGTTTGGATCTTAAAAGATAAGGTCAGCACAGGTTATAATTGCGAAGGTTCTGGTCAGTACTGGCCTTCAGGAGGCTTGTATAATAATATCCTGTCGTGGGATGTAAACTGCAAGTATCAGAACGGTCTCGAACTTCATTTTGCGAGCAGTGATGTAGCAGGGCAGAAGATGCTCGATCACCGTATTCTCAAAGAATCAAATGGCACAACATTTTATGGAACAAAAGGATGGATATCACTCAGCCGCTCCTCTGCTCAATCCGATATTCCGGAAATAAACCGGAAACTGAATAACTTCCCAAAGAATGAACAAGGATGGATACATAGTGAAAATAATACAATGGGAAGACGTTTTCTGGCAGTAGCTGCAGGGAAAGAACAGGAATTATGCCCGCTGGACGAAGCAATTATCTCTGATACAATAAGTCACATGGGTGATATTGCTATCCGGATGGGACACAAGGTTACATGGGATCCTAAAACCGGAAAGGTTACCGGAGATGCTGAGGCAAATAAATTGTACGTGAGAGATATGAGGGCTCCGTATCTTATGTAATCATTAATTTTCTGATAACAAAATGGTTATCCCCTCTGTTGTTGTAGGCAGGGGGGATTTTTTCTTTAGATTTGTAAATAACATACTATTAAATTATCTATTTTGGTACTTTAGTCGATTTATTCCAGTAATGAAAGTTCACCTGAATTTAACCATCATATTTCTATTCAGTATTCTGTTTACTAACGCACAGGATATCTTCCCACCACCATTAAAACCAAATATGGTATTTACCGGCGGTGAAAATCTGGTTTATCAAATCAGATATGGCTTTATCGTAGGAGGCTATACAACTTTTTCTCTTTCCGAGGAATTGTATGCAGGTAAGCCTGTCTACCATGCCAGTGCAGTTGGTGAAACCTCAGGCATTGCCAATACTTTATTTGGGGTAAAGGATATTTATGAAAGTTGGTTTGATAAAGAATCCTACCTGCCTTATAAGCAAATCCGTAATATTAAAGAAGGACACTATATTAAATATAATGAAGTAACCTACGATCGTAAAAATAATACTGTGAACTCAAAATTGTCAGGTGTTCACAAAGTACCGGAAAAAATTCTGGACCTTACTTCAACATTTTATTATATTCGGCGGGTTGATTTTTCAAAACTTAAAGAGGATGATGTGATCCTGATAAATATGTATTTTGATGATGAGATATTTCCTTTCCGTCTTAGATATAAGGGGATGGAAGGTATCAAAACCAAATTTGGAACCATCAGCTGTTTTAAAATATGCCCGGTCGTTGAGGTTGGTCGAATGTTCAAGGATCCTGATGATCTCACTATCTGGTTCAGCGATGACGACAATCGCGTCCCTCTTTTAGTTAAGATGGATATCCGAATTGTAGGCTCAGTTTTATTGAAACTCATTAGCTATAAGAATTCTTTTAACCAAATGGATTTTCTGGAGTAATTCTGTTATGTTTTATAAGACCGGAAATTTAACCTATGCCCGCAGGAGGCGCTATCTGCTTATAGTGATTTGTATTTTTTTAATGTCCAAAGGCTTTGGAGATTCTTCTGATATTTCAGATAAGCTGATGGTCAGCAAGTTCTATAACCTTAACCGAGAGCCTTTATTTTGGTTTTCATCGGAAAAAAAGATTAAAAAGGCAAACGAATGGCTCATCCTGTTAATGTCCGCCGATCGGTCGGGGATCATTTTGAACAAAAGTGAATCGGATCTTATTCGAATAGCATTACTAAGTAATCATAATTTGTATGGTATATTCAAGGAGCAAAGAGACAGGCAATTAACTGCCTTAATATTGCATTTTCTTAAAGAACTTCAGGAAGGAAATGTCAAATTCGATTATAACAGGATAGGCATCAACCGGGATTCGGTCTATATTAATCAATTAATGAATTTTAAAGATGAGGAACCCGTTCCTCAAACTGTTTCAAACCTGGATTGCACAGATCATGATTACAGGATTTTAAAGAAATTCCTGAATGATTCACTAATGCCCGGTGATTCATCTACCTATAAAAAGGTCGTTGTGGCTATGAATTATTGCAGGTTCCTGAATGCATTTCATTCCAGTGAATATGTTTTGGCTAATATTCCTTCAGCCGAAGCTTTCTATTACAGGAGTGACTCACTAAAGATTAAGATGCGCACCGTAGTGGGTAAAAAGATGAGTCCAACTCCTACAATAGCGTCCTATTTTACGACAGTTGTAACATTCCCATTATGGAACGTACCTCATTCTATTTCAGTTAAGGAGATCCTTCCCAAGGTTCAAAAAGACATAAAATATCTGGAACAATTTGATTACGAAATAGTAGATGTTAAGGGTAATGTAATTGATGAATCCAGATTAAAATGGGGAAAGTATAATCAGAATAATTTTCCCTATTTGTTTCGTCAGGCTACCGGACCCGGGAATTCTTTAGGTGTTGTGAAATTTAATTTGCATAGTCCCTTTAGTATTTACCTACATTCAACAAATTCGCCGGGAGCATTTGCGAAGGATCGTCGGTTTTTAAGTCATGGATGTGTCAGGCTGGAGAAAGCCTTTGAATTGGCGCATACCCTGTTACCGGGTAAAATTGATATAAATGAGCTCAAAAGCGGGAAGAAGAATGCGATACCACAGACAATCCTGATAAATCATAAGATACCTGTCTATATTATATATAATCCGGTTAAGATTCTGAATGAAAAGGTATATCTATTACCTGATCCTTACGGTTTAATTAATTAAAGGAAGTTTATATCAGCCACGGGTAAATACCGGTCGTCCTTTTTTTGAAAGATAGCTGTTATAGCAATAACCGTCAATGTCGAAGGCTCGTAATTGATCCTCTTCTTCGATACCGTTTTGAAGTATAAACCGGGTCATCATTCCACGGGCTTTTTTGGCAAAGAAGGAAACCATGGAATAGGTTCCGTTTTTCCCCTCCCGAAATTCAGGAGTAACGATTTTGGCCTTTAGCTTATTCTGATCAATGGCTTTAAAATATTCGACTGATGCCAGGTTAATCAATAACCCGGATCCACTTCTTTCAAGATCTTCCCTTATTTTGGCAGTGATTTTCTTTTGCCAGAATTCATAAAGATTATGGTTTTTACCCACTAAAAGAGTTGTTCCCATCTCGAGGCGGTAAGGCCTTATCAGATCCAGAGGCTTCAGGACACCATAAAGTCCGGAGAGAATTCTAAGCTTTTCCTGAGAAAGTGCTAGTTCTGATGAGCTTAGGGTATCTGCATCCAGACCAGTGTAAACGTCGCCTCTGAATGCAAAAAGTGCCTGACGGGAGGTTCCGATTGTGAATTCGGGGCGCCATAAATAAAAACGCTCCTGATTTAATTGAGCCAGCTTAGGGCTGATATGCATTAATTCAATCAACTGTTTTACGCTAAGCTTCCTAAGCGGCCTTATTATGGTTGAAGCCTCTTTAACAAATTCAGGTTGAGTAGATAACATACTGTTCAGAGGCTTGTCAAAATCAAGCGTCTTGGAAGGAGAGATTACGATGATCATTATTTAATTTTTTTGATCCAAAGATTCCTGAATTGAATTTTAGATCCTTCAGCCTGTAAGCCAATTCCTCCTTTTGTAATACTGCAATTAGTGGCATAATTTTGAACTACTCCATTCACTGTGACTTCAATAGTATTACCTCGGCAGACAATGTCATAGCTGTTCCATTCGCCTGGTTTCTTCTCGCTCGCAGGCTTATTTTTTGCGACAACAGGTTTTAGTTTCGGTGTCGAAACATAGACTGTATCTCTGATTGTCGCGCTGACACCTTCTCCCTGAACAACAAAATCTCCTGCAGAAAGATGCTTCAGCTGACATTGGATATGATCGGGCCAAATTTTGTCGGGACCCTTGGTATGGATGAAAATACCACTGTTTGTGGGTATTTCCGGATACCTCCACTCGACATGAAGACTATAATTTTGGTACTCTTTTTTGGTTCTGAGATACCCCATCGGCACCCCGGGAGTCTCAATTACACCATCATTAACATAAAAGAATGTCGCCGGATCAATTCTTGAATCAGAAACATATATCGACCATCCATCCAGGTTTTTACCATTAAACAAAACCTCCTTTTTCTGAGAAAAGCTGGTTAGGGAGAGAGTGACCAATACTAAAAAAGTTAAATTTTTCATGATACGAAGTAGTCTAATACCCGAATTAACTAAAGAATATTATTAAAATTATGGAACCGAACATTCTTAATTCATAACTTATAACTCAAAAATCTTAATAACCCCATTTTTTCATAATTCCTAAGTCTTTCCTGACGCTTTCAATCGGAGTCATATTTTGATAGGACTCCTGTTCGATGATAAAACAGGTTGTCCCGCCGCTTTTCCTCCCCAGATCGATTATCTCTTTGGCGGGTATAATCCCTTCTCCCAAAATTGTACTTTCATATTTTTCGGGAGTGTTGACAGCAATTTCATCTTTTACATGAAGCAATTCAAATCTGCCGGGATATTGACCCATAATGTCCAGCGCCTTTGCTCCTGCGATATACATGTTCCCAATATCCAATTGCATGACAACGCGTTTAGGATCCATCCGTTGCATCATAATATCAAATATCTTGATATTATTGAGTTTTTCGCTGAATTCGAATGAGTGATTATGGTAACTGAATTTCATTCCCGATTTCTGACACAGCTCACCGCAGAGGTTAAAAACATCCATGTAGCGCAGCATATCATCATAAGTGGAGCGCATGCTGTTATCCATTGAAGGACTAACTACATATTTTTGTCCCAGATACGCGGCATCCTCTATTGTATATTTCCATGAATCGCTGAAATCTTTTTTTATCGGATCCCAGTGTTCCTTTCTCATCACAGTGTGGCCGGAAACCATTTTAAGCCCCAGGCTATCGAGAATTTTTTTGAACTCAACTGCTGTAAAACCAGAGAATTTACGTTCGATATAGTTCGCGTGTTCAACATTTTTGTACCCCATTTTTGCGAGTTGAGTCAGAGTACCTACAGGATCTTTTTTCATGTCTTCCCTGACGGAGTAAAGCTGGACTCCGATAATTTCAGAAGTTTTGGAAGCTCCAAATGATGCTTTTGACAGCAGAGTAGTACCTGCCATAAGCAGAGCACTGTTTTTCAGAAAGGTGCGTCGTGAATTTGTCATAATGAGGTGGATTAAAGAATACAAATATATATGTTAAAAGTTATCCATTGTCTATATTTGTATCAGAATATTCGAATTTAATTATTTTCAAAACGAATTAATTAACCTTTTATGAATTCCAGAGAACGTGTTTTAAGAGCATTTAAACGTGTTGAGGGGCTTCCTGACAGGATTCCGGTTCAGTTTGACCTATGCAGAAGCCTCACGGATTACTTCGGAAAGGAATTAAATATCCCGGTTCATTACACAGAAAATCTATATGAAGATGTCACATACCGTATCAGTGCAAATGAATTGCGTGTTGCGATGGGTAGTGACGTAGTGATTACAGGAGCTTCTGTTTCTGATGATTATAAGATACTAAAAGATTCAGATGGTACATGGCTCAACGAATATAAGATGCGGATGCGTCAGGGTGATATCTATGTTGAGGTTGTTGATTATCCATTGGCACATGCTGAAACCACTGCTGACATAGAATCTTATCTGTTCCCGGATCCAGAGGCACCCGGACGTTTCAGGGATGCTGAGGCTCTTGTTAAAAAGTACAAAGACGAATTCGTGATCATTGGCGATATCGAAGTAACTGTTTTCTCGCTGGCTCATCAATTGGTTGGAATGGAGAAGCTCCTTGTTGATATGATGATGGAGACAGAATATGTCATGCCACTGTTCGAAGCCTGCGCTGATTTTCAGATTCAAATTGGTCTGAAATTGATTGAAAAAGGGGTTGATGCCCTTTGGTTTGGAGACGATTTTGGAACACAGGTCAGTCTTATAATTCCCCCTGAGACTTTCAGAGAACAATTAAAACCGGTTTATAAAAGAATGATTGACAGGTTTAAGGCCGCCAAGCCTGATATAATCCCTATATTACATTGCGATGGTGCGGTTGCAGATTTACTGGATGATATCCGTGAAATTGGTTTTGAGGTGTTTAATCCTGTTCAGCCGGGTGTTCCAGGGCATCTGCCACAGGACATGAAAACTAATTTTGGAGACAGGTTTGCGTTCTGGGGAGCTATTGACCAGCAGGAATTATTACCTAAAGGTACAAATGAGGAGCTGGAAAGGGATATTGTCGAGAAGATAGGAATACTTGGCGAAGGCGGAGGTTATATGATTTCTCCGGCACATATTATTCAACACGATGTCTCACCGCAAAGGGTAAAGTATTTTCTTGATTTATGCAGGAAGCATGGTTAAAAATTGATTTTTAAATTTTGGTTTTTTTATTTGCTGAATAAAACCGGATCATATTAGTCCGGATTTATTTGCGTTACAGGCACGCAACAGGTCTTCAGGTGAGAGCCTGATCTGCATTCCTCGTATTCCAGCACTGATATAAATTGTATCCAGATTAAATGCAGAGGTATCCATATAGACGGGAAATTGTTTTTTCATCCCCAGAGGTGAGCATCCGCCTCTAATATAACCAGTTAATGGCTCCAATTCTTTTACTTTTATCATAGAAGCCTTTTTATTTGCACTGATAGCTGCTGCTTTTTTGAGATCTATCTCTTCTGCGCCTGGAATAATACATACAAAATATCCATTTTTATCTCCCTCCAGGACAAGCGTTTTATAAACCTGGGTAATAGGAATCCTTGCTGTTTCGGCCAAATGAACTGCACTCAAATCTGATTCGTCGACGACATATTCGACCAGCTCATACGTGATTTTTAAACGATCCAGGATTCTGACCGCATTTGTTTTTTTCATTAGATATTAACACTAAATAATGTTCAAATTTAGCCAATTCAGATTTTATTTTAAACTCAGTTCTTTCATCACATAAAACTTCAGAAACATTTAACATTCAGGAAACGTTTTGTGTGTAAAATGTTTCCTTTCTTTACGAAATATTAAGTTTGATTTTTAAAGACGAAGATGAGTAATGAAATAGACAGTCAGGATGAGAAGTTTGAACTAATGCTTGATCAGATTAAGGATTTGTTTTTTGAATTCGGTATCAGGAATCTGAATATGGATGACATAAGCCACAAGCTTGGAATTTCAAAAAAAACACTCTACAGGTTTGTAAATAGTAAAGAAGATCTGCTTTCCCAGTTTTTCGGGTACGACCAGAAAAGATGGATTGAGGCGATGGAAACGATAGCGTCTCTTGAAGTTAATGCCATTGAGAAACTTTTTAAGGTCAGTCTGATGGTTTATGAAGAGATGAAGCGTTTCAATCCAATGTTGTTATTTGAACTCAAAAAATACTATGAACCGCTCTTCAATGAGTTTAATGCCAGTAGGATGGCACACATTTCGAGATCAATGACAATGAACCTGGAGAAAGGAATTTTGGAGGGTCTTTATCGAAAGGATCTGAATATTGAAGCTGTGGTGGCTATCTACATGAATTATTTGGTTGAGATTCATAATGCTGAGGTGTGTAAAATAGCAAATGTAACTTTTGATGAGATCTTCAGGGTAATGTTTGAGAACCACATTCGTGCAATATCAACCCCCGAAGGAGTTGCCTATTTTGAGAACAGGAAAAAGGAAATCATAGAATCATTAAAAAATAATAATTAATAAAGTAACAAATATGTTATTAAAAAAATGTCAGATTATCTTGTTGGTTCTGCTCGCTCTGAGTGGTGCCAAAGTCTCCCTGGCACAGGATACGCTTCGATTATCCCTTAACGATGCGTTAAAAATTGCTCAGGACAACAATTTAAATATCAGGAATTCCCAGCTTGATTTAAAGATTGCACAGAAGAAGATCACCGAAACCCTTGCGATTGGACTGCCACATATCGATGGTACTGCGAAGTATCAGTATATTCCAAGCGTTCCAACTCTGCCGGCATCAAATTTTGATCCAAAGGCAGCCCCTGGTGCCGTAATTGAATTAGGTGTAAAACAAAATATCGTTTACGATCTTACTGTTTCTCAACTTATTTTTAACGGTGCTTACCTGATTGGTCTAAAAGCTTCCAAAGTCTATAGTGAGCTGTCAGCGGAATCACTGGAAAAGTCAATACTGGATGTAAACGAGTCGGTAACAAATACTTATTACATGATTCTTGTTGGAGAAGAAAGCAGAAAAGTTTTAAAGTCAAACCTTGAAAATGTAGACAAAACTCTTGCTGATATAAGGGAAATGTACAAACAGGGGTTTGTGGAAAAGACAGATGCTGAACAGCTTGAACTTACAGGAAACACAATAACCAATGCAATTTCGCAGATTGATAATAACCTTGAAATGGGCAGAAGGTTAATGAAGATTCAATTGGGACTATCGGAAAAAACCAATTTAATCTTTACTGATCCTCTACAAATGGAGGAAGCCGAGGTAAAAAAGTTATCGGTTCTTGCGAATGAACCATTCATCCTTGAAAAGAATGTAGATTATAAATTATTGACAACCAGTGAATTGTTAGCAAAATATGATTTAAAGAGAGAGATATCCAATTATTATCCGGTCATTAATGCCTTTTATGACCATCAGGAGAAATGGAAGACTCCGATTTTCGACTTTGCCCCTAAGAATGTAATTGGAATCAATTTAACCCTGCCAATTTTCAGTAGTGGTCAGCGGATGGCAGCTGTTGCTCAGAAAAGAATGACATTCGAAAAGGCCACCAATAGTAAGCTTTTTGCGGGGAACACAATTCTGATGCAATCCTTTCAATACCAGAATGATTTGAAAACGAAGCTTGAAAAGTTTCAGATCCAGAAGAAGAGTAAGGAGTTATCGGATAATATTTATCAGCGTACACTGGAGAAGTACAAACAAGGTATTTCGTCAAGTATGGATTTGATGTCGGTTCAAAATCAATATCTTAACAACCTTACCAACTACTATCAAGGAATTTATGACGTTGTTGGTGCACGAACCAAATTGGAAAAACTATTTAATATCAATCAGAAAATCTCAAAATAACAGTTATATGAAAAACATTATTTATGCTCTTGCAATAGGTGCCATCCTGAGTTCATGCGGTAGCTCCAACGATAAACAGGGTGAGTTGGCAAAATTAAAAGTGCAGCATGACGAATTAGCTACAAAGATTGCAAAGCTTGAAGCTGAAGTAAATCCGGGTGGAGAAGCGAAAGAAATCAAGGCGATACCTGTCAGAATTCAGCCTGTAACAGACTGTATATTTAATCATTATGTCGAAGTTCAGGGTGTAGTTGATGGGGATCAGAATGTTGCAGTAAGTCCACAGATTAATGGTATCGTTACTGCAGTTTACGTCACAGAGGGTACTAATGTAAAGAAAGGTCAGATCCTTGCAGAGCTGGATGCTGCAGTTCTAAAACAGTCACTGGATGAGGTAAATACTCAATATGATTTGGTGAGCAATCTTTTTACGAAACAGAAAGCGCTGTGGGATAAGAATATAGGAAGTGAAATACAGTTTCTTCAGGCAAAGACTAACAAGGAAGCACTTGAAAATAAAATTAAAACCCTTAAGGGCCAGATTGATATGGCTAAAATTATATCACCGATCTCCGGTACTGTTGAGAGTGTGCCTTTAAAAGTCGGTCAAATGGCTTCGCCTGGAGCACCCACATCAGCTATTCGGGTAATTAATATGAATGTAGCTAAGATCAAGGCTGATGTCTCTGAAAACTATGCATCCCGAATTCAAAATGGGAATAAAGTAATTGTTAGATTCCCGGATATTGGGAAAGAGATCGAGAGCACCCTCTTTTTTACAAGTAGTTTTATTGATCCAACCAATCGTACTTTCCAGGTTGAATGTAAGTTACAGACAAAAGAGGTACAATTGCGTGCCAATATGATTGCCTACGTTAAAATAAAGGATTATACAAATGAAAAGGCTTTTTGTATTCCGGTTAATTATATACAGAGTAACAAAGACGGGAAGTTTGTATATGTAGCAGTTGAGAAAAATAATCAATGGATAGCCACCCGACAGTCGGTAAAACCCGGAATGGATTACAATGGAATATCTGAGGTCCTTGAAGGACTTAAAGGAGGTGATAAAGTTATTACCGCTGGATTCCAGAGTCTTAGCGAAGGTGCATTAATCTCCTATTAACAGGTTTCAATATTAAGATATGTCAAAAGATATACATAAAATAAAAGAGTTCCTCCCAACTAGCTGGGCGATTGAAAACAAAACAAGTATCTATGTACTCGCGTTTTTGATATCCATTCTGGGGCTCATGAACTACGTTTTCATTCCGAAGGAGCAGTTCCCTCAGGTTGTTATTCCATATATTGTCGTGAATACGCCCTATCCGGGAACTTCGCCTGCAGATATTGAGAATCTTGTCACCCGTCCAATCGAGAAACAGCTGAAATCGATTTCGGATGTGAAGAAGGTAACCAGCAATTCAGTTCCCGATTTCTCCTCGATCATTGTAGAGTTTGATCCTAAAATATCGATTCCTGATGCAAAACAGCGTGTTCGGGATGCCGTAGATAAATCGAAAACAGATCTTCCGAACGATCTTCCCGATCAGCCTCAGGTTCTCGACATCGATATTTCTGAATTTCCTGTAATGTATATAAATATATCGGGCAATTACAGTCTCGACAGACTTAAAAAATATGCTGATATTGCTCAGGATAAATTTGAAGGGGTTAAAGAAATCACCAGGGTAGATATAGTTGGAGCACTTGAACGGGAGATACAGATTGAAGCCGACATATTCAAGATGCAGGCAGCAAAAGTAACTTTCAGCGATATCGAACGTGCAGTAGCCGGTGAAAATATTACAATTTCCGGGGGTATCATAAATACTAACGGAACCAGAAATACGGTAAGGCTAAAGGGACAGTTTCAAGCAGTCAGCGCATTGCGGGATATTGTAGTTCATTCATCGAGTGGTGCATACGTTCGGTTGACCGATATTGCTGAGATAAAGGATGGTTTTAAGGAGCAGGAGAGTTTCGCACGCCTTGATGGTAATAATGTGATTACTCTTAATGTGATCAAAAAAAGTGGAGCCAACCTGTTGGATGCTTCTGACCATATTAAAAAAATAATTGATAACGAGCTTAAGGGAAAAGCATTCCCTTCGGATCTATCGATGACAGTTACCGGAGATCAGAGTCTTTTTACACGGAACACACTCGAGGAGCTCAACAATACGATTATCATTGGGTTTATACTTGTAACAATTGTGCTGATGTTTTTCATGGGTTTTACAAACTCATTCTTCGTTGGTCTTTCTGTCCCACTCTCAATGGCTGTAGCCTATTTGGTTCTACCTGGGATAGGCTTCACAATGAACATGATTGTTATGTTCGGATTTATTTTTGCATTGGGGATTGTTGTGGATGATGCGATTGTTGTAATTGAAAATACCCACAGGCTTCATCGAAATAATCCGGATATTAAAGTGGCGGCAAAAATGGCAGCGGGGGAAGTGTTTATGCCCATTTTATCCGGTACTTTGACGACCCTGGCACCCTTCTTCCCCCTCGCTTTCTGGCCAGGAATTGTCGGACAGTTTATGCATTATCTCCCTGTTACATTGATAATCACTTTGTTCGCCTCCCTTTTTGTGGCATATATTTTCAATCCGGTTTTTGCTGTTTCATTTATGCAGCATGAGTATGATTTTGAAGCCGACACGAAGAAAGACTGGAGGAAAACAAGAAAATTCCTGATTGTGGTGTTTGGATTTTCTTTGCTTTTCTATGCAACAAAGATGTATGGTCTGGCTAATTTTCTGATGTTCGCAATACTCCTTGTTGTAGCCTATGAATATGCTATTCGATTCTGGATCAAAGGGTTTCAGGAAAAGTTATGGCCATCCATGATGGATGTTTATGAGAGATCAATCCGCTATGTTCTTAAGGGAAACAGGGCAATATGGATGCTGATTGGAATGATTATTTTGTTCTTCTTTACAATGTTCCTGACAGGTATTGTAAAACCTAAAGTTTTATTCTTTCCTGAAAATGAGCCAAACAACGTTTATGTTTACGTAAAGATGCCTGGAGGAACAGATCAGACGGTAACAGACAGCGTGACTCAGATTGCCGAGAAACGTGTTTATGAAGTACTTGGGAAGAAAAATCCTGATGTTGAATCGATTATCTCCAATATAACTATTGGTGCCGAAGAACAGGGATTTACTACCGCAGGAAAACCATTCAATAAAGGTAAAATCTCGATTAATTTTATTGAGAATAAACTTCGGACTACCGGCATTTCCTCTACGAAATACATGGAGATGATCAGAAAAGGTGTTGGTCACATACCAGGCGCAGAAATTACTGTCGATAAGAACGGTAACGGTCCACCAACCGGTAAGCCTATCAATATTGAGGTTACCAGTCAAAATCTTGAGAATCTTGTTGCGGATGCTTATTCTTTCAGAGACTATATCGATTCACTAAGAATTCCGGGTATTGAAGAATTGAAAAGTGACTTTGAGATGAATTCTCCGGAAATAATTATCGATATTGATCGCGATCGTGCAATGAGACAAGGAGTTTCAACAGGACAAATTGGTCTGGAAATCAGGACAGCACTTTTTGGTAAGGAAGTGTCCAAGTTTAAACAGGAAGAAGATGAATATCCGATTACACTGCGTTATCATAAAGTAACCCGTGATAATATTAATTCTTTAATTAATTTGCAGATCACCTACCGTGATATGAACAGTGGACAGTTGAGAAGCATTCCTCTTTCTACCGTTGCAAAAATAAATTATTCGACCTCTTATGCGGGGATCAAACGGTTAAATCAGAAACGGGTAATCACTATTTTCTCTAACGTCATTTCCGGTTATTCGGCAAACGACATCGTGCCGAGGATCAAAAAGGAAGCTGAGAAGTTCAGCAAACATGAGGGGACCGAGATCAAACTCACTGGAGAGCAGGATGATCAGAACGAGACTTCAGCCTTCCTGATGAAAGCAATGATTATCGCACTCGGAATTATTTTCTTTATTCTTATTACTCAATTCGGATCGATAAGCAAAACTGTAATCATATTAAGTGAGGTAATTTTCAGTATTATCGGTGTTTTGCTTGGCGTGATCATTTTCCGCATGGATCTGGTGATTATGATGACCGGACTTGGTATTGTTGCACTTGGAGGAATCGTGGTTCGAAATGGAATCCTGATCGTTGAGTTTTGTGATGTGATGATGCAAAAAGGTTTGAAAACCCGGGAAGCTATTGTTCAGGCAGGCAGAACCCGTATTACACCTGTTGTACTTACAGCTACGGCTACTATGCTAGGTCTGGTTCCTTTGGCAGTTGGGATGAATATTAACTTTGTTACCTTGTTTACTGAATTAAATCCGCATATTTACTTTGGGGGAGACAATGTTGCCTTCTGGGGACCATTGGCGTGGACGATCATCTTCGGACTAAGCTTTGCAACCTTCCTGACCCTGATATTTGTTCCGGCATTATATTATCTTGATTATGTGACCAGATTGAAATACAGGAGACGAAAGAATCTTAAAAGAATCAAATTATTAAATCAGAATTAATCGTATTTTAGTGAAATTGAAACCATAAAGAGTATTAAATGACGAAGAACGGATTGCTAACCGGAAGACAGTTTTATTTATTGGTATTCTGTATGTTATGTTCCTTTCTTCGTTTAAATGCTCAGGATCAGACCATACACTGGACAAAATTATCGTCCGGTGTATGGTCTGCCCGTATTGGTAAACCAGAGAGAGTAAATTTTACTTCCATTTCTGGTGTAAAGCCAAAAACAGATGTAATAAACAAGTTGCCTGAAGTGGGATTTCCCATAGAAGAAAGTGCCGTTAAAGCAGTCATTTTCGATGGTAAGACATACCTTCAGTTTCCACTTGACAAGGGAGAACAAATCTTTGGACTTGGATTAAATTTTCAAACAGTTGGGCAAAGAGGACGCATTCTGCGACTTCATATGGATCATTTTGGCGGCCAGGATAATGGCCGTAATCACGCACCGGTACCCTTTTATGTGTCGTCGAAAGGCTATGGGGTCTTCATAAACTCAGCCCGGTACCTGGATGTCTGGGTAGGAACAGCAGTCGCTAAGGAGAGCAAAGTTCCTATGGATTCCAGGGATCGTAATACAGATAAAGCATGGACTTCTCAACCATACTCTGATAATGTATCGGTTTTAATTCCGGCTGAGGGGGTGGAGATTACTGTTTTTGGAGGACCAACAACATTGGACGCCGTTAGCAGGTTCAATCTTTATCATGGTGGAGGTTGTCTTCCACCCAAATGGGGACTGGGATTCTGGCACCGTACTCCAACCTTGTATACTGACAGTCTGGTTTTAAACGAGGTAACGCAGTTTAAAAAACATCAGTTTCCGTTGTCTGTGATTGGGCTTGAACCAGGCTGGCAGAGTAAATCGTATCCATGTACCTACGAATGGGATCCAGGCAGATTTCCTGATCCGGCAAAATTTGTGAAGCAGTTGAAAGAGCAGGGCGTACAGGTTAACCTATGGATGAACCCCTATATTTCCCCCGAGTCCCAACTCATAAAGAAGCTTAAACCATTTACAGCTTCACATACTGTATGGAGTGGTTTTGTTCCGGATTATGGGTTGCCTCAGGTGAATCAAATTATTGGTGATCACCTGAAAAGATTTCAGTTGGATATTGGTATAAGTGGCTTTAAGATGGATGAGAATGATGGTTTTGACAGCTGGCTTTGGCCTGATGTAACACTGTTTCCGTCAAAAATTCCTGCCGAACAGATGCGTCAGTTTTATGGTGTAATGATGCAGAAAATGACTTCCGCACTTTACCGCGATCAAAATAAACGGACCTATGGATTGGTAAGAGCTTCCAATGCAGGTGCCAGTTCCTTTCCATTTGTGATTTATAACGATTATTATAGTCACAGGGATTTTATTACAGCACTTATAAACAGCTCCTTTATTGGTGTGTTGTGGACACCTGAGGTGCGGAGTTCTGCAACCTCTGAGGAGTGGTTACGCAGGATGCAAACAGTTTGTTTCTCACCTTTGGCGATGTTAAATGCCTGGTCGGATGGGACTAAACCCTGGTCATTTCCTGATGTTGAAAAACAAGTTGCCGATGCAGCCAACCTTCGAATGCAGTTGATTCCGTATATTTATACATGCTTTGCTGAATATGCTTTTTATGGGAGACCACCCATGCGAGCCATGAACCTGCTTGACGGGTTTACTCCTGTAACGGATAAAGTGGAGGGGAAACTTAGTTCAACAGAAAATCCATATGCTCAGGCTACACTGAAAGAGATGAAAGACCAGTTTATGGTCGGGGATAATATTCTTGTTGCACCAATTTTTACCGGGGAAACGGAGAGAAAAGTTGTCCTTCCTAAAGGTAAGTGGTTCGATTTTTATACAGGCAAAACAGCAGGTGAGGGAGAGGTAATCACCGTGAGTCCCGGGTTGGATAAAATTCCTGTATTTGTTAGAGATGGGGGAATAATTCCAATGTTTCAACCAGATAAAATTTCCCTGATTCCTGGGGTGAAGAATAATCTGATCATCCGTTTTTATGGGTCAAAGGAAACATCATACCATTTATACGACGATGATGGTGAGACATTTGATTATGAAAAGGGAGCATTTTCATGGAGGGAGATCTCGATTAAGAAAGGCAAAAACGGTAAAATGCAGGGAACCATATCTTCTGTTGAAAAATCGAAACCCGATAATTTTGGCACGGTTAAGTTTCAATTCATGACTGAATAAGATCCGGGAGAAAAACAAATCTTGCTTCTGCAAAATCCCGTATTGCTTTTAATCTTGGGTCTAAACTAAATAAGGTAAAGGGAGCCAGATAGTTTCGCTGGAAATGTTATATCTTTGGCAACGCTTTTTTAGTTGCAATTCCCATAAATACCTCTGATTATGAGCGATATAAAAACAGATAGTTTCCCTATTGAATACCTAAAAAATTTACTACAGGGAAATCGGAAAATCTGTTTAAGCATTGCTAATGAGTATATTGCTCAGAAACATACTTATCCTGAATTGTATGAAGAGATTATCAGAACTTCGCTGTATGAGGTTGGACGGTTATGGGAGACAAAACAGATCAGTATCGCTACTGAGCATTTGGCTACTTCGATAACTGAGAGTATACTAAATGAACTCTTTGGGCAAATTATTGTAAAGGAACGAATCAACAGAAAAGTTGTTGTTGCATGTGTTCAAAATGAGAATCACCAGGTTGGAGCTAAAATGGTGGCTGATACTTTTGAGATGCTTGGCTGGGATAGTTTTTTTCTTGGGAACGGTATTCCTGATGAAGATTTGGTTGAATTTATCCACGAGACAAGGCCTGATCTTATTGCCATCTCACTTAGCATCTATCTGAATTTTTCTCATTTTCAAAGGCTTTTGGAAAGATTAAAGCTCGAGTTTCCTGATCTGCAAATAATTGCAGGTGGTCAGGCATTTCGCTATATTACCCCTGAAATCACAGCACGTCTTAGTAATATTTTGCTTTTCCCTGATTTGTATCTGCTTGAAAAGTACATACTTTTTTTAAATTCCAAAAATTGAATCAGGCCGGTAATTAAAAATCTGCCAGTATCATATTGAATTATTCGTTTTTAGACTGTAAAAAAGGTAACTTGCACACTCCTAAAATCAACTGGTTTAAACAATTAAATTATTTAAAAAATGAAAAAGATATTTGTTCTGATCGTTATCCTGTTAGCTGCGTTTGGAATACTCTATATCGGAATGCCTGTTATATCTTATGGATTCTGGGGATTACCAGTCGGGATTGCGGTTTTAACTGCAATTTGGATCGCTTTAAATTTGAAGGTTGTACCCCAGTACAATACAGGAGTTCAAACATTTCAGCTTAAATCGAAGGATAAGGCTCCGGTTTATATTCTGATCTTAGTATTTATCTATTCAACCGTGATCCCTGCAATTACTTCCATGCCCCTGCTTCACACCCAGGAATACAGAAATTTAATTGGAAATGTTGAAGTAGGAGAAAACTTATCTACACACATGGCTCCTATCTCAATGGAAAAGGTGCGTGTTGTCGACCAGTCTCTTGCTAACTTACTAGGAGATAAAGTTTTAGGTGCCCAGCCTGCTCTCGGAAGTCAGGTAAGATTAGGGACTTTTAACATTCAAAAAGTTAGAAACAATCTTTATTGGGTCGCACCACTTTTGCACTCAGGCTTTTTCATGTGGAATCAGAATGAACAGGGAACCAACGGGTATGTAATGGTTAATGCTTCGAACGAACGCGATGTAAAACTTGTTCAGGAAATTGGAGGGAAAAAAGTCAGAATTAAATACCAGCCGGAAGGATATTTCAACGATTTTCTGGAGCGGCACGTTTATATGAATGGTTATTATACTGTAGGGCTGACAGACTATAGCTTTGAGATCGACGATGATGGAGTACCATACTGGGTAATCACTAAATATAAAAAGACAATTGGGTTTTTTGGTGAAGATGCTACTGGTATCGTAGTAGTCAACTGTGAGACAGGTAAATGTGATGAATATTCAATTGGTGATGCGCCTGCATGGGTTGATCGGATACAGCCAGACACGTTTGTTGAAAACCAGCTTAATGATTGGGGAAATTTTGTGAAAGGCTACTGGAATTTCTCGAATGAGAGTAAACTTCAAATTACCCAGGGTGCTACCCTTGTTTATGGTGAGGATAATAAATCGTACTGGTACACAGGACTTACCTCTGTTGGTGCCGATGAGGCCACTGTAGGATTTGTCCTTGTCGACACGCGGACTAAGAAGACAGTTTGGTATAAGCAAAGTGGTGCAACAGAGGCAGCAGCCGAAAAATCTGCACGAGGGAAGGTTCAGGAAAAGCGCTTCTCAGCTTCTCATCCTGTGCCGTATAACATCAACAACATCCCAACTTATGTGATGACACTTAAGGATGATGGTGGTTTAGTGAAGATGTTTGCCATGGTTGCTATTGAAGACTACACCATAGTGGGTGTTGGGAATACTCTCACTGAGACACTTATGGCGTATAAAAATGCATTTAATATGGCAGGAAATAAGATCAACCCAAAAGGAAGTACGAAAAAATTAATTCTCAACTCTGTCGTTCAACGTATCAATTCAGATATCAAGAATGGAAATAGTTTTTACTATTTTACGATTGAAGGGAAACCGAACATTTTTATCGGTTCCTCCCAAATCTCGAACGAACTTCCGGTAACCTTTGCCGGCGACAGTATTGTAATTAGCTTTGATGACGATACCCAGGGGCTGATTGATATTTCAAGCTTCAAGAACAGGAGTATTGGTAAAAGGTGATCGGGGATGTATTAAATAAATCCCTGAAGATTATTTATCAACTCCTTAGTTGACAATAATCCACACGCTGCGTAGATATCCTGTCCTCTGGATGCCCGAATTGTGGTAGTAATGTCTTTAGCGGTAAGCTGATCCCTGAAACTGGTAATCACCTCTTCTTCAGGACTCTCCAGTGGTGTTCCAGGAACAGCATGAAATCTTATCAGGTTAATCCGGCACCTTATTCCCGAAAGAAGTCTGGCCAGTTCACGGACGTGATACGGAGTATCATTCAGTCCCTTAAACATGATATATTCAAAGGAGACACGGCGTTGCCGGCCAAAGTCCCAGCCTTTGATTTCCTGCACAACATCAGAAATGGGATAGGCGATCTGAACGGGCATAAGCTTGCGACGCTCCTCATCAAAAGGCGTATGTAAACTTATCGCCAGATGGGCCTCACACTCGTTGAGGAACCGGATCATTGCAGGAATAATTCCGATTGAAGAAACAGTAATTCGTCGGGGAGACATCGCGAAGCCCCATTCGGAAGTCAGGATATCGATGCTTTTCAAAACGGCATCCAGATTATCAAATGGCTCGCCCATACCCATATATACTATATTTGAAACATCACCATATTCCTTGATGCTACGGATCTGGTTAACAATCTCACCGGCAGTTAACTGGCCTTGAAAACCCTGTTTCCCTGTCATACAGAAGAGACAACCCATTTTGCATCCTACCTGTGTTGATACACAAACAGTCTTTCTGTCATCATCCGGAATCATCGCCGTTTCGACAAACTTATTGTGGGATGTAGGGAAGAGGTATTTTTTCGTTCCATCAATGCTAATCTGAACTTTTGCAGGTTCGCTCAGACCAAATTCATATTTCTCATTCAAAAGATCCCGGGCCTTTAAGGAGAGATTGCTCATCTCGTCAATTGAACGGATCTCTTTTTTGTAAAGCCAGTCAGCCAGCTGTTTACCTGTAAATTTAGGTAATCCAAGGGATAGACTGTGTTCTTGCAGTTCGTTTAAATCTTTTCCAAAAAGTTGATCTTTCATCTACTAAAATTAAATATGATAGTATAAGCCGATTGAGTGCGGTCGCCTAGAAATAGATCTCAGCATAAATATGATCGTATGGTATACCTTTGGATATCAAAAGATCGCGAACATCCACAACCATCAGTGATTTGCCGCAAAGGTAGTATTTATAATCTTTGGGGAAATCGTTTATTGTTAAAAGATAATCAGTTACCCTGCCATGATATACTTTGTCTGAGGTTTCACGCGAACAGCAACGGATATAATTTTTGCCTAATGCCCAATCAAGTTCATCTTCAAAATAGAATTGATTGAGAAATCTAACACCATGAATTAATATCTTGTTGTCTGCAAGTCCTGACTGGAACATGCTATAAAAGGGGGAGATCCCGGTTCCGGTTGCAATCCAGAAGGCAGGTTTGTTATCTCCATGAAAGCTGCCATAAGGACTGGAAACCAATAAATCGTCGCCGGGAACCGCTTTGGCAAGACGGGGAGTAAGATATCCGTCTTCCTTTATATTGAAGAGGACGCTCATTTTATCACCGGTGTCTCCGCTGCAAACACTGTAAATACGGGGTGGCTGTGCGCGATCAACTGCAACTTTAACCACCTGGCCAGGAATAAAAGGGCTCCGGTTTAACCAGGAGATCAGGAATACGCCAGGCGAAAGCTCAATATTTTCGGTCACCTTTACAATGAAAAGAGGGATTTCGGATCTGGAATATTCTGATGCTTTTGCCATGTCGTATATTTAATTATTTAACACATAAAGTGACTGAAGGTTTGGACCTAAAATACATTGAAACGAAAAATAGGACAATATCTAACCTATACTAAGTAGAAATATTCGATCATACTTGAATATGATGCGAAATAATAATTCATATTCAAATAAGAAGGAATAAATGTATATATGTAAAAAGAGTGAATCATGTTTGAATATCCTGGATTGCTTTGAAAATATAATGTCTGGGATGGAGAAATGGGGAAAACAGGATTTATAGATTCAAAATATCTGTTTTGAATAGAAAAATCGTTTAGGACGGGTCTGATTAAAGTACCGGTAAGGCTGCCACGTACAGGGAAGAGCTATCTTCACCGGTAACACAAATGGGATTAAACTATTCCCGTGTGGGAGTTATAATCGGTAACAACTTGTCTCGTCTATTAAAAGATCATTTAGTCTTGAATAGAAATAAATGATTAATTTTGCATTCCAAAATTAAAGAAAATGATGAGTTTGTTGAGGCCCGACATGAAAATGGACGAGAGCTTTTATAAAGTAGAAGAGATCAGGCAATTGACAGGTAATACTTTCTCGATTAAATTACCTAAGGCACGGTTTGCCTTTAAAGCCGGACAACATATTTCGCTTGGTATTGTAGGAGGCAATCAAAGCCGGGAATACTCAATTTATAGCGGCGAGAACGATGAAAATCTTGAGGTTCTTGTGAAAGAAGTTGAGAATGGTTATTTCACACCTCAATTACGCAGACTAAAAGCCGGGAGAATGGTTGAGGTACATGGTCCGTTTGGGAAATTTGGCATGGAACCGGAGAATGCGAAAACAGGCAAATTTGTATTTATTGCCAGTGGAACAGGTATTGCTCCCTTTCGAAGTATAGTTCGTACATTTCCTGATATCGATTATACACTAATTCACGGTGTCCGGTATTCCATTGAAGCTTATGACAGTCACGAATATGAAAGCAACCGGTATGTAGTTTGCACAAGCAGAGATAATAAAGGAACTTATCACGGGCGGCTGACAAGTTATTTAAAGTCATGCACATTTGCTCCTGAGACTCAGTTTGATCTGTGTGGAAACAGCAACATGATTTTTGAAGCACTGGAAATATTAAAAGAAAAAGGGTTTGATCGTGATCAGATTCATTGCGAGGTTTATTTTTAATAGGCAACTGGCAGCTGGTTTGCGGCTGTTGGCAAATTAAAATATTAGTTTAAATGAAGTACCACTTGATTACATTGGGATGCCAGATGAATATCTCGGATAGCGAGCGGGTAAGTTCAGTGCTCGAAGGAATGGGATATGAACGTACAGATAATGAGGAAGATGCCAACCTATTGGGTATCCTGGCCTGTTCTGTTCGTCAAAAACCTATTGACAAGGTGTATAATAAGATTGCTCAATGGAACAGATGGAAAAATAAGCGTAACCTAATCACTTTTGTTTCAGGCTGTCTTCTTCCGGCTGATAAGGAGAAATTTCTTAAGACATTCGACCTGATATTTCCGATGAGCGAGCTGGGTCAGTTCCCTGATATGATAAGCGAATATGGTGTTGTCACTCCTGCCGGACTTAAATCCAGAGAGCCGATAATGCCTAAAAATGAGCATATTGCAGCTATGTGGCATATTAAGCCCAAGTATCAGTCTACTTATGAGGCATTTGTGCCAATCCAGAACGGATGCGATAAATTTTGTACTTTTTGTGCAGTTCCCTATACGCGTGGCCGTGAAGTATCACGTCCTTCTGAAGAAATTCTTGACGAGGTGCAGCATCTTGTCGCTCAGGGGTATAAATCGATCACCCTTCTTGGCCAAAATGTTAACTCATACGGACTGGACAAGAAGGGAGAGGAGATAACCTTTGCCGAACTCCTGAGACAGATTGGTGAATATGGAAAATCCTCTGATCAAGAATTTTGGATCTATTTTACCTCACCACACCCTCAGGATATGAATCGCGAGGTAATTGAAGTAATATCCGCCTATGATTGTCTGGCTAAGCAGGTCCATCTTCCAATGCAGAGTGGTGACGAACGGGTTCTGATAAAGATGAACCGCAGGCATTCTATGGAAAAATATCGTCGCATCGTTAATGATATCAGAGAGTTGATTCCACAAGCAACTTTATTCACTGATATCATTGTTGGGTTTACCGGAGAGGGAGAAACGGAATTTCAAAATACAGTCACGGCTTTCGAAGAGTTCAAATTCAATATGGCTTATATTGCAATGTATTCTCCAAGGCCAGGTGCTGCAAGTTTTAGATGGGAAGACGAAGTGTCGGCAAACGATAAGAAAGACCGGTTACACCGTCTGTCAGAGGTTTTGAAGAGCTGTTCTCTTGAATACAATGAATCACTTAAGGGTCAAATAGTTCGTGTTCTTGTTAATGGGACCGACCGTAAAACCGGGTTTTCTACCGGCCTTACTGAGGGGAAAATAAACGTTCGTCTTGATCGTAATGATGCTACATTAATGGGGAAAATTGTGAATGTAAAAATCACGTCAGCTGTTCCTCTTTCAATAAGTGGTGAAGTTGTAAATATTTAATTTATGAGTGCACTCCAAATTAAAGCCGAAGATTTATCTGTGGTTAAGAACAACAATAAGACCGTTGCTTTTAAAACCCTGGGATGCAGGCTTAACCAATATGAAACGGATGCTCTTGTCACGGATTTTAGTCAGGCGGGTTATGAATTGGTAGATTATAATGCTGAACCCGACGTGGTTATTGTCAACACCTGTACGGTGACGAACCAAAGTGATCAGAAATCAAGATCAGTCATTAGTCAGACAGCCCGAAAGGCAAAAAATGCTGTTGTAGTTGTTACCGGCTGTATGGCAAATAATTTCAAACAGAAGCTTGAAAGTCAGGAAAATATTACTTTCGTCGTTGAAAATAACCGCAAGAGTTCAATTCTTACTCTTGTGGATGCCCATTTCTCAGGCGAGATTGTTCATCCCGATCAGTTACCTCAGGATGTATTTAGATATCAACCTGTTCGTAAGAGTCTCCACACACGTAGCGCAGTAAAAATCCAGGATGGATGTGATAATTACTGCACGTTTTGCATTATTCCTATGGTAAGGGGAAGGGCAACATCGAGGCCAGTTGCAGAGGTGCTGGAAAGTGTTCGAATGACCGTGGAGAATGGGTTCAAAGAACTGGTTATTACTGGAGTAAATATTGGTCGGTACGAAGATGGAACAGTGAGATTCGAGGATCTGCTGAGCATGATACTGGAAGTTCCCGGTGATTTCCGGGTTCGTATTTCGTCACTTGAGCCTGATGGTTTTGGTGATGAATTTGTTAAGTTATTTGCTCATCCTAAGCTTATGCCTCATCTTCATCTTTGTTTGCAAAGCGGATCAGATAAAACCCTTCTTCGGATGCGTCGCATGTACGATTTGACACAATTTCGCAGGACAATAAAAAAATTCAGGGATGTCTATCCGGAGTTTAATTTCACTACGGATGTCATTGTGGGTTTTCCGGGAGAAACAGATGAAGAATTTGAACAAACCATGGAGGCAGTTGCGGAATTTAACTTCAGCCATGTTCATACTTTTAAATATTCAGTACGAAAAGGGACGCGGGCGGAACGACTTGAAAATCACGTAGCCGAAAAAATAAAGGTCGCCCGGTCACTCAGCGTAAGAGAACTTTCAGTAAAAAATCAGATAAGCTATTTTGCCTCCTTTATCGGAAAGACACAGGACGTTTTAATTGAGAAAATTACAAATGGAATAGCAAATGGTTATGGACAGCATTATATCCCGATCCGTTTTAAGGCTTCAGGAGCTCAAAAGAATACAGTCCATTCAGTTAAGCTTACCGAAATAATTGGTGATGATGAAGACTGCTACCTACTGGGTGAAATAATCGCTTAACTCCCGGCAAGAATAATAAGTCCGAGGCCTGCGACAAAAAGTATAAACATCATTGTTAGCAGTGGATTAACTTTCTCCGGAGCATTTTTAAATTCCTTCCAGATGAAAACTCCCCAGAGAGCAGCAATGAGTGTGGCTCCTTGTCCTAAACCATAAGATATAGCAAAACCGGCTTTATTAGCTGCCAAAATACTCAATGACATCCCTAAACACCAGATCATACCCCCGGCGATTCCCGTTAAATGCTCTTTAAAAGTACCTTTAAAATACTGGGTATAAGATACGGGAGTTCCTTCGAAGGGTCTTTTCATCAAAATAGTGTTAAACAGTAAGTTGCTGATTAATATCCCTACAGCGAAAATAAATACTGCTGCATAGGGAGTTAGCATCCCAGGTTCCGGATTCACCTGGTCCGGGGCCATTGAACCGGCTACGAAGCGGTAAAACATTGCCATCAATATACCCCCTGCAATGGATATTATGATACCTTTTGCAGGAACTTTTTTTGCCTGTGCCGCCATTTTACCGTAAGCCACTGCATCGATGATAATTGCAATTCCAACAAGGGCAACCCCGCTGAACAAAAGCAATGCATCGCCTTGTGGTTTAGCAATATAGTTAATTATGACTCCCAGAACCAGGGCTATGCCGATTCCTATCGGGAAGGCAACTGACATTCCGGCAATTGCGATTGCTGCGACAATAAGGATGTTGGCAAGATTGAAGATTACTCCACCTGCCAAAGCACCCGAAAGACTTGACCAGTTTGCCTGGTGCAGATTTTCAGCAAATCCCATTCCCTGATTTCCGGTACTACCCAAGGTATGGCCTAATAATCCTGCAAAGAGGAAGATTCCAATAACATAGTCCCAATAAAATAGCTCGAACCTCCAGGTCTTAGCAGCTAGTTTTTGAGTGTTGGCCCAGGATCCCCAACATAACATTGTGATTACTGTCAGGATTACAGCAACTCCATAAGATTCTACGATATACATGATATTTAGTTATTTGGTTTTAAATCAAAATTTTTTCGGTAAGCTATTTTTTTATTACCACGTCAACCATGATATATTTTTCAATAATTCCTGACAACTCTTCAGGGGATTTCTTAAAAGTAAGATAGGTATGAGGTCCCTGTTTATCATTATTCCATCGGTTATATCCCGAAGGTTCTGCAATCATCTTTCCCGGCACTTCTCCGAATCCACAAGAAGCTCCATTTACGGCAGTCAAAACGGCAGTTTCATCCCAGCTCATCCTCCCGTTTTTATCTTCAGGCGCCAGGGGAATTGCAATCCTGAAAGCCATATGGGCAGGACTCTTCAGATTATTGGATATCAGTTTTTTACCGGTGAATATCTTCTCCCCGATTTCAAACCCGCTCAGGATGATTTGAGTGGGCCAATTATCGAAGACATATTTTGAAGAGGTTGAATCTTCTTTCACATTAAACTCCCAACCCTCAGGAAATTTACCTGCCATCGAAACAAGCTTTTTAACCTTCGTTCTAACCAGGTCTTTACCGTTTAGAGGTGATATCATATCGGGTTGTGACTTAAGGAGATCATTTAAATTGGTAAGAAACCCAACTGTTACAATTGTGAGAGAAGTATCCGGTTGCAAGGTTAGTATTTTTCGATAGAGCAGTACCGCATCCTGTGCATCCGAATTTGATTTTAATTTATGTGGAAAAGAAACAACCAATGAATCAGTCCAGTGCTGGCTGCAACCAATATTCACACCATGTGTCTTTGGTGACCCGACCGGAATGTCAGCCCTTCCGTAATAGGTATTTATTACATTGAGACAAGGTGCAACGAGGGCATAATTATTCGAAGCCATCGTCGCAAGGATTTCAGCTTTACCGCTGTCAGCAAAGGCATGCAACATCGTAAGTGCACCCACATCGTCATAGTCAGGACCCATATCACTATCGAAGATGATTTTTACAGGGATGTTCGATGACGATTTTGGTAAGTGGCACGAAATCAATAATAGAATTACAACAGGCACTAAAAATTTCGGTATCATTTTGAGTTACAAATGGAGTGATTACTATTCAAATGATTCTTTACTTTTGAAATGTGAACTTAAAGTTCTCATTTCTTTTGTCTGCTGTTTTAAAGATTATGGCTTTTGTAAGGTAGAAAGCGGCTTCTGTTGCTTCTGGTCGTTTCTCCCCTTTGACAATCACTTTAACGGTGTGTTTACCGGGTTTAAGATTTGTAACGTGATAAAGATCCATATCGTTGTGCGTTTGATTGGCAAACCAGAAATATTCATCGATAGTTCGTTTCAACTTTCCATCGATATAGATGTCTGCTTTTCCGCACTCCCTGTGCCAGTTTCCGCAAATTGAGATTCCGGTACCCTCAAAATTCAGGCTTGCTTCATCGCCTGGGTTACTGCTAAATTTAGCTTCGTCGTAAAGCTTATTGTTATTGTCTTCGTTATTTGTATTATAGGTGGCCCATGTCCCTTTAAACTGCCATCCATCTTTTTCAAAAACTGTTATCCTGTGATCGGCAACCAGTTTGGGGAAAGCAATTTCGGGAGTGTAAGGTTGAGGGTTCTGAACCTTAATTTTTAATTCGCTATCCGTAGCGGCACCTCCATTTTGAATGGCAAGTTCTTTGGCATATTTAATTGTTTGAGAAACAGCTTTATTGAAAGAGTAATTCGTGAAAATGAAAAGAGTATCACCCATGTTTTGAACTGCTTTGCGATAATCCCCGGGTAATCCGCTTAGCCCTTTTATAACTCCCAGAACTGCCATTGCATTAGAGGGATTACAATCAGCATCCTGACCGCAGCGAGCTGTAATTTCCATAGTTTTCAGAGGCTCTCCTCCTCCATAAAGCAATCCCATCACAACATAGGCTCCATTGAGTTTGGCGTCTATATTAAACGGAGCACCGGCTTCGCAAATATGAACGCTTCCCCATTTGGCTTCAAGTTCTTTCCAGGATGCACGCCAGTCGGAAGGATAATGTTGGTGCAGGAGGATTACATCATTCACAATTTTAGCATAATCACTCTCTGCGGGAATGGAAAGGAGCGCTTTCCTGACTAATTTCGAAATATCATTCTCGAAGTAGGCCTGAGAATATAAGGCACCAATAAAAATACCACCATAAACACCGTCGCCGTAGTTCATGATATGACCAACTTTGTTTGCAAGTTTTCTGGCAGTCTGGGGCATCCCGGGACACATAAATCCGATATAATCTGCTTCAATCTGAAAATCAATATCGTCAGCATGAAGATTGTAGTCAGGGTGTCCGGATTTCGGAGGGAAAATACTGTCAAAATAGTTTTTACGCGCCTGGACATTAGCATGCCAAAGCATATATCCTGCCTTTGCAAATTGTTCCTGGAACTTTTTTGCAGGGGCATCAATCCCGTATTTATCCATCGTCATCAGGAATGTAAGCTGGACATAAAGATCATCCTGCTCTTTTGAGCCAATCACGTCTTTAGGAACCCAGGTGATCGGATCTTCAAAGGTTTTGCAGAGCGCCCTGAATTCGACAGGCGCTCCATAGGTTACTCCCAGCATCTTGCCGGCCCAGCCCCCTGAGATCTTATCTTTGAGCACTTCTGCAGAAATTGTTCGTGAATTTTTAATGGATGGTTGGGTTCTTCCTGTTAAAACAACCAACCCAAGGCAAATGATCAGAGCAGTTAGTTTCATGTGTTTATAAATCTCAATTTATAATTTTGAGTTCAGATTTTATGTTTAGAATCGTTTCGAAAACTCAGGAAACCACCAATTTGATAGTTTAGTCTTTATATAGTTCATTCCGGTAAGGTGCCGAAGCCTGAGCTCCCATCCGGGTTACCGAAATTGAGGCAGCTTCACAGGCAAATGCGACTGCGTTTTCAAGAGACATGTCTTCGGCAACAGCAACTGCAATGGCCCCATTAAAAACATCACCCGCAGCGGTTGTATCCAAAGCTTCAACTTGGGGCGCAGTGATAATTGTTGCTTTTCCTTCTGTATACAAAAGTGCTCCTTTACTTCCAAGAGTTATAATAACCACTTTCACACCCCGTTCACACAGACTGCGGGCAGCATGAACCGCAGATTCGGAATCCAATACAGGAATCCCCGAAATGAGTTCAGCTTCCGTTTCATTTGGAGTGATCATATACAATTTTGACATAAGTTCATCCGGAATTTTAGCAGCAGGAGCCGGATTTAAAATAACTTTAATTCCCGCCTTATGTGCCATGGATGCAGCATATTCAACACTTTCAATTGGAATTTCGAGCTGCATTAATACTATTTTGGAGGCAAGAATCTCAGTGCGGGCATTTTCAATATCGCTATAATCCAGATAGCTGTTTGAACCCGGGGCGACGACAATGCAATTTTCTCCATGTGCATCCACAGTGATCAACGCTATGCCCGACGGATGAAGGTTGTCGGTAACCAAATAATTTGTATTTATTTGATCTTCTTCAAAAATTTGACGGGCTTTTCTTCCGAATAAGTCATCACCTGTTTTGGCGATCAGACTTACCTTACCTCCGAGTCGGGCAGCAGCAACAGCCTGATTTGCACCCTTTCCCCCGGGATTCATAAAGAAGCTTCCTCCGAGAATTGTTTCTCCGGGTGCAGGTAAACGGGTTGTTTTTATAACCATATCGGTATTACTACTTCCGATAACGGCGATGCCCTTCATACTCATACAGTAAGAGGTTATTTATTTTTTCTCTTTAGGTGTTCTTTTTTTCGGCTCAGTTTTAGAAGCTTCTATTATTGTATCAGATTTAGCTGGGGTAGATATCTTACTTTGTGAAAGTTTAACAATAGACATCTCCTTCTTAACTTTCTTCAGTTCAGCTTCGGTAAGTTCTAATTTCTTAGTCTTTGCATTTACAAGTTCCTTGAGATTTGTGATTTCCTGATCTTTTGCACTTTCAGGAACTATCGCGTTCAGACGAATCTTGAAATCACTCAGGATATTCATGTAGTTTATAAATGCCTCGTATGGTGTATTATATGGGTTAAAATATTTATGAACCTCACCATCAGAGAAGAATTTGGTACACATGTAATAGAAATGATCAATTGTCTGAAGATAATCCCAGTCTTTGAGCAAAGTTGCATCGGTGCAAATATTCATTCTGCCTTTAAGCTGGTATAGTTTATCAAATGCCTCCTTTTGTAACTCATTCCCTAACCATGCTGAGAGATCACGTTCCTCGTCGGCCCATGATATTGGATATAGAACATGGACGGCAGAAACTGGCTGAAGATTGGCAACCACTTCCGACGGGGTGGAAAATTGAAGCTCTCCGCTTTTAAGAATGGCTCCCGGCAGGTTTTTCAGGAAATCGAATATTCCGGAGTTTTTCTTTTGAAGCTGACCAAAAGTTTCATAATTAATAAACACGTTAACTACCTCCTCCTGTTTAGGAAGGCTGGCCATCCAACCGGCATATTTCTCGGCAGTGAGCGGATACTCATTCCAGGCTTTATTGCCGAATCTGAATGAAAGATCATCGCTGAAACGGAAATTACGCATCAATACTTTAAGCCTTGGATTTAATCCATTGCAATATAAATAGTTAGGACTTTTCCATCCCAGCACATGCTTGGCACCTTCGGTAATCATAGCTTCAAAGCCTATCTTCTGAACCATGTCACCCAACTCGTCCGAATATATTAATTCTGTGTTTCTAAATACTTTAGGCCTTTGACCGAAGAGCTCTTCGATAAGGTCATCATGGGCCTTAACCTGTGATTCGAATAAGTCCTTATCATTCAACGACACCATTGAATTGGCGTAGGTCTCAGAGAGAAACTCCACGCAACCTGTTGCGGCAAGTTTAGCGAATGATTCGATGACTTCAGGTGCATATAATTTAAACTGGTCGATAACTACTCCTGACAATGAGTAAGTTACCTTGAACTTACCCTTGTATTTAAGTATTTGTTCGAGTATGATTTTATTTGCCGGCAAGTATGAAAGGTCGGCAACTTTTCGCATGAAAGTTTCGTTTGCAAAATCATCGTAATAATAAGCATCGTTGCCAATATCAAAAAAGCGATATTTTCTGTACCGGAAAGGTTGGTGTATCTGAAAGTTAAGGCAAACTGATTTCATATCTCTTAATTTTTAGGGGTAGACGTGGATAATGCGGATAAATAGACTTGATGGACATGTTCAGCTGATTGTTTCCATTGCAAACTGTCCACCTCTTCTTTTCCATATTTTTTGAACATTTCAGAAAGTGCGGGATATTTTAGGATTCCGTATATGGCATCTGCCATCGCGTTGATATCCCAAAAATCAACTTTTATGGCATGTGTAAGAATTTCGGCAACTCCTGATTGTTTGGAGATAATTGTAGGGACATCTGACATCATAGCTTCTAACGGGGAGATACCGAAAGGTTCGGAGACTGATGGCATAACATAAACATCACTCATGCGGAACATATCAAAAACGTCATCACCATGAAGAAATCCGGTGAAATGAAACCGGTCTGCAATTCCGAGACGTGCGGCGCGACGGATCATTTTTTCCATCATATCTCCACTTCCTGCCATTACAAAATGTACGTTATCCGTACGGCGTAACACCTGATATGCAGCTTCAACGAAATATTCAGGACCTTTCTGCATTGTAATACGACCCAGGAACGTCACAATCTTTTCATTTATTCCTTTTGTATAGCCTTTATATTCAGTCTTTTCAACAGGCTCAACTGCATTATATACCGTTGTAACCTTTGCAGGGTTAATTCCGTATTTTTCGATTACTATGTTACGTGTAAGATTGCTAACCGTGATGATCTGATCGGCTATTTCCATCCCTTCACGTTCAAGTGAATAGACTTTCGGGTTTACACTTCCACCGCTGCGGTCAAAGTCGGTAGCGTGGACGTGGATAACAAGCGGTTTACCACTAACCCTTTTGGCTGCTATTCCAGCAGGGTAGGCGAGCCAATCGTGTGCATGAATAACATCAAACTCATATTCTCTTCCAATATATTCAGCCACAATAGCATAGTTGGCAATCTCTTCGAGCAGGTTTGCTCCGTATTTACCAGTGAAAGGAAGCCTCCCCTGCGAGTCGGTCTGAATGAAACGTGTTTGAGATGTAACCCGTTGCTCTGTCAGTTTCCAAAATTCTTCGGGAGTCGAATAGGGAACAAGATTTGAATCAACTTCAAGAGAAGTGTACTGATGTTCCGAATCGTTTAAAAGTATTTTCTTCTGAGTGATTGTGACATCACTTGCACCGATAATCTTTTTAACTGCCGAATTATCTTCGTCGCCGTATGCCTTTGGAACGACAAAAAGCACCTCAACATCATCAAGTTGCGCTAATCCTTTGGTTAAACCGTAACTGGCTGTCCCGAGTCCCCCGCTAATGTGCGGTGGAAACTCCCATCCAAACATTAAAACTTTCATCTTTAAAAAGCTGAGTTGAGAAAAATACTTTTCATTGTTACAATTATTTATGATGTCTCTCCAAATTTTTCAAGAGCAGATAAGGCACTTAGAACTCCTCCGACGTTCCAGGCCTGTGAAATTGCTCCTCTGGCTGCATTTGGAGGATTTCCTTCATATAATTCAGAGAGCGTCCCAACACAATGTTCCGACATCTCCTCTTCGAAACCTGCTATGATTTGTTTGACAAAGGAGAGCCCTCCTGCCTTATGAATCTCAAGATAGGTTTTAATAAATGGGTAGATCAGGAAAGGATAAACACTCCCCATGTGCATTGCTTCTGATCTCAGGTCGGGATTACCTGTACAGGAGCCCTTGTATAAAAGGTCATTCGGAGCAAGTGATCTCAGACCACGCGGTGTTAACAGTTCATTTCTAACCTTACTAAGTATTGCTTTTTTCTGTTCACGCGATAGAGGTGAATAGTTAAAACCACATGTGAAAATCATGTTTGGCCTGACAGACCAGTCTTTATAATTTCCATCGACATAATCGGCAAGATAACCATGATCATCGCTCCAGAATGTGTCAAGGAAAGAGTTTGCAATAAGTTCCGGGAAAGATGACCATTCATTAATGAAGGTTTTATCTTTTGCCGCTTCGGCGAGTTCAAGAGCAAAACAGACTGCATTATACCAGGCAGCATTGATCTCCACTGCGAGGCCACCCCGCTGTGTAACCGGTTTTCCATTGATATATGCGTCCATCCATGTCAAAGCAACACCTTCCTGTTTAGCATGAATCAACCCGTCAGGTTGCATATGAATATTGAACCGGGTGCCTTTCCTGTAATTGGAAAGGATCTCTTTCATGGCAGGGCCGTAAGTTTTCCATAGTTCTTTTTTATCCTTAAACTGTTTCAGTTCCTGGATAGTATAAAATGCAAAAAGTGGCGCATCCGCAGCATCATAGTCACTCGTTAACCCGGCGTATTTAGGCAATAGTCCATCTTTCAGGCGCCCAAGATTTGTTTTAAGTATAAGCTCGTATGTATCAATTTCATTCTGGCTTAATAAGATGCCAGGCAATGCCAGGAATGTCTGACGTGGAATTGATTCATACCATGGATAACCGGCAATCAGATCTTTGCCTTCTTTTCTGTTGCACATAAATTGCTGAGCTGCGTTTGTAAGACAGTTAGCGAAGCTGTCACGCGGAAGACGTCTCTCCTTTTCGATCATATACTGCTTCTTAAGATCCGCAGGATCACAAATTTCTGTGGATGCTGAGAAGAATACTGACTCTCCTTTCTTTATTGGTAATTCAAAGTAACCAGGGACAAAAAGATCCTCCTGAAATTCGTAACCTCTTGCCCGTTCTTTGATATATTCGATATTTCTGGACCAGTCGGGTACAGGAACAAAATCAGGATCTTTCGAAAATTGCATATTCAATTCGGGATATCCTTCATAAAGACACATCTTAATCCCGTTTTTTACCTTCGTGAATTTTGTATTTGCCACCATGTTAGCGTGGGTAAGCTGATGGACATTACGAAATGCTAAAAAAGGTTTGAATCTCAATGTTGTAGGACTTGTGGCCTCTTCGAGTGTATACTTTACTATTACCTGATTTTTATGTTCGACGAGTAACCGGGTTTTTGTAAGAATTACCCCTCCAACACGATAAGTAAGTTTTGGAATTGTATCAATTTCAAAATTGCGAATGTACTTATGCCCTTTGGGTTCGTAAAACTCCCCCGGATATTTATGGATACCCAGATTGAACTGGGCATCGTGTTGGATTATTGATTCGTCAAGTGAAGCCAGTAAGAGGTGTTTTCCTCCGTCAAGCTCATCAAGTTGCACAATCAACATTCCATGATATTTACGGGTGTTGCATCCCGCAAGTGTTGAAGAAGAATAGGCACCAGCCCGGTTGGTGCGCAGAAATTCCCTTTGTAATGAGTATTCCAGATTGACCAGTTCCTCTTTATCGAAATTTAGATAGCTCATACGAACTTGATTTTTAATATTACGCTTTTTAGTGAATTGCCTCCCAATACACTGGAGGGTACGCTGTCCTGGCTAAAAATAGGCAAAGGAATTGTTAACTGAAAATTTAATCGATTTTTTTTTCGTTAATCTTTCTCATCAGAGGTTCAAAGTCTGCAAAAGGATGCTTTTTTTGAAGAATTTCCAACTTTTTAATCTGATTTTCAATAAAAGACATATACTGATTATCCTTAGGATTAAAGGGCTTATGCTTTAAAAATAGAATTATATTATCTACTTCATTTATAATCGAATGAGCCTCATTATCGAAAAAGCCTTTTGTAAATTTCTCCCTTATAAAATCCAAAGCCACATCACTTGGATGCGACATGTCCGCAGCATAGAACCTGTAATCACGCAATTCGTCAAGGACTATTTCGTAGGAAGGGAAATAAGTTGTTCTATCGTTACCGAAATCCGAAATTATTTTGTCAATAGCAATCAGGAGTATCGATTTGCTGATTTGGTTTTCGTGCGAGCCATCCTTGAGATGCCTGATCGGACTTACTGTAAATACAACCTGAAGGCTGGGGTTAATCCTGCGGATCTGATCGATCAATGGAATCCAAGTCTCGGTAATATCACCAACATCGAGTCGTTTGCGGGTGAACGTCGCTGCAGGCAATTTATGACAATTAGAAACTACATTCCCATTTTCCTTAAGCTGAAAAACCCATGAAGTTCCGAAGGTAACAAATAGATGACTGGCATTTTTCAGATAAGCAAGAGATTCGGAGGACGCAGCGTTTATCTTATCAAGCATCTGCCCGGGATCTGGACCGGAATAACGGCTGTGATGCGAAAAGCTGTGATATAGACCGTTGGCAAAGAAAAGGTCATTTTCGGAGAAAATCTTACCTGAAATTATTTGATCAAGGCAATGGGAAATTGAAAGCGGATTGTAAAGAATCCCAAATGGATTAATCATTATGGGGAGGCAACGTTCTTGTAAATAATTACCTGTATTTTCGGCAAAGCATGAGCCGATCATCAGCGAACGCTGACGATAACCCATCTTTTTATTAAATTCAGGAATTTCGACCTCCGTTCTGAATTTTATCATTATTCGCAGTTTTAGCGACTAAAGATAGCCAATATTTCGCATGATCCGTTTATATCCGGCACGCTCAAGAGCCGATTTGGAGAACATTTCACGGTAGGTGTCAGGGGTCAATTCGAGCCAGTCGCTTTTCTGCATTTCAAGCAAACCTTTTATTGGCATAAAATCCTGATTATGTATGGGTTTGATGACTTTATTCCAGGGACATACGTCCTGACAAATATCGCAGCCAAAAATTTGGTTTTCCAGTTTACTGCGAATGGATTCCGGCACCTCCTCCTTGTTTTCAATTGTATGATAAGCAATACATTTTCTGGCGTCGACAACACGGTCAGCTACAATTGCCTGAGTCGGACAAGCGTCAATACAACGTGTACAGGTGCCGCAATGATCACTTGTGAATGGGATATCATAATCCAGCTCCAGGTCTATAATCAATTCTCCTATAAATACATACGAGCCAAAGTATTTGTTGATAAGAAGAGAATGTTTACCTATCCATCCTAGTCCTGCCGCTTTTGCCAGTGAGCGTTCCAGAATTGGTGCTGAATCGACAAATCCCCTGCCCTGACAAGGGGAAATCTCAGATTGAATGTATTTTAAAAGTATTGTTAGTTTTTCTTTTATTATAAAGTGGTAGTCAAGGCTATATGCATATTTCGAAATAACCGGTGCTGTTGGGTCAGCTTGTTTCTCTGCAGGATAGTAGTTAATGAGAACCGAAATAACCGATTTTGCACCTTCTTCAATTTTTCCGGGATCAAGGCGCATTTCGAAGTTATTGGCCATGTATTTCATGTTCCCATGCATTTTTTCGGAAAGCCATCGCTGAAGTGGTTCCCGTTCCTCTACCAGGGGTCTCACCCTTGAAATCCCACACTCCGAAAATCCCAGATCCAGTGCTTTTTGCCTGATTAAACGACTGTGATTTTCATTAGAGCTGACCATATCCGGGAAGGATTTTCAGACTACATAAACCCTAGCTCGAGTCTGGCTTCTTCAGACATCATCGACTTTTCCCATGCCGGTTCAAAAGTTATTTCGACCTTGCATGATTCAACCCCTTCAACTTTTTTCGACATGTATTCAACGTCTGCAAGGATCATATCTGCGGCGGGACAGTTAGGCGCGGTGAGCGTCATAAGAATCCGGGCTTCATCCTCTTCCATATCGACACTGTAAACTAACCCTAAATCATAAATATTGACTGGTATTTCAGGGTCAAACACCTCCTTGAGGTTTTCTATAATTAAATCTATACGTGGGTCCATTTTAATTGTTTTTAGATGATAATTTCTCGTAGGCCAATGCATACAGTTTCATCTGTTTAACCATTGCAAGCAAGCCGTTTGAACGGGTAGGGGACAGGTGCTGCCTTAATCCGATCTCATCAATGAATCGTGGTTCACTTCCAAGAATCTCTGAAGGAGTCCGGTCGGAATATATTTTTAATAAAAGCGCGACTAATCCCTTAACAATGAGTGCATCACTTTCAGCTTCGAAGACAATTTTCCCTTCAGCAAATTCCTGATGCAGCCAAACCCTTGACTGACATCCACGAATAAGATTGCTGTCTACTTTATATTTTGGATCTAAAGGTTCCAGTTCATTGCCTAATTCGATTAGCAAACTATACTTGTCCATCCAATCTTCAATACCCGAAAAATCTTCAATAATTTGTTGTTGTATATCGTCTATTGTCATTTAATTGTTTTCTCAGTTTTTGACACTATAAATGTAGGATATTAAAACATCGTTTTCAAACGGATTAATGCCTTGTAAAATGTCTCGATTTCTTTAAAAGTATTGTAAAAAGCGAATGAGGCACGAACCATATTTTCAACTCCGTAATGATCCATTACCGGATCTGCGCAGAGACGTCCTGTCCTGACAGCAATACCAAGCTGATCGAGTAAAGTACCAAGGTCAAAAGGATGTATCCCCTCAATATTAAAACTTATTACACCAGATTTTTCAGGTGCTTCCCCATAAATCGTTAACCCATCGATCTGTTTTAATCGCATCGTTGCCTCAGCCAGCAGTTCATGTTCATACTTTTCAAGTATTGATATATCCTGGTTATTCAAATATTCAATGGCTGCCGCCAGACCAATTGCTCCTGTGTAATGTGGCGTTCCGGCTTCGAATTTATAGGGAATCTCATTAAAGGTAGTGTTTCCGAAAGTGACTCTGTCGATCATCTCACCACCACTTAAAAAAGGGGGCATCCTGTCGAGCCACTTACGCTTTCCATACAATACCCCGATTCCTGTGGGTCCGTACATCTTGTGTCCTGAAAGGGCATAAAAATCACAATCAAGTTCCTGAACATCAATCCTAAAATGTGCAGCACCCTGAGCTCCGTCGATTAATACAGGTATATTTTTCTCATGGGCTTTTGTGATAATCTTTTGAATAGGATTTACTGTTCCTAGGGTATTTGAAACCTGAGTGACAGCCAGAATTTTGGTTTTATGAGTCAATAGTTGATCCAGTTCAGCTAAATCCAAAACACCCTGATCTGTAAACCGGAGGACTTTTAGCGTGGCACCTTTCCGGTTACAGATAATTTGCCATGGGACTATGTTGGCGTGATGTTCCATTTCGGATACGACTACTTCATCACCGGCATTAATAAAAGCTTCGCCAAATGAATGGGCAACAAGGTTAATTGATTCGGTAGTACCGTGAGTAAAGATCACTTCAGATGATTCAGAGGCATTTAAAAATGTTCGCAACGTGCCCCTGGCACATTCGAAGGCTTCAGTTGTTTTATTTGCAAGGAAGTGCGTGGCGCGATGAATATTTCCATTTATTTTCAGCGAAAATTCGTTCATCCGGTCAATCACCTGAAGAGGGCGCTGGCTTGTAGCTGCGTTGTCGAGATAAATCAACGGTTTGCCATTGACGCTCTGATCAAGGATTGGAAAATCCTTACGAAGTTTGGTAATATCCGGAAACATGCTTTTGATAATTCACATTAATTAATTATAACATTAATCAGCGAATGCAGTCCATAGCGCAGGAATGACATTTGGATACTTCGCCTCTTAACCTTTTATTCACAAGTTTATCGATTACATCACGCAGTTTTTCAATTTTTACTTCAGCCAGTACTTCATGTGCAAATGCAAACATTAACATCAGCCGGGCCTCCTTCTCGTTGATTCCTCTGGCCTGAAGGTAGAAAAGAGCTTCATCATTTATCCTGCCTACAGTTGCTCCATGCGAACATTTTACATCATCATTATCTATTACAAGCTGCGGTTTTGTATTCATCCTGGCCGCATTGGTTAATAGTACATTGTTATTACGCTGGTAGGCTGCCGTCTTTACTGCATAAGGCAGAACATGAATCCGACCGGTAAATCCACCCGTAGAATTATCATCAAGGATGTTCTTGTAAAGTTGATTACTCTCACAATTTGGCTTGATATGTTCTATATTAGTGTAATTATCAACGTGTTGATTTTTATCGGATAATGCGAGTCCACAGATTTTTGCCGAGGCATACTCGCCGTCAAGGAGTACTTTAAGATTATTGCGGATAATACCTCCATGGAGAGTTATTGCATTTGTAACTAATTGTGAACCTTGTTCCTGATGGACATATATCCCTGAAAGACTTGCTGTTTTGTTATGTTGATTTTGAATGCTGTAGATATCTGCAACAGCATCCTGACCTAATTGAATCTCAGTAAGGTTATTGTTAATGAATTGCTGCGGCATCAATGTGTGATCACAGATCATAAGCTTTACCTGACTGTTTTTACCTGCGATAATCAGATTCCGTTGTGTGACATAGAGATCATCTTCACTTCGAAGAATGTTAATTATCTGTAGTGGCTTTGAAATGTGTACATGATCCGGAATATGAATAAATACGCCATCCTGAGAAAACATTGTGTTTAAGGCAGTTAAAGGATCTTCATTCACAGGTGCTAATTTGGCATAATAATTCATAACCAGATCAGAATTTTCGATCATTGCCCTGCGAAAGCTTTTTACAACCACACCATCAGGATAGGTTGTGTTCCTGTTGCTTTTTTCGTCATACCAGCCATTTACAACAAGGATCAGATGGGTATCGAATTCCGGTACATCACAACTGAATACTTCACTTAAGTCAACTTCGAAATCGTCCGGCACGTAAGCACGTCTGAAATTTTCGTTACCAAACAGCCGGGTAAGGTCTGTATACTTATAGTTTTCGGTGCGGAAGCCAGGGATACCCATGCGCTGAAAAGCCTTAAGGGCAGGTTGACGGATCTGGTTTACCCACGCGGGTAATCCTTCTTCAATCTTACTAAGATTGTTATCGAGTAAGCCACTGATTCTTTGTACAGCGGATATTTTTTCCAGTACATCTGCCATAATTATTCTCCCAGCTCTTTTTTGATCCAGTCATATCCCTTTGCCTCAAGCTCAAGTGCCAGCTCTTTACCTGCGGATTTAACGATTCTTCCTTCATAGAGAACATGTACAAAGTCAGGTACAATATAATCGAGCAAACGTTGGTAGTGAGTGACCAGAATAGTTGCGTTATCCTTGGATTTAAGCATATTGACTCCATTGGAAACAATCCTCAGGGCATCAATATCGAGGCCACTGTCGGTTTCGTCAAGAATTGCCAGTTTTGGTTCAAGCATTGCCATCTGGAAGATTTCGTTTTTCTTCTTTTCACCTCCGGAAAACCCTTCATTGACAGATCGGTTTGTAAGTTGAGAGTCAATCTGAACCATGGCCTTCTTCTCCCGCATCAGTTTGAGAAAATCACCGGCAGATAATTCCTTTTCATTTCTGTATTTTCTATGTTCATTAACAGCTGTTTTAAGGAAATTGACCATGCTCACGCCGGGAATCTCCACAGGATACTGAAAACTGAGGAACAACCCCTCTTTTGCCCTTACATCAGGAGACATTTCAAATATATCCTTACCATTAAAGGTTACTGAACCATGTGTGACTTCAAAATTTGAATGACCTGCCAAAACATTTGCAAGCGTACTTTTTCCGGAGCCATTTGGTCCCATTATTGCGTGAACCTCACCTGCATTTACAGTTAGGTTTATTCCCTTCAGGATATCCTTCCCTTCTACTTTCGCGTATAAATCTTTAATTACAAGCATATTTTATTGTTGTGACCTTTTATTTGCTGTTGAAATTGTAACTATATTAAATTCTTAATTCTTTAATTACCCCACGCTTCCTTCAAGGCTGATCTGAAGTAATTTCTGAGCTTCAACGGCAAATTCCATTGGAAGTTTGTTGATTACTTCACGAGCATAACCGTTGACAATCATCCCTATCGCATCTTCGGTTGATATACCGCGCTGATTACAATAGAAAATCTGATCTTCTCCGATTTTGGATGTAGTTGCCTCATGTTCAATGATAGAACTGCTGTTTCCAACTTCAATATATGGGAATGTATGGGCACCGCAGGAATCACCCAGTAAAAGGGAGTCACATTGTGAGTAATTACGTGCATTCTCAGCTTTGGCAGCAACGCGCACGAGTCCCCGGTACGAATTTGAACTATGGCCGGCAGAGATTCCTTTGGATACGATCGTGCTTTTTGTATTTTTCCCGATATGAATCATTTTGGTTCCTGTGTCAGCCTGTTGATAATTATTTGTCAGGGCTACAGAATTGAATTCGGCAACAGAATTATCGCCCATAAGCACGCAACTTGGATATTTCCATGTAATTGCAGATCCTGTTTCAACCTGGTTCCAGAATATCTTAGAGGCAATACCCATGCAAATTCCTCGTTTTGTAACGAAATTAAAAATTCCGCCTTTGCCATTCTTATCTCCGGGGTACCAATTTTGAACGGTTGAGTATTTCACTTCCGCACGATTAAGGGCAATGATCTCCACAACAGCGGCATGAAGCTGATTTTCGTCACGCATAGGTGCCGTACACCCTTCAAGATAAGACACGTAGCTGTCGTCGTCGGCAATAATTAAAGTCCGTTCGAATTGCCCTGTATTTTGTGCATTAATGCGGAAGTAAGTCGAAAGTTCCATCGGGCAGCGGGTACCTTTGGGAATATACACAAACGAACCGTCTGAGAAAACTGCAGAATTGAGAGCTGCAAAGTAATTATCATTAATGGGCACTGCCATTCCAAGGTATTTCTGTATCAGATCGGGATGGTGTTTTACAGCTTCGCTGAACGAACAGAAGATAATGCCCCGTTCGGCAAGCGTTTCTTTAAAAGTTGTTTTCACCGAAACGCTGTCAATAACAGCATCTACGGCAACACCAGAAAGCATTTTCTGCTCCTCAAGAGGAATTCCCAGTTTCTCGAATGTCCGGAGCAATTCAGGATCCACTTCATTAAGGCTTTCATATTTAGCCTGTTGAGTTGGAGCGGCGTAGAAAATAATATCCTGATAGTCGATTTCCGGAACCTTAAGTTGGGCCCATTCGGGCATTTTCATTGTCAGCCAGCGACGGTATGCCTTTAGTCGAAATTCGAGCATAAACTCAGGTTCGTCCTTTTTAGCAGAGATAATCCTGATCACCTCTTCATTTAGTCCTTTTACAATTGTATCTGTTTCGATATCCGATACAAAACCAAATCTATAATCGCGCTGGGTGACCTCATTTAATAATTTATTTTGGTCTTCCATGATAATTTCAAAATACGATGAATTTATACCAGTAACAAACAAAACGGACAAATTCCTATAGTCCGCTTAAATAGACTGGTTTTAAATTGCAAAGATACAAAATGAACATTACTTTTGAGGTCGCAATTTTCTAAATAATGCAATAGCCTGTATGACAAACGCAACATCCAATAAAACAGAGCTTTCCGAACTAGGAGAGTTCGGGCTTATCCGTCGGCTCACCGAAAATATAATATTAAAAAACGTAAGCACTTTAAAAGGAGTTGGCGATGACTGCGCGGTATTGGATTTTAAAAATAAAAAAATTGTCGTAACTACCGATTTGCTTACGGAAGGTGTTCATTTTAATCTTATGTATGTGCCATTGAGGCATTTGGGTTATAAGGCCGTGACAGTAAACCTTAGTGATGTGTATGCTATGAACGCGGTGCCACGACAAATTACTGTTTCGATTGCCGTTTCGTCTAAACTTTCTGTTGAGGCGATTGATGAGCTTTATTCGGGTATTTACCTTGCCTGCGACAGATATGGTGTTGATTTGATTGGTGGTGATACAACGACTTCATTAACAGGTTTGTTGATCTCGGTTACTGCAATCGGTGAAGCGGACGAAGAGGATCTCGTTTACAGAAATGGAGCCAAAGATACAGATTTACTTTGTGTTACAGGAGATCTTGGAGGGGCTTATATGGGATTACAGCTGCTTGAACGCGAGAATGAAGTTTTTAAGGTTAACCCTAAGATGGTACCACAATTCAATGGCTACGATTATATCCTTGAGCGCCAGCTAAAACCAGAAGCAAGAAAGGATATTCCGTTGTTATTTAAAGAATTAGGCATCAAGCCAACTTCAATGATTGATATTTCAGATGGTCTTTCCTCCGAGATCCTTCACCTTTGCACGCAAAGCAATGTAGGATGCAGACTCTATGAGGAGCGATTGCTTTTTGATAACCAAACAAAGAAAATGGCTGCTGAGCTGAATATAAATCCTCTCGTTGCAGCTTTAAATGGCGGAGAGGATTACGAGCTTCTCTTCACCCTGCCCGTTAACGATAATGATAAAATCCGCAATCATCCTGATATTTCTGTAATTGGTTACATTACTGACAAGAAAGAGGGGGTCAATCTTATTACTGCCGGTGTTGGACAGGCAATTCCACTACAGGCACAGGGGTGGAACCCACTTAAAGACTGAGATAGTCTTTTAAAATAAACATTCAATGTTTAACGAATTGGATACTATATCATTAGAATAGGCGTTATTCGTAATTCCAAAGGTTGTTACAAGAGTAATGAAAATGTTTTTCCTCGTCTTGGACACCCTTTTAAATACATCTATTTTTTGTCTGAGTTTTTTTGAATAATCGCGGTCAATCGTAAATTCGGACTCGGAGAATTTCATTTCACAAATGTTGATAGTCGAATCTTTCCTGTCTATCAATAAATCAACTTGTGCACCATCACCCAAGGAATTTTTTGGAGCGGAAAAGTACCATGGTCCATGAAAAGTCTCAACCATTCCAATTCCCAGTGCATTTTTGATCTTTTGTAAATGCTTCATACAGATCCCTTCAAAGGCGTAGCCTGCCCAAGCCAGCCTGCGGTGGTCATTCTGTCGCGACATCCAGTATCCTTCGCCTGGGTCTCTTTTCCCAAGGGGTCTTATCCAGTCAAAATAGAAAAGAGTAAATTCATCTGTAATCCTGTAAATGGCCTCATTCGATTTCTTCCCGAATGGAATCCATGATGCTATGAATCCCGATTCTTCCAATTCTTCTAAAATTTGAGACGCAGTGCCCCCACTGGGAATTTTAGCAGCAGCTAATATCAGGTTCCTGTTCATCCCAGACCTGTTTTGTTTTAGTGCCTCCACGATTTTGATATGTTGATCGCTTTGATCGAAAAGAGATGAAAATAGTCTTTGGAATTCATTGCGGAGTATTCCCCCTTTTGAAAAGCAAACTTTATCGATGATCTGAGCTGTCGAAAGACCCGGTTCAGCCTGTTTGAGGTAGAACGGAACACCACCCATAGCCATATAAAGTGAAATGATTTGATATCTTGTCAGGAGAACTGATCTTGACTTCAGGAAATTTTCACTTTCTTCAAGTGTGAAAGGCAATAATCGGATTTGTCTTGTGAGCCTGTTGTGCAGGCCTCCTTTGGAATTCACGATTTTTTGAATCATCCAGGAAGCTGCAGATCCGCAAACAACCAAAATAAGATTGTTTTTTTTCGAGCCATAACTATTCCAGAAATGTTCGAGGGCTACCAGAAAATTCGATTTCGGTGTGTTCAGCCATGGTAGCTCATCAATAAATATTACCTTTTTCCCTATTTCCTGATTCAAAAATATCGATTCTATGTAATATTCCAGTAGTGTAAACGCCTTAAACCAGGTATCCGGAGTTTCAGGCATTATTCCCAAACCCATAGCTCCCTTAAGCGAAAGTGCGAAATTTTGAAGTTGTATTTTCAGTGTTGTCTGATGAATTCCAACTAATTCGAAATAGATCGATTGCTCATAATATTCCCTGATCAAAAACGTCTTACCAATTCGGCGCCGGCCATATACTGCAATAAACTCCGGTTCTGCGGAATGTAGAGCCTGTTCTAAAATTCCGGTTTCATAAACTCTTCCAATAACCTTTTCTTTTGCCATATTTATAATTTTGGCTATGTTTAGATATTTATAATCAGCCAAAGATATACAAAAATAAATAAAATGGCTGATTATAATTATTTATACTCAGCCAAAACACTCATATAAATATTCCTGAGATCTTTTTCCCGTATTGCCGCATTCAGGAACCTAAATCCTTCCATAAGGGAACCGGCGGGATAAATCTCAGATTATCCTGATTATAATAAAAAAATGTGTACGAAAATGAACACCTGGCGGGTCGAAACTGTACACTTTTGAACGCCCTGATTCCAGTCAGATAGGGCCTATTATCTTGTATGATAGATATATAATTCCAATGGCATGACTATTGTTAAATTGAAATTTTGAATTGTAAAATAATTTGAATTAATCACTCTTTTGGTGTAACAATTCGCAGTTGATAACGTCTAATAGGTTTGTAGTTTACGCTACCGGACATAAATGATAAAAATTAAGTAAAATGATTCAGATTAGTAATCTGCACAAGTCATACGTGATGGGCAACAACAGCCTTCATGTTTTAAAAGGGATGGATCTTCAGATTGAAGAGGGGGAATTCGTTTCAATTATGGGCTCTTCCGGCTCCGGAAAGTCAACCTTATTGAATATCCTTGGGATTCTTGATGACTACGATCAGGGGACTTACTATCTGGGAGGCAAGCTGATTCAGGGGCTGAATGAAACCAGGGCGGCTATGACCCGAAACGAGATGATCGGATTTATCTTTCAATCATTTAACCTTATTTCATTTAAGAATGCCGCCGAGAATGTTGCCTTGCCTTTGTATTATCAGAAAGTAAGCCGCAAGAAACGAAATCTCATTGCACTCGAATATCTTGATCGTCTGGGGCTTAAAGAGTGGGCGCATCATTTACCAAGCGAATTATCAGGAGGTCAGAAGCAACGGGTTGCGATAGCTCGTGCCCTAATTTCTCAGCCAAAGATTATTCTTGCCGATGAACCAACGGGTGCACTTGATTCAACTACATCCTTTGAAGTAATGGATATTCTGAAAGAGATCAATGATCAGGGAAAGACAGTCATCATTGTTACCCATGAGCATGATATTGCTGCCATGACAAAAAAGATCATCAGGCTCAAAGACGGAGTTATCGAAGAGGTGATTAAAAATGGAGAATTACAGTTATTTAAAGATCGTGTACGCACTGAATAAAATCCAAGCCCATGTTTGACGTTGATGTTTGGCAGGAGATCTTCTCCACGATAAAGAAAAATAAGTTACGCACATTTTTAACCGGCTTCTCAGTCGCCTGGGGTATATTTATGCTTATGATCCTTCTGGGATCTGGAAATGGACTTCAAAATGGTGTCACAAAACAGTTTGAAAGTAATTCGATCAACATTATGTGGCTTTGGACCGGCGATACTTCAATGCCTTTTGAAGGGATGAAGGAGGGACGCACGATTAAATTCAACAATGCGGATTATGCATTTTTAAAGGAGAAGGGCGAAAATCTCGAGAATGTGTCTTCACGTTATTATCTCCCCGGGACAATCATGTATACCTATAAAAATGAGTACGGCTCATTTGAAACCTCTTCCTGTCATCCTGCCTTGCTTGGGATGGAAAAAGTAAATGTAATATCAGGACGGTTTATCAATGAATTAGACATGAGTGATTTTCGAAAGGTGATTGTTATCGGTGATAACGTTAAAAAAGCACTCTTTAAGGATGAGGATCCAATTGGTAAATATGTGAAACTTAATAACGTGCCCTTCAAAGTCATTGGTCTGACACTCGACAAGGATCGGAGGAATGAAAGAACTGCCTATATTCCAGTCACCACGGCGCAGCGCATTTTTAATGGTGCCGATCGCGTTCACTCTTTTGCAGTTACAACAAAAATGGTAAAAACCGAGCAGGAAGCTGAAGCGATTACAGACAAGGTGAGAGAGGGATTGGCAATGCGGCATAAATTTGACCCCAAGGATAAGAAGGCCATGGGATCATTCAATATGCTGGCTCAATATATCCGGACGATGAAAATATTTCAGGCCATAAAACTCTTTGTCTGGATTATTGGAATCGGCACTTTAATTGCCGGGATCGTTGGAGTCAGCAACATCATGCTGATACTCGTTAAAGAAAGGACCAGGGAAATAGGAATTCGAAAAGCACTTGGAGCAACACCTGGGTCTGTGATTGGCCTTGTACTTCTCGAGTCGATCCTTATCACTACTGTTGCCGGTTATATGGGTTTGGTGATTGGAGTGGGTATCATGGAAGGGATAAACTATGGTCTCGAGCAGGCGCTTGCTGCTGGTGGGGGAGACAGGATATTTTTCAGTAATCCTACAGTTGATTTTACAACAGCCATTACTTCCATGGTTATTCTGGTAGTTTCGGGTGCCCTTGCAGGTTATCTTCCTGCGCGTAAAGCCGCGAATGTCAAACCTATTGAGGCGCTGCGCGACGAATGACGGATCAGGTCAGAGTGTCACCGGCTGCAAGGCTTTAGTTGTATAAAGAATATTAGTTTTTGCAATAAAATAACAAGTCATGTTTGATATTGACAGATGGAATGAAATTTGGAATGCTTTGGCCAAGAATAAGGTACGAAGTCTGCTCACTGCATTTGGAGTATTTTGGGGTATTTTTATGCTTATCGTTATGGCCGGCTCTGGCAAGGGTCTTCAAAACGGAGTGTCTGAAGGTATCGCAAAATTTGCGGCAAATTCAGCTTTTTTCTGGGCAGAACAAACCAGCGAACCATTCAAGGGATTCAAGCGAGGTCGTTATTGGCATATGGATTCCGAAGATCTTCAGTTTCTTAAGGACAAGGTTCCCGAAATCGAATATATCACCCCTAAGAATTTTACCGGTCGTTTTGGTAACAGTTCAAATGTAATTCGAGGAAAGAAAAATGGATCTTTTAACGTCAAAGGTGATTATCCCGATTATATCAAAATAGATCCTGTGACGATTCTTAAAGGACGTTGGATTAATGATCTGGATATTCGTGATAAACGGAAAGTCTGCGTTATTGGGGAAAAAGTTTTTGAGTCGCTATTTGATCCAAAAGAAAATCCTCTGGGACAATATCTAAAGATCTCGGGTGTTTACTATCAGGTCGTTGGATTGATAAGGGCTGAAACTCAAATCAATATTAACGGGAGGACCGAAGAATCTGTTTCCCTGCCTTTTACAACGATGCTCCAGACTTATAATATGGGAAATCAGGTCCACTTCCTGGCTATAACCGCTAAACAAGGGATTCCCGTAAGTGTTGTAGAGGATAAGGTAAAGGAATTGATTAAGAAAAAGCACTCCATAGCACCTACGGATGTGCAGGCATTAAACAGTGTGAATATCGAAAAGGAATTTAAACAGATGAGTGGGCTTTTCCTTGGTATTCAGATACTCACATGGATCGTGGGAATTGGAACACTTATGGCCGGAGTAATCGGCGTTAGCAATATTATGCTTGTAATTATTAAGGAACGGACTAAGGAGATCGGAGTTCAACGGGCCATAGGGGCAACTCCACGTGTGATTATAGGCCAGATCATGCTTGAGAGTGTTGTACTTACAACAGTGGCCGGATATATTGGACTATCGTTGGGAGTTGGATTGCTCGAACTTGTAAATCGAATTATTGAAAGTTCACCTCAACCACCTGGAGAACGTGCATTCTTTACTCATCCGGAAATTAGCCTTACAGTTGCACTCTCTGCACTGGCAGTACTGATAGTTGCAGGGCTCTTTGCCGGCATGATTCCGGCATCCAGAGCAATCCAGATAAAACCGATAGACGCTTTAAGAGAAGAATAGGAAATATTTAAGTATAAATAATTGAATAACAGGAGTATTATGAAAAAGAGTAGTGGTAATATATTCAAAAAGATTGCTAAGATTTTCGGGTTAACCGTCCTTTTATTAGTGTTCGCGGGAACATTGGTCTTCCTTTACAAAAAGTCACAGCCTGTACCTGAAGTATTTGAGATCCAAAAGCCTCAGGTTACTAATATTGTAAAGAAAACAGTAGCAACAGGTTCTGTAGTGCCAAGAAAAGAGATTGAAATAAAACCTCAGGTGTCAGGAATTGTTGAGCAGATATTTATCCTTGCCGGGCAGAGAATTAAAAAAGGCGATGTTATTGCCAGGGTAAAGATTATTCCCGATATGGTAAACCTTAACAATGCTGAGTCACGCCTTAACAGGGCGAAGTTAAATCTGGAAGATGCAAGGATCGACTTTGACCGTCAGTCTGTACTTTTTACTAAACAAGTAACTTCGAAGGAGGAATTCCAAAAGGCTAAACTAACCTTTAATTCAGCAAAGGAAGAAGCAGAAGCTGCCGAGAATAACCTTGAGCTGATCCGAAAGGGAGTTACAAAGAATTCGGCAACTACTACAAATACGTTGATTCGTTCCACTATCGAAGGTATGGTGCTCGACGTACCAGTGAAAGAGGGATTCTCAGTAATCCAGGCTAATACTTTTAATGCCGGTACGACAATTGGGATTATTGCCGATATGAATGATATGATTTTTCAAGGCAAAGTGGACGAAACAGAGGTTGGAAAAATTAAAGAGGGGATGAATATTGAACTTACTATCGGAGCTATTGATTCGGAGAAGTTTAATGCAATTCTAAAGTATATTGCACCTAAAGGGTTAGTGGAGAATGGTGCCATTCAGTTTGATATTAAGGCTGATGTTAAGCTCAAAGAGAATCAGTTTATACGTTCAGGATACAGTGCCAATGCTAATATTGTGCTCGAAAAAAGAGATAGTGTACTTGCGATTCCGGAAGGTCTTTTAAAGTTTGAGAAAGACTCGGCCTTTGTTGAAGTAGAAGGACTTCCGCAGAAGTTTGAAAAGAAATTTGTTAAAACCGGGATCTCTGACGGCATAAATATTGAGATACTCTCCGGAATTACCAAAACAGACCGTCTGAAAGGGTTAGTTGCAGATCCGAAGAAGAAGGTCCCTGAAAAAAAATCGTAAAATCGTAAAGTAGTAAAATAACATACAAACATTTGATAATTTAGCGAATCCGCTGACATTAAAAATTTCAACTATGATACCGAAAATATTTACGATCACTTTTCTGCTCCTTGGAACGCTGCTGACTTCCCTCCAGGCTCAGGAAGTATGGAGTCTTGAAAAATGTATCACGTACGCTCAAAAAAATAATATCAGGATTAAACAGGGTGAAATCACTACAAAATATCAGCAAAACCAGTTGCAACAAGCCAAATATTCCCGTCTTCCCAATTTAAACGGACAGACATCACAGAATCTTAATTTTGGCCGGTCACTTACTTATGACAACACCTATAAAGATATTAACTCTTCGGAAACGGATTTTGGATTAAGTACTTCCGTTCCTGTATTTGCCGGCTTTCAGATTAATAATAATGTTGCTAAGCTGGATCTTGATTTTCAGGCAAGCATGCAGGATTTATCCAAGGCACAAAGTGATATCTCCGTTAATATAGCTTCAACATACCTTGAAATCCTGTTTGCAAAAGAACTTGTTAAAGTTTCGGAGGATCAGCTTAAGGTTACTAATTTGCAGATCAAACAAATTAACGAAAAGGTTGAGGCAGGAAGCCTGGCAAGAGGTAGTTTACTGGAGATCGAAGCACAGGCTGCGGGTGAAGATCTAAACCTTGTAAATGCAAAGAACCAGCTTCAACTTGCAAAATTAAAGCTTGTGCAACTTCTGGAGCTTCCTATGTCTGACAGTTTTGATGTTGAGGTGCCGGCTTTACCCGAAATCTCTGCTCAGATTTCCATCGTCGGAGCGGGTGATGTATTTAATTCTGCAGTTCAAATCAGACCTGAAATCAAGGGTGCAGATCTTCGGTTTCAAAGTTCCAAATATCAGTTAAGGTTGGCTCAGGGAGCTCTTTATCCTACAATTAGTCTCTATGCAAATCTTTATGATAATTACAATAATAAATACATGTATACGGATAACCTTGGAAAACAAACTGTTATCCCTTTCTCCGACCAAATAAAAAACAATCAGCGTAAAGGAGTTGGGTTACAGATGAATATTCCGATTTTTACCCGTTTTCAAAACAGGCTTCAGATCGACAATGCAAGGCTCCAGGTATTGAACACAGAACTTGATCTTGAGAGTGCCAAAAAACTCCTTCGTTCTGACATTGAGACAGCACAAACCAATGCAATTGCTGCGTTGAACAGGTTTAGCTCAAATCAAAAGGCTGTGTCATCAATGAAAGAAGCATTCCGTTATTCGGAAGAGAAATTTGGTGTTGGATTAGTTAACGCTGTCGAATATAATACTGCGAAAACGAAACTGGCAAAATCTGAATCTGATCTGCTTCAGGCTAAATACGAGTTTATCTTCCGAACAAAATTACTTGATCTTTATCGGGGTATACCATTAACACTCTGAGATTTTAAACTTATTTGAATACTCAAATGTTTATATCAGACCCCGAAGGATTTAAAGACTTTCGGGGTCTAAAAATTTATTGGTATATGGAAAAAACTTTTTATAGTTATGAAGCCGTTACTCTTCAGGGGAAAATGAAGAGCATGGCTGACTACAGGAATAAGGTAGTAGTCATTGTGAATACAGCAAGTAAATGTGGTTTTACGCCGCAATATGCCGGATTAGAAGAACTTCACAAGAAATTCAGTGAAAAAGGGCTCGTAATTTGTGGTTTTCCATGTAACCAGTTTGGTAATCAGGAGCCTGGAGATTCAAAGGAAATTTCAGAAGGGTGCCTCATCAACTATGGGGTGAGTTTTCAGATTTTTGAAAAGACAGAGGTGAACGGGAAGGGAACCCATCCATTGTATGTATTCCTGAAGAATCGCCTACCGGGATTCTTAGGCGGGAGAATAAAGTGGAACTTCACCAAATTTGTTATCGACCGCAATGGCATGCCGGTTAAGAGGTTTGCCCCCTGGACAACGCCAAAGCAAATGGAAAAATTCCTTGCGAATCTGCTATAAAATAAACTCCGAAAGTTTCCAGAATTTTCGGGGTTTATTTTATGATTATAACTTAATAAACTCAACTCTTCGGTTAAGAGCCTTATTGGCCGGACTGTCATTTGGTGCCACAGGTTGAGATTCTCCTTTACCGTCGATCTCAAGCCTGGATGCATCGATGCCAAATGATTTGGCAAGTTCATTTTTTACTGAGTCTGCCCGGCGCTTCGAGAGGTCCAGATTTTTTGCGTCATCGCCATCAGAATCCGTGTGTCCGATTATTTTTACCCTGACACCAGGGTTTTCAGTTAATGCTGTTGCGATCTCCTTTAAGGTGCCATATGACTCAGGTTTGACAATATCCTTATTGACATCAAAATAGATTCCATAAGATACAAGCCTACCTTCGGTAATTAGTTTATTACGAGTATCGGGCAATCCTGCAGCAACCCTGAAATTGGAGATAAACGGCTTACTGTCACCTAATTCAAAACGCAGGATATTGTATTTAAATCCGGCAGGAAGGATCCTGGGTGAATCTATTACTTTCTTTTCGTTTACATAAACACGAATGCGCTGTTTTTGGATCCAATAGGAATAATGAACTTTTTCGCCGGATGGTATTACAAATTCACTGCTACTGTTAATTGTATAATTCCCGTCAGCATACCCCGACAAATCTATCCCTCTGTATGTAATTTCAGATTTAACCCCGGCCATGCCTGGTATTGCCCCTCCGTCACTTGGGTTTTTGATATTTCCTGATACGAGATAGAAGCCAACATCAAAAGTCTCGCCCTCCTGATAATTCATGATCATATCAAATTCAACCGTGAAGTTTTCAGTTGTAAGCAGATCTCTTTCAGGGTAGTAACATCCGGCAGCAGTAATATTTAGCCATTTTCCGGCAAAATTATTGAGCGACACTACTTCACCGGATCCATTTGAAAACCATAAGGCTGGGAAATCGCCTACATTATCCTGACTAAAATCGTCGAAGAAAATAATCTTTTCTCCGGGGACAAAATCAAATTTTGAGTAGACAGCCAGAGAAGGTTTCGGGTCGGTTCCAGGGTTAACATTCTGAACATTATCGCCGGTTTTTACCTCATCCTTAACATCAATCTGTGCATGCAAATTCAAGAATACTCCCCAAAAGAGGATTGTCAATATTAACCCGATAGTCTTCATAATAAGAAAATTTAGATCCCATAAATTTAGAAAAATCAATTTTAATAAATTAAAAATACAGGTGAAATTTAAATTTTGTACTCTATTAAGTATCAGTTTAGAACAATTCTAATTTCAGTACGTTTATGAATTAGAAATCCAGAAGTTTTTAATGTGAAATATCTAAGATTACTTTACTTTTTATATGTACTTATTGCCATCTTTGCAGGATGTAAGAAGGAGGGTGCACCAGGAGCAATTTTCCCTCCGTATCCCATTAAACCGATAAACGTACAGGGGGATACTCTTGCAAAGACATACCTTGCTCTGGGTGATTCTTACACGATTGGTGAGGGAGTTACTGAACCAGAGCGTTATCCCTCGCAGGCATTGAGAATATTAGTTTCTCAGGGAATAAAGTTCTCTCCTGTAAAATATATTGCCCAAACGGGATGGACAACTACCGACCTCAGTGCTGCCATTGATTATCAAAAGATTAGTGGGCCTTTTGACCTTGTTACACTTATGATCGGTGTAAATGATCAATACCAGAAAAATGATACTACAGGATATCGTGCAAATTTCACAAAGTTGCTTGAGAAATCAATTCAACTGGCAGGATACAGGACCTCACGGGTTATTGCACTTTCAATTCCGGATTATGGAGTTACCCCATTTGGGCAAGGCTGGCTCAATGTAAGCAAGCAGATCGATGAGTTTAATGAAATAAATAAATCAGTCACTGTGTCCCATGATGTTGCTTACCTGGATATAACAGGGATAAGCCGGAAAGCCGCAAAAACTCCGGGATTGATTCTAACGGGGGGACCCCATTTTACAGGTGTTGAATATGGCCTTTGGGCAACACCACTTTCTGTTTTACTAACAAAGGCGTTAAAATAGAAGTGACCGGATGACTATCAGAGTCTGAATTTAGTCATCCGGTCACTTCTGTTCCTAATGCAATTGAACAGTCAACATTTCACAAAACAGGTTCCTATTTGCGTTGCTGTCCCTGATTAAAATTCATCTGTGTGAGAGGGAATCCTTTAACTGTAATGGCGTGGTTAAAATTAGGATTAATCTCCTTCGTTTCAGATTTCATTGTAAGGGTGCCTTTTTCATCGTATCCTTCCATTCCAAGGATTACGCCTCCCTCAAATTCTGAATAACCGTAATAATCACCCATACCGGTTTTTTGCCATCCACGTTTGTCAATGTTTAGACTGGCATCTTTTGTAAACCACAACTTTCCGGAGGTTTTACTCTCCGGGTTAGAAAATGCGTACTCATTACAGGTATATCCTGCGATTACCTTTGTGTTTCCTGTTTTATGAAAATCATTGGTTGTCTTCTTTACTTTTCCATCAGTTTGTGAAGGCGTACTTTTCTCATCAGGGATTGTTGAGATTATCCCCATTTTTGTGCCATTCATCTCTGTAAGTATTATTAAACATTTATTTTCTCCGTCCATTACCATAGAGGAACCCAGCGGCATAGTCTTGCCCTTTTCGTCGCTTATTGATTTTGTTTCCATTCCAACATAGGGTGAATTGGCACTAAAAAACATATATAACTCCATTTTCATGGTTTCCTTTCTGTTGTAGGTTTCCGTGACCATAAATAACCTTGAAGTGAAACTGTAATCATCTTTATGTTTCAGGTCTACTTTTCCTCCAAAAAATTTAGAGAAGTCCATGCCTTCCTGTTTGGATTGTTCGGGGGTCTTTTTTGATTGATTCTCTTCATTTTGTTTGGCAATAGCCGCTGCATCTGCGGCAGCTTTCTGAGCTGCAGAGTCAATCTTCGCTGTTTCTTCTTTAGCTTTCTCCTTAGTCGCAGCATCAAGTATTTTTGAAGCTTTATTCTTGAGAAAGCTTCCTAACTGTGCCTCCGATGTTACGGGTATGATAAAAACAAGGGCAAGAACTAGAATAATCGTCTGGGTTTTCATATTTGTGAGAATTAAAAATGTTACCGGATAAAAATAATAATTATTAGTTTATTACATAGTCAAACAATTGTCATGTTTATATGTTTCATAAAGACTAAAACTAAACGGGTATAAGTGAAAATTTTTGTTTCAAAAACAATTGTTCTTACTGGTGCACTATTAATTATTGCATTGATGATCTTTTTTGCATTAAAGGAAGAATCGAAAATTGACTTTAGCAGTCAGGTAAAACCTATTTTCAATAAAAAATGCATTACCTGTCATGGAGGTGTAAGGCAAAAGGGCGGATATAGCCTCATGTTTCGCGAGGAGGCACTGGCGAAAGGCAAATCCGGCAAGCTGGCTATCATACCAGGAAATCCATCTGAAAGCGAAATTATTAAGAGGGTAGAATCTCAAGATCCTGAAGATAGAATGCCTTACAAACATGCGGCTCTTGAAAACGGGGAAATTAAAATATTAAAGCAATGGATCAAAGAGGGTGCCCAATGGGGAGAACATTGGGCCTACGTCACGCTTAAAGAAGAAAAAATTCCTGATATCAATAGCAGTTGGATCAGGAACGATGTGGATAAATATATATACAAAAGGCTAAAAGACGAAAATTTATCACCTTCAAAAGAGGCAGATAAGGCAACTTTACTTCGTAGGGTTAGCATCGACCTGACAGGGTTGCCACCAACTGAGCCTGAATCCCATAAGTTTTTGAATGACTCAAGTCCTGAAGCTTACGAAAATCTTGTCGATCATCTGCTTGCATCGTCAGGTTTTGGTGAACGATGGACTTCTATGTGGCTTGACATTGCGCGGTATGCAGATACAAAGGGTTATGAAAAAGACGGTAGCCGCAATATATGGAAATACCGCGACTGGCTGATACATGCGTTTAATTCGGACATGCCTTATAACGAATTCCTCATTGATCAATTGGCAGGGGACCTCATGCCTAATCCGGATGATGCCAGATATATCGCGACTGCCTTCCATAGGAATACAATGACTAATGATGAAGGCGGAACGGATAACGAAGAATTTAGGACTGCAGCTGTACTCGATCGTGTGAATACAACATGGGGAGCCCTGATGGGAACGACTTTTAATTGTGTTCAGTGTCACAGTCATCCGTATGATCCTTTTAAACAGGAGGAATATTACAAGTTTATGGCATTTTTTAACAATAGCCGCGATGAAGACTCAGATCTTGAATATCCGTTGCTGCGGCATTATAACACTTCTGATAGTTTGAAACTTAATCTCCTCGTCGACTGGCTGACAAAAAATGTTAGCGGTGAGGAGGGAAGGAAATATTATACCTTTCTTGAGACCTGGCAACCAACTATCAATACTCTAAGATGTGATCAGTTTGTTAATGGTGCCTTACTCGATTGCTCTGCAGGTTTGCGTAATCATGGCACCTGCCGGTTGAAGGATGTAGTCCTTGATAGGAAGGATCAGCTAATTTACAGATTTTATACCTCCAAAAGTGGTGGTAAATGGTCAATTTATCTTGATAGTTTAAAAGGACAATTAGTTAAAAATATTCCGCTTGTTAACAAGAAAAATGAAGGCTCCTGGCAGATAGCCACCACTGAATTGCCCGTTATTAGAGGCAAACACCCTCTGTATTTTAAATTTGAAAATCCTTCCCTGACGAATCCGGACGAAACTGGTGTTAAATTTGACTGGCTTGCTTTTGGCACCAAATTCCCCGGGAAAGGAAAGCCTGGTTTTGAGGAGGCAAAGAGTTCATTTAATGAGCTCATGCTGGCAAAGGTTGAGACGATCCCGATAATGATAGAAAATAATTCAGAACAGTTCAGGGCTACCCATGTTTTTGTAAGAGGTAACAGATTAGTTGAGGGGAAGGAAGTTATGCCCGATGTACCCCAAATACTGAATCCATTACCGGCAGATGCTCCAAGAAACAGACTTGGTTTGGCAAGGTGGCTGACAGATCCAAAAAACCCTCTTGTAGCGAGAACAATGGTTAACAGGTTGTGGGAGCAGTTATTTGGATATGGGCTGGCCGAAACTTTGGAGGATCTTGGATCTCAGGGTATTCCTCCCACACACAGGGAATTGCTGGACCATTTATCCTGGAAGTTTATTCATGAATATAATTGGAGTACTAAGAAAGTACTAAAGGAAATTGTATTATCAGCAACTTACCGGCAGGAATCGAAGGTCAATGATGCTTTGTTAAAAGCCGATCCTAATAATAAATTATATGCACGCGGGCCAAGAGTCAGATTATCTGCTGAACAGATCAGGGATCAGGGTCTTGCAGTCAGCAATTTATTAAGCCATAAGATGTTCGGGAAAAGTGTGATGCCCTATCAACCTGAAGGAATATGGCGTTCTCCTTACAGTGGGGATAAGTGGAGGCCAAGTGAAGGTGAGGATCAATTCAGACGGGCATTGTATACTTATTGGAAACGCACTGCTCCCTATCCTTCCATGATTACTTTCGATGGTGGAGCGAGGGAGGTCTGCATAACCCGTCGAATCAGAACTAACACGCCCTTGCAAGCCTTGACAACATTGAACGATTCAACCTATCTGGTAATGGCAAGATCTCTGGCAAAAAGAATGGATTCAGGAGGTACCACGATCAAAGGTAAAATAGCAAAAGGGTACGAACTTATGATGTATAAACCAATCTCTGAATCACGGCTCTGTGCCCTGATGGAATTGTTCGGTAAGTCATTCACGAGATATAAAAAGGATACTAAGTCAGGCAGGCAGATTACAGGCATTACGGAAAATGGTGATGAAGCCCAATCTGCCTCCCTAGTGATTGTAGCCAGTGCAATGCTGAACATGGATGAGTGGTTGAATAAAAATTAAGGCTGATGAAAGATGAAAAGTTTAACGTTCAATTGCTGAAGGAGGCCGAGCATGCAGTTCTGCAACAATATACACGCCGTCACTTTCTCAGAGACGGGGCAATGGGGATTGGTGCATTGGCATTAAGCTCATTATTAGGCAGTTGCTGGACTGGCTCTAAAAAATCGTCAGACAGCCTCATTGATCCGGCTAATCCCCTTGCATCCAGGCCGCCAATGTTTCCTGGAAAGGCAAAATCTGTTATTTTTCT
>CAINLJ010000250.1 GCA_903850335.1 uncultured Bacteroidia bacterium | reverse complement strand
CCTATACCGCAATTCAAAAAGGAAAGCATGTATATTGTCAAAAACCGATGTGTCATGATGTAGCTGAGGTTCGGGCACTTACTGAAGCATCAATAAAACATGGAGTAATTACACAGCTGGGTACGCAGGTTGCTGCAAAAATGGATGAGCGGAGAGCTGTTCATTGGCTTAAGGAAGGAGCGATTGGCAAAGTTAAACATGCCTACCTTTGTTCGAACCGTCCAGGTATATTGGAATACAGGGCCATGGGACCACGTCCTTCACATGGAGAGGCCCCCCCTGCAAAACTGAACTGGGATCTATGGATAGGTTCTGCTCCTTTTCGCCCTTTTGTTCCTGAGATATACCATACTATGAAGTGGAGGGCTTGGCAGGACTTCGGAACGGGATGGTCAGGCGATATTGGGTGCCATATCTTTGACCCAGTATGGAAAGGTCTCGGATTAAAACCGCCTCTGTCTGTGATTGCAGAGGTTCAAAGGTCGTGGAAGGACTCTCCCGAAAGAAGAGCGGATACCTGGCCGCAGAGCAACCATATCACCTGGATGTTTCCCGGGAACGATCTCACCGAAGCAAATGTTTTACCGCTCGAATGGTTCGACGGAGAGTTTTATCCTCCTAAAGAGATCATGGACTTATACCCGGGAAAAGATTATCCGGCAGAATCTTCAATGCTGGTTGGTACAGAAGGGGCCTTGCTTATTCCGCACAACGGAATCCCTGTTCTTCTGCCGGAGAGTAAATTTAAAGATTATAAATCCCCCAAGCTTGAACCTCAAAACCATTATTACAACTTTGTGGTTGCATGTCTTGGTGGTCCAAAGACTGCCTCTCATTTCAGGCAGACAGGACCAATGACAGAGGCTATTCTTCTGGGTACAGTTGCTATTCGGGTGCCCGACAGGGTATTGAAATGGGATGCAGAGAACCTGAAGTTTCCGGATGACCCGGATGCCAACAAATTCCTTCGCCGTACTTACCGGGATGGATGGAGTATTGCCGGATTCTAGGGCATGATGAATTATATTTCACCACTTAACAAGTACCTCTTAAACATGACCAATTTTATGGATGAAACCAGGGATCTTCCTGAAAGGATTCCCAAAGAAGCCAGAGAAATGGCAGGTTTTATATCATTAGTTATTGATGAATCCACTACCCGATTTGGAGTATCCGTCATCGATACTGGGATAAGATGTTTCAGGAAAAAGTGTTTTGGCACCATTAATAGTGAGTTTTTATTCGAAACCGATGAGATCTATTGGTCTTGTACTAAATGCCAGAATGCAGGAACAATAAGTGGCTGGCAAGGTTCCAGGTGGGATAACAGTTAGATGAATGATTATTTTTCTCCACTGATTGCTAAATTCGTACTATTTTAGTTGCTGGAATACCATCAAGAATTCGTTTATTTCTAATTGGAAACCAAGGTAATTCAGTTTAAGCTGTTATATGTCAGAAAAGATGTATCTTTGAATAATGATTATTAAAGACCAAATATCAAAACAGAAATCTTATTTTCGGACTTTGTGTAAAAATCACAATGTTAGATATTTGTATGCTTTTGGTTCAGCCACAAACGATAGGTTTGATGCAAATTCAAGCGACATCGATTTACTTGTGGAAATTAATGATCCTGACCCTATTGAAAGAGGCGAGAAATTATTCTCCCTATGGGACACCTTAGAGTTCTTTTTCCATAGAAAAGTTGATTTATTAACGGATTCCTCCATTCGTAATCCATATCTACGAAAGAGTATTGATTCAACTAAAGTATTGATTTATGACGGAAAAGGGTCTAAAATACTTGTCTGATATTATTCAAGCTATCGAATTAATTGAGGATTTTACAAAATCAATAACCAGTTACTCTGATTATGTAAATGATCTTAAAACACAAAGTGCTGTTGAACGGCAACTGGGTATTATTGGCGAGGCTGTAAATAAATTGAATACTCTTGATCCTGATGAAAGTCTTGAGAATACCCAAAAGATTGTCGGTTTTCGTAACCGTTTGATTCATGCTTATGATGCTGTTGATCCTTCTTTGGTGTGGGCTATTTTGAAAAAATACCTTGATCCATTAAAAGTTGAAGCAAAGAGTAAAATTGACTTTTATGTAAAATAAGTCTCAGATTACAATCATTTTGACTTTTTATGAAAACTTTAATGAGTATAAAATTGTCATTGGTTGAGTACACTTTAGATTTTATATTGATTAAATGAAAAAGGCAGCGCTTAGCAGGGAATATTCTGGAAGGCAAAAATTCTCCTCCAGATTTTGACATCAAAGTCAATATATTGAATTGTATTGAATTGTTTTAAAGCGTTGCAGATGAAATTATTTTTTATATTTGCATCCTCATTCGGGGGATTAGCTTCCCGAAAATTCGGGACTAGAGCGTCCCGATACAATCGGGAAGGTCATCGGTTCGATGTCTAAAAGAGATTTTAAGTTCTAAAATTAATTCGGGGGATTAGCTCAGTTGGCTAGAGCGTTTGACTGGCAGTCAAAAGGTCATCGGTTCGATTCCGATATTCTCCACCTGAAAATCAAAGAGTTACAATTAATTTGTAGCTCTTTTTTTATTACTGTGTAGTTTTAGTGTGTAGTACCGCTAAAAAATTAGCAAACAGTTTATCAATTCAGGTAATAATTCTTGTATAAATATTGTATTTTTGCATTAATGCAATAAACATTACAGTAATGCACGTTACAATAAAAACAAATAAGTTTTATGAGATTCTATAACAGGGAGAATGAATTGAAACTTTTGAGTTCCATTAAAGAGCGATCAGCAACGGATGCCCAAATGACTGTTGTTGTAGGTCGCCGCCGTATCGGAAAGACTAGTCTGTTAAAAAAGGCCTTTGAGAATGAAGATACTGCGCTTTACCTATTTGTAACCAAGAAAAATGAAATTCTTATTTGTGAAGAATTCAATGAAGAGATTGAACGTAAACTTCAGGTGAAAACTTATGGCTTGATTACCCATTTTAAAGATTTATTCCAATACCTGATGGAATTATCTGAATCCAGAAATTTCACACTAATAATTGATGAGTTTCAGGAATTTTATTCTGTTAATCCTTCAGTTTACAGTGAAATGCAGAATATCTGGGATAGTTATAAAGACAAGAGTAAAATAAATCTGATCTTTTGTGGATCCATTTATTCTTTGATGAAGAATATTTTTGAGAATTCCAAAGAACCACTTTTTGCCAGAGCCACCGAACGCATTCACCTAAAACCGTTCAATGTTAATACGCTCAAAGAAATACTTGCGGATAACTATCCAAAGTTTAAAGCAGAAGATTTATTGGCATTTTATACCTTTACTGGTGGAGTGGCAAAATATGTTGAATTATTAGTCAATAAAAAAGCTTTTACATTGGCTAAGATATTGGACGAAGTGTTCCGGGAAAACTCCCTTTTTATCGATGAAGGAAGAAATGTATTGATTGAAGAATTCGGGAAGGATTATGCCACTTATTTTTCAATCCTTTCGTTGATCGCATCATCAAAAACGTCCCGTTCAGAAATTGAATCTATTCTGGAAATAAGTGTGGGTGGATACTTGGAAAGAATGGATAATGATTTCAATTTGATCCAAAAGGTACGTCCCATGTTTTCCAAACCTGGGGGACGGAATATTAAATATGCAATTGTGGATAATTTTCTCAATTTCTGGTTTCGCTTTATCTATAAATACCAAAGTGCCATCGAAATTGGAAATTTCGAATACCTCAGAACAATTGTAGAGCGGGATTATCCAACATACTCCGGGAAAATATTGGAAAGATATTTTACAGAGAAGTTTGCAACTCAGCACCTTTACTCGGCAATAGGAACCTACTGGGAGAAAGGAAATCAAAATGAAATTGACATTATTGCTGTTAATGATCTTGAAAAGGTAGTTTTGGTTACAGAAGTCAAACGCAAGAAAGAAAATATCAGCATACCTTTATTGGAGGAAAAGGGGGGGAATTTACAAAGTCAACTTAAAGGATATACATTTGAATACCAGGGTTTATCTATGGATGATATGTAATCTCATACCGTCTCAGATCGAAATTGACAATGTGGAAAATCCAACGATCTTATCCTCCTCCAAATTGTCAATATTGACAAAATTTAAGCAAAATACTGGAGTGCCATTTTTGTGCTAATGATTGCTATATAATGCGATATTATGCGATTTCGCAGATTTCTATATGTCATATAATCAATATGATATGATTTTGACGTTTTCCCTGGCAGTCAAAAGGTCATCGGTTCGATTCCGATATTCTCCACTTGAAATTCAAAGATTTGCAATTAGTTTGTAGCTCTTTTTTCATTATTGTGTAGTTTTACTGCGTAGTTTGGGGTAAAATAAAATCCTTTTGGAATACGACAAACTTCTTCTAACCACGGTCTTTACTTATATATTTGGCTATCACTTTTGGGTTAAGGTAATGCTTGTCAGTAACCCTAAAATCGGAATGTTGTCGATTCTTTTCAGCTTGTTTGAAGGCGTATATTTCTTGCACTCTGATATATGCGGACTCGCTTACAAATTTGTCCACTCAAGACTGCCCCGAATCAATCATGGTTTATCAATGTTAAATAAATTATTTGAATATTTTCATATTGTCAACTTATTTCAGGTTATCAATAAACTCTCCAACGCGAAGGATTCGTGCGGCTTTTGCTTTATTAAACAGCAGGTGTTCAAAATCTTTCATTTTTCTATTAAGATCTACAGTTTTCAGTATCCCGGCAACTGCAGACTTAAGTTCGTCCAGATTATGAATGCCTCTTTGCTCATACAAAAAGTGATAGTCTGGTTTGGTTTGCCCCAACAAGAACATCGCATCGTAAAAATCACGACCCTTCTTCCGTGAAAGCATAGCCGAAAGTTTCATCGCGCATAAAACTTCATTCGATGGCACTGGAAATGAGAAAAAGAATCCACAGCCCTTGATATTGGTCATTACCGGAGTATATTTAATCTGTTGATCCTGACTTTCGACCTTTATCAGGAATCGTTCATCTTTATGTCCGGTCAGACTCAGGCCAAAAAGCAATTCCGGGAAATGGATATTCCGTCGAAATGCCTTTAATTTATCATTTTCCCTATCGCGAACTTCAACACCTATGCCATTACGTTGCAGAAATTGCAGAATGGCATCCGTCATCCCCATAAAATCCTCCTTTGACAAGTCTTTGCAATCAAAGTCCAAATCTTCCGAAAATCGGTCGATCCCCTTGACCAATCGAAGATTGGTACCCCCTTTAAAAATAATTTTGCGAACATAAGAGGTCGTTGATAAAAAATCAAGTATCAATAATTGCAAATACTCTTTCAATATATGTTTCTGAAATGCAGCATTTCCCCGCTGTTCAGAAGGAAAATAATTCTGAAGTAGCTCCAGTTGTATCATGATTTATACGTGTTTGATAATAACTTTACCCTTTTCTCAAGTGCCTTATTTTTGAACTGAAGAGTATAGGTTTGCATTAGTTCCCAATTAAACTCGACTTGCATAAAATCTTCATCTAATCGTAACTCTTCCAAGTCCTCCGTGGTATTATAAAAAAAATAGAGATACAGCAAGTCAAGGAGAGCCTTCTCCGGTTTAGCAAGCTGTAATGTTCGTCCATCGGCAATAGGCTTTAGGTCGTAACCAAACATCAACTCATTGCGTACACTTTTGTAAGAGAATTCCCCAAATGGATTATTAAAATTAGCGGTTTTAAGTGATGTTACACTGGTGATTTGAACTACTGCCTCCGGTATCATTCCGTAAAATGCCAATGCTGTATGTAAGCTCACATACGAAGGCCGATAGATTCGATTGGCAAAATACAAGTTAAAATCGGGCTTACTCTTGTACTCGGGAAAAGTGTAAAAACCCTGCCTCAGTCTTACCAACAAACCTTTCTTTGTCCAATGCAAGAAATTATTCCTATCGAAATTTGGTTGCCATGCATAAACCTGGTTAATGCTGAAACAACCTAGATCAAACATCTCATTTTTAAACTCCAGGTAATTCATTAAGCAATACGTTTCTATTTTGCAGCAAATATAATGCATTATAGAAACAAAACAAAATGTAATCGCAATTATTCGCGATGTATCATTAAAATATTTCGTTTTCTTCTTCTTGTTTTGTATATATACTTATCATCCTTAAATATAAGAGTTTTTTGCTCGTTTGGTTATGACTAATTGGTAATGGATAATCCGGACCGCAAAATTGTCAATGTTGACAAAATTTGAAGCGAAATACTGGAGTGCCCTTTTAGTGCAAATGATTGCTATAAAATGCAATGTTGTACGATTTCACAGATTTCTATCTGCTGCATAATCAATACAATATGATTTTGAAGTTTTCCTTGGCAGTCAAAAGGTCATCGGTTCGATTCCGATATTTTCAACTGATTATCAAAGAGTTGCAAAGGCCAAATTTTGCAGCTCTTTTCTATCCATTCAATTGCACATCCAAAGTAGCTCAAAAGAAAACAAACATAGAAGATCATTCGAATGAGAAATCCTATTTATTATGTGAGAGTTAGATTAAATTCTGGCTTTCCCTTTTTTTAGGTGCAACAATCAACTCGAAATAGAATTACAAATTACCAGTTTGAATTCAATTTATTGGCAGCATCTATCTTATTTCATTCTTAGCATGAATAATAGATTACTAGAAACATAATATCTTATTTTTATTTCCCCCGGCCCCTGTCCAGTTATGACCCCACTTAGCCTTGGGACTGGATGTTGTGATCATACCCAATTTGGTCAGGTGTTAATTGTGCAAAATGAAAGCAGCCACCAGACGTGAAATATTTTATTGATTTTTCATCCTTTTAGCCGAACTATTCAAATGGTACAAGCTTATCTATTTAATCCTAAAGTAATAATAAACAATATATTAGGTTTGATTCCTATACTTTTAAAGAAAAAGAGATTTACATTGAGTGTCGGGAAAAGTTGCGTAAATCAGTTGGTAAGGGATTGATCTTACCGTTGAAGATATTGTATGGATGGGACCTCAGCCAACAATTGCGAATCAATCTCTTCAGGTGGGTGTTACCAAAACAGAGGATATTGTTAAACTGATAGTGTTATTGGCAGAATCTTCTTCCATAGGGAGAGTCGTTCATTTTTTGCCACCCTACCGTGAGGAAGACAAGATAAAGCCTTTCGAATGGCTCAAAATTGTCCCGGGAAAAGCAAAAGAAACGGCAAGGGTAATCATACGTGGATTGAAAGATCTTGGTTTAATGAAGGGAAATGTGGAGGATCCGCTTATTAATGGGGCATATGCCTTGTTTTTCCCTTGCGGACTGGGTCGTATGATGGGGTTGGATGTGCACGACATGGAAGATCTGGTCGAGGTGCACGTAAGTTATTCAGGCGAGGCTAAAAGCACACAATTTGGATTGAAATCACTGAGATTGGGACGGAAGCTCGAGTCAGGATTTGTTTTTACAATCGAACCGGGGATCTATTTTAGCCCTGAACTGATTGAACAATGGAAAAAACAAACTTCCACAGCGTCTATACCAGTTACGATAGAGTAGAAACCTACAAAGCATTTGGAGGCCTCCGCAATGTAGAAGATTTTTTGGTAACTGATTCTGGATACGAGTTACTTGGAAAACCAAAGCCTAAAAGCATTGCAGACGCCGAAGCCGAGTGGAGAAAAGAATAATTTTCGTCTGCATTCACCATGGCTCAGGAAAAACTGATTTGGCACAATTGTTTTTATTCACTCTAAACAAATGAAAAGTTGAATATTTAATTTTAATTTTATTGTAATTTTGTCCTGTCTTCTTTCCGTGCTGACCGTTTGATGGTTTTGTCTAACATGCTTTAGGAATGATGGTAACACCAATATATATTCCGACCCTGATTAAAAGTTACAGACGCTTGTTCGAGTGCCTGATGTTCTATAACTGAATTTTTTCTCCTCGCCGCTTCTTCCTGCTCAACTTGGTTCGCTGTCGAATAACGGCGATAAATTCACGCTAACTTTGGTTCTGTTTTCATTAAATAACATTTAATTGAGTATTCATGTTTGAAAAGATAAATCCCCATACGACCGTTCCTGAAAGACCAGCCTCTACAGAGGGTAATTTCTATGAGTGCAAAGGCGAAGCATCCAATCCGGGAATGAACGTCCGAATCCGGAAACTCAGAAATCTGAGTGTTGTAACCACTCCGACCCTTTCAATTGAACGCGCACTTCACGAAACCGCCTTCTACAGGGAGAACTATGGGAAATTCTCAATCCCTGTTTTGCGGGCAATGAATTTTCTCGGTCATTGCCAAAAGAAAACACTGTATATTGGTGAAGGAGAATTGATTGTAGGCGAACGTGGTTCCAGGCCAAAGTGTATCCCTACGTTTCCGGAACTTACCTGTCACAGTGTTGAAGACTTTCATGTGTTGAACACGCGTGATATGCAACCTTATACCATTAGTCAACAGGATATAGACCTATACGAACAAGAGGTTATCCCATATTGGAAGGGTAAAACCCAACGAGAGCGCATTTTCAGTCATGTCCCTGATGAGTGGAGGGCGGCCTATGAGGCTGGGTTGTTTACTGAGTTTATGGAGCAGCGTGCCCCCGGCCATACTGCTCTTGACGGAAAGATCTATCGTAAGGGGATGATCGATTTTAAAATGGAGATTGCTGCTAACCTGAAAAACCTCGATTATATCAATGACCCTGAAGCAACCGACAAGGCAGAGCAATGGAAGGCAATGGACATTTCGTGCGACGCGGTGATTCTCTTTGCAGAACGTCATGCTCAATTGGCAGAATATCTAGCAACTCAGGAAATTGATCCACAAAGAACTACAGAACTATTAAGAATTGCTGAAGTTTGCCGGTGGGTGCCGGCACATGCTCCGAGAAATCTGTGGGAGGCGATACAGATGTACTGGTTTGTCCATTTGGGAACAATAACAGAATTAAACGGGTGGGACGCGATGAATCCTGGCCATTTCGACCAACACCTGACTCCGTTTTATACTAAAGAGATTGCAGCGGGAAGCCTTACCAGAGACCAGGCAAAAGAACTGATATCTTGTTTCTGGATCAAGGTAAATAACCATCCTGCACCGCCAAAAGTTGGAATAACAGCTCGTGAGAGTGGCACCTACAATGATTTTACAAACATCAATATTGGAGGGGTTAAAGGGGATGGAACAGACGGAACCAGTGAAGTTTCGTATATCATGCTTGAGGTTATTGAGGAACTTCACATTTTGCAGCCTGGTAATTCAGTGCACATTAGCGCCAAGACGCCGGACAAATTCTTAAATGCAGCCTCGCGTGTAATCCGTCAGGGACATGGCTATCCTTCGGTTTTTAATCCCGACATTTATATCCTCGAGTTGCTGCGTCAGGGAAAATCACTATCTGACGCACGTGAAGGGGGTTGCAGCGGATGCATCGAAGTGGGCGCTTTTGGAAAAGAGGCTTATCTGCTGACCGGTTACCTGAATGTTCCAAAGATCCTTGAAGTCACCCTCAACAATGGAATTAATCCAGTCTCGGGGAAAATGGTTGGTATCCAAACCGGAAATCCCTTGAATTTTAAATCATTTGAAGAACTTTATTCAGCTTTTCTGAGACAGTTGCAATATGTTGTAGACCAGAAGATGCGCGTGAGCAATTATATCGACAGGATGTTTGCCAAATATGCGCCGGCACCTTTCCTCTCAGTAGTGATCGATGATTGCATCAGCCGCGGTAAGGATTATTACGATGGAGGTCCCCGGTACAACACGAGTTATATTCAGTGTTGCGGACTTGGAACTGTTACGGATAGCCTCGCCGTGCTGAAAAAACATGTTTTCGAGGATAAAACATTCAGCATTGACCGTCTCTTGACCGCAGTACTAAAAAATTTCGATAAAGAGGAGCTGCTTCGCCAGACAATCATTAACCGGACGCCGTTTTTTGGCAATGATGATGATTATGCTGATGCAATAGCAGTTAAAGTATTCAATGACCTTGTAGATACTATTGACGGGAAACCGAATATTAAGCCGGGAGGCAAATACCACCTAAACATGCTTTCAACCACCTGCCATGTCTATTTTGGGAAGGTGATGGGGGCCACACCAAATGGTCGGCTAGCAGGGAAATCAATTTCCGACGGAACATCACCCTCGCATGGCGCCGATACAAAGGGACCTTCAGCCGTTATAAAATCACTAACCAAAATAGATCATGTCAAAACAGGGGGGACACTGCTGAATCAAAGGTTTCTGCCGGGATTGGTACGCAAAGAAGCTGATATCATAAAACTTGGTCAGCTCATCAGGAGTTATTTTACCCTTGGCGGACATCATATCCAATTTAATATTGTCGATACCGCTACCCTATTGGCAGCTCAGGCTTGCCCAGAAGATTACAGGGATTTGTTGGTACGTATGGCCGGCTACAGCGACTATTTCAACGATATGAACGCCGATTTACAGCAGGAGGTAATCGAACGGACCGAAAATGATTCATTTTAATTTAATGCAATGTCAGAAAGTTTAATTTTTGATGTAAAACGGTATGCTATAAATGATGGTCCGGGTATCCGCGTCGTAATCTTTTTTAAAGGGTGTAACCTTCAGTGTGCCTGGTGTCACAACCCGGAAGGCATTTCACATAAGGTCGAAAAAATGTACGCCCCTGCCAAATGCATCAGTTGTGGCACCTGCGTTGATTCCTGCCCTGAAAAAGCAATCACCTTAACCCACAAAGGCATTATAACCGATGGTGATTTGTGTTCGGTGTGTGGCAAATGTGCTGAGGTATGCCCGACTAAAGCCATTGAAATGTCAGGTAAACAGATGTCGGTTTCCGAAATAATGGAGACCATCGAAAAAGAGCGGATCTTTTTCGACCAATCGGGCGGAGGTGTTACATTTTCAGGGGGCGAACCCCTGTTACATTCTAAAATGTTGGTCGAGCTACTTGATGAATGCGGGAGAAGAGGAATTCATCGTGCTGTTGATACAGCCGGGAACGTAAGCACCGATATTATCCTCGAAGTGGCCAAACGGACCGACCTCTTTCTTTACGATTTAAAGATGATGGATGCCGGATCACATCTGGAGTGGACAAAGGCCGGAAACGAGAGGATACTAGCAAACCTAAAAGCTATTTCCGAAAAGGAGGCTCACATCATTATTCGAATTCCAATCATCGGAGGGGTAAACGATACCGATCAGAATATCGAGCAAACTGCCGCCTTCATTGCCAGACTTGCAGGCGATAAAAAGGAGGTCCACCTCCTTCCTTATCATAAAATTGCCCAACACAAATACAGTAAACTGGGTAAACATGATGATTTTGAACCATTCCTGGAGCCAGACAATGAAACCCTTTTCAGAGCTATTGCGCAATTCGCAGCATATGGAATTAAGGCAGAAATTGGTGGATAGAATAAGCTTCTGATTAAAAAATTACGGGGAAGGGTATAAAATTGAATTTGTATCCAATAAATAGAGATTTGCAGAAATCCGTTTATTTCTTACCCCGGATATCAGGCAAACCTCACCCGGGGTTATTGTTGTTAAGCTCTTACAGGGAAGTTAATTGCAGATTTAATTGTCATTAGGCATTTGGGGGAGATGTGAGTCAGAGGCCGGCGGAATGCATTCGTCTTATCTGAGTCTGAATTATGCCGATGCCCGATCGGGGCAAAAAACAGAGTTTCCGGTCTCCACTACCCTATTATTTGATGGTTAAACCTTTCATAGGATTATTCAAAATTCATTGATCCCGAAAAAAATATTTTGTCCTTTAAAATTTAATCCCGTTTTTTGTGTCAAAACTCATTTACAAACACAGGGACCAGTAAATTGCCCGTTGATTTATTAATCCCGTGAAATTTTTAATAAGTTTTATACACCTGAAAATTGGGGTAAAGATCGGTGTTGAACGTCCTGGAAAAAAATGGTTGACAGGATCGGTTCCACCCAATCGAAGATAACAGTTTAATCATTTAACTACTTTCAGCATGCAAAATTCACGCAGAAAATTCCTTAAGACTCTCTCAGCGACCGCTGTGGCAGCTCCACTTATCCTTCAATCGTGTGGCTGGCCAAATTCCAAAAAAAACAACATCGTTAACCTTGGCCTGATTGGGATGGGAACGCAAATGCGTGGACTGATGCGCAATTTCATAGGGCGACACGATACACGGATTGTTGCTGTTTGTGATGTGGATACTACACGCCGGGAACATTATAAAAAAATTGCAAACGATTTTTACAAAAACGATGAGTGTAAGGCCTACGAAGATTTCAGGGAGATCATCAACCGCAAAGATATTGATGCTGTCGTCATTGCTACTCCTGATCATTGGCACGCCATTCCGATGCTTGCCGCACTTCGGGCTGGAAAAGATGTCTATTGTGAGAAACCTCTGACTCACAATATCCACGAAGCGGTCGAAGTGATGAAGGCTGTAGAGGTGAATAACAGGATCCTGCAAACGGGCTCCATGCAGCGTTCGAGCAACGAATTCCGCGTCGCCTGTGAACTTGTACAAAATGGCGTGATTGGACAAATTAGTCATGTCGAATGCAGCTTCGGGACACCCGGTATTCCATGCGATCTTCCTGAAGAACAAATAGAGCCTGGATTAAATTGGGAGATGTGGTGTGGTCCCGCGCCGCATCGTCCCTATAATTCTGTTCTTAGTCCGCGCGGTGTGCATGATTCTTTCCCAAACTGGAGACTTTACAAGGAGTATGGCTCCGGTGGTGTCGGCGACTGGGGAGCACACCATCTCGATATTGCACAGTGGGGACTGGGAATGGACAACAGCGGCCCAGTGGAAGTCATTCCTCCTGCGGATGAAAAGGCGACTTCCGGATGCAAATTTGTATATTCTAACGGCATTAAACTTGAGCATAAGAGCGACGGCTTCGGCGTTCATTTCTTTGGTTCAAAAGGAGAGGTAAAGGTAAACAGGGGCCAATTTGTGCTGATCGTTGAAGGTAAAACCATTGCCGAATTTACAGATGTCCAGAAAAAAGAGAATAAAATTAAATGTGCTGACGAGGTGAAGAAAGCGGAACTGGCCTACCTTCAAAATGCAAAGATTCAACTTTACAAAAGCAAAAGTCATATAAACGATTTCATGGAGTGCCTCAAGAGCCGCAAGAAGCCTGTTACAAGTGAGATTGAGGGTGCCCATAGCGCCATCTGCTGCCACCTCATGAACCAGAGTTATTACCACCATGCCCATTTTACATGGGATCCTGCCAAATACGAATTCACCGGAGGTACCGGTGACCCGAAATGGCTCACGCGTGAATACAGTAGTCCGTGGATGGTCTGATCCAGCTCTGCTTCGAAAGTTGTTCTTCAAATCTATTCGTCCCGAATCCAAATAGTTAAATAAATACGAAGTGAACAATTTAATGACTTTTGCATTATATGTAGACACGATTAATAAAAGCTACATAAATCATCATGGCACAGGTATCAATTTATTTTAACTTTAATGGAAACGCTGAAGAAGCTTTTAACTTTTACAAAAGAGTTTTCAAATCAGAATTTTCTACTCCTCTAAGGAGAATGAAGGACATCCCGGCTCAACCAGGCATGCCCGAGCTTACTAAAACTGAAGAAAACAAAATAATGCATGTTGCATTACCCATTCTTGGTGGGACAGAAATTATGGCAACGGACGTGCTGGAAAGCATGGGACACAAACTGATCGAAGGCAACAATATAAGCATCAGCTTAACTCCCGATACCAAGGAAGAGACTGACCGATTATTTAATGAACTTTCCGAGTCGGGAACTGACTGCGTTGCACCTCACGATGAATTCTGGGGTTATTGGGGAACCTGCAAGGACCGATTTGGAATTCGCTGGATGTTTAACCTTGCAAGTCAGGACCCTAATCAATAATCCGAAGTAATATGGAAACAAATAGTGTATCCTTACACCGGGTTATCAATGCTTCACCCGAAAAGATTTACCGTGCATTTACTGATCCGATTGCTATGGCGTCGTGGATTCCACCCTATGGATTTTTATGTGTTGTTAATAGCATGGATGTGCGACCTGGCGGTACCTACCGGATGTCCTTTATCAATTTTTCAACAGGAAACGGAAACTCATTCGGTGGCACCTACCTGGAATTGAAGCCTAATGAATTTCTTAAATATAATGACCAATTTGACGACCCGAATTTACCTGGTGAGATGGTTACATCGGTTTGGCTCAGAAAAGTTTTATGTGGTACGGAGATTAAGATTACACAGGAAGGCATTCCTTCGGCTATACCGACTGAGATGTGTTATTTAGGATGGCAGGATTCTTTGGAAAAGTTGAAAAAATTAGTTGAACCGGAAATTCCTGATGCATAAATTTTGAAGGTCTAACTGGAGATATTCTTGTTAAGGCTTTTGGGAATAAGCCCAAGTTTGGACAAGATTGGATATTCAGATGACAGAAACTTGAAGTTACTTTCCATTTTTTCCGCATGTCGTTAACCATGCGGTTATGAAAATCCTGACTTT
>CAINLJ010000249.1 GCA_903850335.1 uncultured Bacteroidia bacterium | reverse complement strand
TATTGCGTCCAAAAACGCTCACTGTTAAATTGGTTACTTTCAGCCTCTTTATAAACTTTTGGGGAACGGTATAGGATAAAGCGATCTCCCTTAATTTGATATAATCATTTTTATACTTCAGGTCAATGGCATTGATTGCTTCACCAGCCCAACTTACAAAACCAGCATAGTAACTACTTACAGGTGCAATTGCATCGTTTGGTCGGTAACCGGTAACATTTCCACCAGCATCTGTAACCTCCTGTACACCAGGAAGAATGAGCCCATCATGATAAAGGAGTTCTCCGTTAGGTGTTGGTGTGTTATGACTCCATTTCGTGTAAGCCCCATCTGATTTGATATAATAAGCGATACCGCCGTGCGCCTCGTCGCGATGGTTTAGCGATTGTTTTGAAGTCCCGTTGTCATAAAGCCACTGGTTAGTTTCGGAATACATCGATGCCCCAAAGCTATAGTCCATGTGGGCATACAGCCTAAACCCTTTATATTGGAAAGATGTATTAAAACCTCCGACAAAATTTGGAAAAACATTCCCTATTTTAGTGCTACTCCCCTGTACAAGGGAATATGATGCGCCGGAAGTAGAAACGATTCGGTTTCCATTAGGATCTAACTTTAAAGCTGTTCCGTAAATATTACCAATACGTTCTCCTTCGATAGCTTTTACATAAACCTGACCCCTCATTCCGCTAACATTTTTTTCCTTTATTCCCGGGTAAAGTTTAATTACCTTCGAAAATTGATTAGCGGTATTAAATGTTAAATCCCAGCGGAAATCTTTAGATAGGATGGGGGTGCCCTTTAATTGTAATTCATATCCCCAGTTATTGACTTGACCGGCGTTAATCCGAATTTCGGATGCACCTGTAGATTGTGATAATGGGACAGACATAATCTGGTCATATACACTATTTGAGTAGACAGAGAAGTCAATTCCAAGACGATTGCCTTTCAAAAAGGACATTTCTGTTCCAAATTCTATTTCCCGTTTGCGTTCAGGTTTTAAATCCCCGGCAAAAAGTGACGACTGAGAAGAGACTGATTGTGCATTCGTTCCGCTTATCAGCCCGGCGCTATAACTTTGGTAAGCATAATACCGGGATGGGGCAGCACGTCCGACATCAGCCCAGGAGGTACGGAACTTTCCAAATTGCAACGCTGGAATGACTTTTTGTAAAATTTCTGTAGCATTCCATGTAAAGGCTAAACCCGGATAAAAATACGAGTTATGGTTCGGAGGAAGTGATGATGACCAATCATTTCGCGCACTTAATTCCAGAGTGTACTTCTGATCCCATGTTAAAGTTGCACTACCAAAAACTCCATACTGAGAGTCATACCCATACGAGTTATTTCTAACTTTGTCCATATTCTGGGATGTTGGCCAACCTGCCGGGTTTTGGTTGTTAAGATTATACCATCCCGGGTAAATAAATCCTGAAGCTGATCCCACATTAGCAGTTGAAACACCAAGTGAATTTTCGGAGACCTTGTTATACTCGGTTCCGATAAAAGCTGCAACATCAAGTTTATTATCGATATAGCTTTTCAGGAAGCTAACCATACCCTTGTAATCCTCTATTTGAGTATTTCTGCGGCTAAACCCATAATATCCACCAACCAGGTTTGGGTAAATCTGAGTTTCTCTGTTTCGTGAAGTAAAATCGGTGTTTGTATAATCAAGACTGGCTTGCCCCATTACCGTTAACCAATCTGTAATATGGTATGTCGGTTTTACGGTAGTAATAAGGTGCATTTTATCGTCCGTAGCAATATTGTTATGCTGACTCCATATAGTACCGGAATAATTGCCTAGTGCATAGTATCCTGTGGGATAACGTGCTGTATCGAAATCTTTTGGGTAACCGAAATTTTTATCCCCCGGCTCGTTATAAAGATAATCCTTATTGTCTATAAACTCCTGAAAAGGAGCATCTCTGGATACACCATTCACAAAAAAGCCAATGGTATTTGACGGCCTGTTATGGGTCACAATCTTATAGAGATTTGTTGAAGTCTCGACCGTTAATTTGTCTGTGAATTTAAAAGTACCTGCAAAACTAAAGGTATTCTTGTTTTGGTCATAATTATCCACGAAACCATTGAACCCATAATTTGTAAAGGCGAAACGCAAATTTCCAAAAGTCCCGCTTTTCGAAATGGAAGCACTAACCTCACTGCTTGCCCCATTTTTGAAAAGAAAATTATAGTTATTTGGCCTTGCAACATATGGACGAGCTTTCCCATCCCACCAAATGCGTTGCTGGCTTGGGTCAAAAGCCGGACCAAAATTAAGGCTTGAATAATTTGCTACAGGGTATTGATCCCCGGCGTTAATTTTTTTTACATCATAGATATTTGCTCCGCTTCCGTATTGGTTTTGAAAATCGATATAGGTCAGAGGTTGCTCAACTGTTGTTTGATACGAAACATTGGCATCCACTTTGCCCGAAGCGCCTTTCCCTGATTTCGTAGTAATCAATACAACGCCATTCGCCCCTACACCACCATATAAAACCGATGCTTTAGCGCCTTTTAGGATTTCCATCGATTCAATGTCATCGGCATTTATATCATTGATACCAGTCCCATAATCATAATTATTTGTATTAATCCCTGTATTTTCATCAAAAATCGGAACTCCGTCAACTACAAACAATGGTCTTGTTTTGGCATCAGCCTGCAAACCTGCAGCACCTCTGATATTCACATTTATTCCCCCCGTAGGCCCTGATGCAGTTTGACGAATTGTAACTCCCGCAGCTTTGCCATATAATGAAAGGATAGGGTTAGTCGGAGTTCCGGCCTCTACCAATTCGGCACCAACCACTTTACTTATCGCATATCCCAAAGATTTGCGATCCCTTTGGATACCCATTCCGGTAACAACCACTTCATCCAATCCTAAATTTGCCTGGATCAGACTTACATTGATAACTGTGCGAGCATTGATCAGCTCTTCCATAGTTTTCATTCCAATGAACGAAAACATAAGTATTTTTGAATCTGCAGGAGGCGATATTTTGAATTTTCCGTCGGCATCAGTAATCGTGCCGATAGTCGTACCTTTAACCACTACGCTAACCCCGGGTAAAGCGAGGCCATTCCCATCTTTAACTGAACCGGAGATCTCTTTCTTTTGAATTTGCTGGGTATTGGCAGGCAGATTTTCTGCTTTTCGGATGACAATCTGTCGTTCATAGATATCATAAACAACCTTTTCCCCGCTCAATGCCTCATCCAGGATCTGGTTGATTGTGGCATCTTTTAAATCGACATTTACCTTTTTGGCAATGTTGAAATCTTCGCTTCTATAGAGAAAAACAAATTCACTGTTCTGCTCGATATATTCAAACAGGCCCTTAATTGCCGTATTCGACAAGTTGATATCAAGCCGGGTCTTCTGTGAATAGGTGTTCACAGCTGATACAGTCATCATAAAACCGATGAGTAATACAATGGTCAATTTCATAATTTTCCAAAGTTTTTTTTGACTTTCCCGGTCGGGAATGCCAATTAGCCATTTTTTTTGCATACTTTTGAATTGAAGAATGAATAAATACTAAGTTTATTTGGTGTTTATTGAAACCGGGAAATGTTCCACCATTTTCCGGTTTTTTTGTTTTTACCTTATAGTATACTGATTGTCACTTATTTGTTCGAATCTGGACATTGATACTTTCTCCAGATATTCCATCACCTCCTTCCTGCCGTGCTTTAAATCAAGTTTACCACTGATACGAATAATCTGTTTTTGCGGATCTGAAAAGTTAATTGAAATATTATAAAACCGCTCAAGTTTCTTAATTACCCTTGCAAAATCAACCTCTTCAAAACTAATCAGTCCTTTAGTCCATAATGTATAATAATTGGCATCCACTTCCATTACCTTTGCTTTCATTGTGGTTTTGTCAAATATTGTCATTTGGTTGGGTTTCATTAAAATGTCGCTCTCAAAAAGTCCTGCCCCGTTTCTCCTCACCGCTACAATTCCTTCTTTTAGAACGGTTTGAATCACATTATCCTCAGCATAGCTCGAAATGTTAAATTTGGTCCCAAGAACTTTAATATCCAGATTTGATGTTTTGACTATAAATGGTTTATCAGGATTTTTTGTAACTTCAAAATAACCTTCTCCAAATAGTAATACCTCTCGGGTTTTATCCTTGAATTGAGTTGGATAAACCAGCCGGCTACCTGCATTTAACCAGACTACCGTGTTATCAGCCAACACGATCCTCGATTGATTTCCATAAGGAATAAGCAGTTGATTCATTATATTCAGGACATCTTCAGTTGTGTTAAGTACCGAATCACTATTTAAAACCACCAACCCGCTTTTTGAGTAATCAACAGTTGAATTTGATTTTTTCAGACTTACATTTTCCCCTCTCGAAGTAATTAGAACCGGGCCCTGACTTAGTGATGAAGCAGGAATTGTCTGTTTTGCATATTCATGATATGTATTTTCTTTTCCTAAATTGAAATATACAAGTAAGCCACCTATAATCATGAAAATCAAGGCTACAGCAGCATATTTGAAAAAAATTTCAAGGATTAATCGACGGTTCTTTTGTTTAATTTCACGTTTGATTCCATAGGTTATCCGTTTCTCTAGCACCTCTTTTTCATGGATTGACAATCGGTCATCGGAAAACCGGAGGTCTGTAAGTTGCATTTTGAGTTCAAGCAATCGCTTACTTTCTTCCGGATTTTCATTTATGTAGTTTCCCCAGTAGGTTTCAACCATTGGATTAGAATAGAATACCCACTGCAGGAACAGCGGGTTCTCTATGAATTTTTGATCAAAAGGGGTCATTTTTTTCTGGTTTATATTCCTAAGAGTATGATAAATGAAAAAAGGGACAGATTTGTGGAAATTTATTTTTGTGCAACGGTATATCAGCTGTAGAGACGCAATTTAATGCGTCTAAATACATGTTAGTTTTACCGGGATTCTCATTCAGTATTTTAATTGGATTCCTTCATTCTTTCATTTATTGTTCTCTCCCCTTTACCCTAATCATCAGCAATTCCATTAATTGACTTCCATATTTGTTGCGGAGATGATCAAGAGTACGGTAAACCTGCTTCTTTACTGTATCGGGATTCATCTTTAATAGCTGGCCGATTTCAACATAATTAAGCCCTGTGCTGAATTTGAGGAAAAGTAATTCCCTTTTTTGAGGATCAAGCGTTTGAAGGATGCTTTTGAGTTTCTCTGCCCGAAGCCGGTCTGAATCCTGATCGAAATCATCCTGTTCAATATTAAACTTTAGATCAAAAACAGTCATGTCATCAACTGACAGTTTATCACTGCGTTTATTTTCCGTAAGCCTGTGTATAATTGCGTTTTTCAGCGATTTTAACAAGTAGAATTCGATGTATTCTGCGTGATGAAGATTAGGATTGAGCCGTTGAAGGTCAACAAATATATCCTGAATACAATCTTTTACAAGTTCATGGTCATGAGTTATTTTACATCCATAGGCAAATAGCCTGTCGATAAACTCCTTGTAGATTTCACCAAAGGCATCCTGATCACCTGTTCTAAACCGGGACCATACCTCCAGCCATTGAAACCTGTCTTTAATTAAGTTTATCACGGGAGATGAATAGTTAGATTAATCGGTTACACGAAATGGAATGGTCAAAGGTATTAAAAAAAGATATCTCAGGTCAAATATAAATTATTCTCTTTCCTCTGATCCTGAACAGTTTTGAAAATGCACTTTGCATACCGTTTTTTTGGATTGAGATGACAGAAAACATCACGCGGGCCGGGTTAATGTCTGATTTTCGGGATATAAATAATTTCTTTTGATCTGAAGTGGATAATATCTTTCTCTTGTATCCACCTCCTTTATTACGTTCAAAAACGATGACAGCAAAAATAAAATCATGTTTTTCAGTAGAATGGTTCAAATTCCATGAAATTTCCCGACCTTCATTTGATTTGATAATACTAAATTGTTCAGGAACCTCAAGATTTTGGTTTATGAAGGATTTATATAAAATATTTAGTGAGTCTGAGAGCGATCTCTTTTCTGCCATTATGATCCTATCACGTTTAGGGTCTGCAAGCCCCTGGCTAAGATTTTCAAGATTATTTGACAGAACTTCCATCCTGGGAATTTCTTCCCTTGGCGGAGCAAGACTCAACGTAAGTTCATGAAAGGCCTTGTCAGAAAGCCTGGCAAGATGCGAAGCACTGTAAAGAGAAAAGCCTCCTATTTTGTCGAATTTCCTGATTATACCGATTTGTTCAGTGATTTCCATTGGATTAGAAAATACCTTATCCTCACCAGTCGACTTGAATAAGGCTTGCCCAACATAAACAGGTTTACCAAAACTGTGATCATTCCACCATCTGACCATCGCTTCAAAATCTCCAAACCTGTTTCCCTGCTCCCAGTAGATCTGAGGTATTACATAGTCAATCCAGTCATTGGATAACCAATGATAAACATCTGCATACAAATCATCGTATGAGCTTGTTCCTCTGGCTCCTGGTGAACCGTTTGGGTCGTCTCTTTCATTTCTCCATATTCCAAAGGGACTAACGCCAAGCTTTAGATTAGGTTTAACAGTTTTTATGCTATCATGAACCGAGGCAATAAACTGGTTAATATTATTCCTTCGCCAGTCAGCCAGTCCTTTGGGATAAAAACTCTTTCCATATTGACGAAATGTTTTCATATCCGGATATTTAACACCATTCACAGGATAGGGATAAAAATAGTCATCAAAATGTACTGCATCGATGTCATATTTTCTGACGACTTCCATAATTACCCTGTTTACATATTCTCTCACTTGCGGGTAGCCTGGATCCAGGAACAGCTTGTGATCGTATTCATGAATATACTGAGGATGTTTAGCAGCAAAACTATGCGGATCGAGTACGTAATACCCGAGATTCCGAACACGAAATGGGTTAAACCATGCATGCAATTCCATCCCTTTGGAATGACAAACGTCTATGGCATATTGCAACGGATCGAAAAAGGCGGAGGGTGCAGATCCCTGCCTGGCAGTCAGAAAATAGGACCAGGGTTCGGTTTCTGATTTGTAAAATGCATCAGCAGCAGGTCTGACCTGAAAGATCACAACATTCAGGTTAAGCTTTTCAATGCTTTCGATAAGTTCTTTTAATTCCCTTTTTTGTTCTTCAACAGGAAGTCCCGGTGCTGATGGCCAGTCTAAATTGTTTATTGTCGCAATCCAGACTCCACGAAACTCTTTAATTTGGGGATTTACTGCAAGGCATCCTGTAACAACGAAAATCTGCAGAATCACTATTGATCTGCAGATTTGTCGTCGGATTAAATTAGAAATCACGGCTGAAAATTGTGTGATCCTTTTCAGGCTGATTTTTATTTTCAAGGATAATACTTTACAAACGCTTCCATAGCTTCATATTCGGCCATGCCCAATTCGTCGTACAAGTGGGCAGTAGCACGATTCCGCTGTTCTGCACGTTCCCAGAACTCACGGTCATCTTCGCCCATAAACATTGCACCCTCCTTTTGTGATTGATGTCTCAGGATAGCTTCACGCTTCCTCGTGAGTTCAATCGGACTTATTGGCACTGCCATTTCTATCTCGTCTGCTTCCCACTCAGCCCAGGCTCCCCGGTATAACCAGACCCAGCAGTTTTTCATCCATGTTTTAGTCTTTACCTGCTCAAGGGCAATGAAGATAGCATCAAGACAAACACGGTGGGTTCCATGCGGATCAGCAAGATCTCCGGCAGCAAATATCTGGTGGGGTTTTACTTCATTCAGAAGATTCATAATTATAGTTACATCCTTTTCACTGATTGGTAGCTTTAGCTTACCGCCCGATTCGTAGAAAGGAAGATCAAGGAAATGAATATTGCTTTCAGGAATTCCAAAATACCTTAGGGCTGAACGCGCTTCCATTCTGCGAATAAGACCTTTAACAGTTTTTAATTCAGGTATATCAACAATATTTTCTTTTTTGTTTTTAATGAACGAAAGGACCTTTTGTTCCTGTTCTTTAGCTTTTTCATTATTTTTATCATAATACTCTATGTACTCGTGATGAAAATCGAGAAAACGTGTAACATATTCATCGGAAACAGCATAATTTCCGGATACCTGGTAGGCAACATGAACATCATGACCCTGTTCAACTAATCTCAAAAGAGTCCCCCCCATTGATATTACATCATCATCCGGATGCGGACTGAAAATAACTATTCTTTTTCTGACTGGTTCTGCACGTTCGGGCCTGTAGGTATCCTCCACACCTGGCTTTCCTCCCGGCCAGCCTGTGATTGTATGCTGCAGATCATTAAAGACTTTAATGTTAATCTTGTATTGAGCTCCTACAATTGCAAGAAGATCGCTTAAGCCATAATCATTATAATCCTTACCTGTAAGTTTTAAGATGGGTTTCTTAGTTTGTCCGCAAAGCCACAAAACGGCCTTACGAACTAACCGGTCATCCGTCCAATCCAGACTATCCAGTAACCATGGAGTCTTAACCCTTATTAATTGTGTTGAGGCTCCACTGTCAATAATAAATTTTGCATTTGGATGCAGTTGAATAAAAGATGCGGGGATCAGACTGTCAGGCTCTTCCTCAATGGCTTTTTGAATCACTCTTGCCTTATATTCACCAAAGGCACTAAGGATAATCTTGCGTGCATGAAGAATGGAGTCAATCCCCAGAGTAATTGCGCGACGTGGTACATTTATTATTCCCTGAAACTGATTGGCATCCTCCTGCCTGGTTACAGTGTCAAGCGTGATGATGCGTGTCCGTGTATTACGTGCTGATCCCGGCTCATTAAATCCAATGTGACCGGTTCTGCCAATACCAAGCAACATCAAATCAATACCTCCAGCCTCTTCAATTTTCTTTTCATACTCACGACAGTAGTCATGAACCTCTTCCAGCACAATAGTACCATCCGGAATATGAATGTTCTTGGGATTTATGTCAATGTGATTAAACAAATGAGTACGCATATAATGATGGTAACTCTGAAACGAATGTGCCGAAATAGGATAATATTCGTCTATATTAAATGTTATCACATTCTTGAAACTTAACCCTTCCTCCCGATGTAACCTCACAAGTTCAGTGTAAATTTCAATCTGCGTAGAACCAGTGGCAAGACCAAGCACACATTTTTCGCCTTTTTTTTGTTTTTCTCTGATAGTAGCGGCGACCTCTGCCGCAACTGCAACGGATGCTACAGAACTTTCCGAATAAATATAAGTAGGAATTTTTTCGTACTTTGTTAACATATCCCTGTGAGTCAGGCTAGTAGGTAGAAATGACAGGGAAGTATCAAAGATCGGATTTTTACTTTGTAATTTGACTGAGAGATCCATAATTCACTAATGTATTATGTTTGTAAAAAATTTAAACAAGTTTATTATAGATGCGAAAATAGTATTTTTTTAATTAAACTCTCCGGATTTATACCTTTGAATTATATGTTCTATCATTTTATTTTCTTCGGCATCATAAGTTGAATTTAGGTTAGCCCCAGCCATTAAAGCAAGTGATTGCCATAAAACAGCCTGAAATCCTCCCCGGTATGACCTGATAAGATCATAGGGTGTCTTTCCGGTTTCCCTGTGAATAAGTTTAAGCAGCAATCGCCCCTGTTGCACATTAAGGGACTTAAGCGAATCGATATACGTTTTGTAAACATACTTCTCGTACCATTTAATGTAAATTTTTCTTCTTTTTAGATCCGTGTAGCTGCTTTCGAGTTGGGCATTTACAATCTTTAATTCACTTCCAACGATTAACGCAAGTGGATATGTCTTCAGTACATCTTTTTCAAATTGATTGTATTTCCTTTCTTCTCTTTTATTTTTAAATGGATACGGACCTATCAACTCAATAACACCCATATTTATATGGAGAATACTGTCATGAGGGGGAAATACAAAACCGTTAAAGGTTGAATCTGATGACTTTGCATGTTCAGTGTTTTGCAAATTCTTTAACTTATTCTGGCCCTCTGCAGAAATCGAAAAAGATGCAACAAACAATGTAAGCAAGCCCAAGAATTTTATCATTTATTCCTCACCTTGTATATGGATTTGGTCAATAGATTTTTATTCAACAATCACCGGCTTACCCGTAAGTGAAATGGTATCTGCCAATGAATTCTGACCGGGAGCCTTCCCATCTACAGCAATCCTGAAGGTACCAGGATCGATAATTTGTTGTGCATCAGCATTTGTAACTGAAAAATCTTCCGGACTCAAAGAAAAGGTTACAGTCTGAACTTCACCTTTCCTTAAAAATACCCGCTTAAAACCTTTTAAGGCAACAAACGGTACTAAATCTTTTGAAGTTTTGTTTGAAAGGTATAGTTGTGCTACCTCTTCACCATCTCTACTTCCAGTATTTTTTATTTCTGCACTTACAACTACAGGGAAATTAGATTTTGTTGTTTCGGCTGTATTTTGAGTCTTTGTTATTGTCAGATTGCTGTATTCGAAAGTAGTATAACTCAGGCCATACCCAAATGAGTACAGGGGTTCTCCTTTAAAATAGCGGTATGTCCGTCCCTGCATATCATAATTTGAAAAATCAGGAATATCTTTCTCTGATTTGTAAAAGGTTACCGGCAACCGGCCCGATGGATTAAACTCTCCGAAAAGCAACCTGGTAAGGGCTGTCCCTGTTGTTTCGCCTGGATAGAAAGCCTGTACAATTGCCGGAATGTTTTCATTTTCCCAGTTCAGGGCCATTGCACTGCCACTAAAGTTTACATATATGATGGGTTTTCCCGACTTTTGAAGGTCTTTTAGTAAATCTTCCTGAATCTTTGGAAGGTTTAGATGTGTCCGGTCACCATGCGAAAAACCATCAATCTCTAAAGGCATCTCTTCGCCTTCAAGTTCAGCGGAAATGCCACCACAGAAGATTACTGCGTCCGATTTGGCAGCTGCGTCAAGCGCTTCTTTATGGTAATCACGCGAAGTCTCAGCCCATGAAAGCATTGCTGAGGGTTCAATAATATTGGAATAGGACGAGTAGGCGACGCTAAGTTCAGCCGTAATTTCATACTTATGACCCTTTTCAAGGCTCACTGGAGAGGTATTGACAGGTTTGTTGTCAATTAATAACTTTACATTACCTCCAAATTGCCATGAACCTGAATGCGAAGGAATTAATAGACCACTCCACCTAACCGAAAATTGATCTTCAACGGACTGGTTAATTGGGGACCTTGTCCAATAAAAATCAATTTTTGAATCTGTCTGAACAAATTTAGGTGATCCTTCAAACCTGGAATTTGCGAAGTATTCGGCTCGAAGACCTTTTTTAAGTTTCCCATTTTCATAATGAAATAAATTTGCCGGATCAATAATTTGGGGATCCGAATATACACCAGGAACAATCGGGCAACCAGGGGTATAGAAGACATTTTCTGCACCAAGTTTATCGGTTAATGCCTTAAGGGGAGTTACCGGATGGATTGGCTGCCCGTTATAGTTTCCAATCAGAATGGCAAAATTATTGGCATTAGGTCCGACCAAAGCGATTTTTTTTACATTCTTCAGGGGAAGGATACCCTTATTCTTTAGAAGTACCAGGGACTTTTCAGCAGCTTCCTGCGAAAGACTTAGGTTTTTTTCAGATCCTAAGACGGAATATGGGATTTTTGTCCATTTCACCTGGTCGTCAGGGTCAAACATACCCAGCAGGAAGCGGGCCCTGAAGAGTCTTTTGATTGAAGTGTTTATATCACTTTCGTTGATGATACCCGTGCGTATTGCAGAATCCAGATTATTGACAAGAAAACTTCGTCCTTCCTCACAATTAATATCAGTTCCTGCCGAGAGGGACCAGCCCCATGCCTTTGTTGAATTAGGTACAGTATGATGTCCTATTTTAGTAAAAAAGTCAGATATAGCTCCACAATCCGATACCACGTAACCATTGAATCCGAAACGTTTACGAAGAATTGTACTCAATAACAGATCGTTACCACAACATGGCTTATCCCGAAACCTGTTATAGGCACACATCACGGACTGAACATTTGCTTCCCTCACAACAGCTCTAAAAGCAGGCAGATAGGTGTCATAAAGGTCCCGGTCGTTAACGTAGACATTGTCTACATGTCTCGAAAATTCAGGACCGCTGTGAACTGCGTAATGTTTGGCTGTGGCAACGGCCTTAAGATATTTAGGATCGTCACCCTGCAGCCCTTTAATAAAGTTAACTGCCATTCTTCCTGTGAGGTAAGGGTCTTCGCCATATGTTTCCTGCCCTCGTCCCCAACGCGGATCTCTGAAGATATTAATGTTTGGGGTCCAGAAAGTCAGACCTGTGTAGATGCTTCGGACATTATTTGCAATAAAATAGTTGTGTTTAGCACGAGCCTCATCACTAATTGCATCCGCTACACGAAACATCAGGTTCTCGTCGAAAGTAGCGGATAAACCGATAGCCTGAGGGAATACAGTGGCTTTGCCTGCCCTTGCAACTCCATGAAGGCACTCATTCCACCAATTGTAGGCAGGAATACCGAATCTTTCTATTGGTTCTGCCTGGTTAAATAACTGAGTAACTTTCTCTTGAATTGTCATTCGGGATACAAGATCTTCAACACGCTGATCAATTGGCAGTAAGGTGTCCTGATACGGTAAATTGGTCTTTACCTGTCCGAAGGTAGTTGTAATACTTAACAGAATGGAAAGTCCTGACACAATGATGATGTTATGTCTCATAATCAATTGTAATGTTTTGGGATGAATAGCTATTATCTTTAACAAATGATCTCGATTCTTCTCAATTCAGGTACCCCCGTTCTGCATTACCAGGAAACCGTTGGGATAGTTCACGATTTTTAAAATCTTCGGCGTAGGAGGGATCAAGTTCGATTGCCTTTTTACAATCGACCATTCCACCGACATGATCATAGCAATAAAATTTTGCGATACCCCTAAAATAATACGCGTTGGCATACTTTGGATTGATCTCTATTGCCTTGTCAAAGTCAGCAATTGCTGCTGCATAGTTTTTGAAATTAAAATTTTTAATACCCCGGCCTATGGGCAAAACTTCTTTATCCTGTGTGTGAGAATTTCTTACTTTACGGTGTTCAGTGAGTACTTCCCACTGATCCTGACAAAAGATTTTGGTCAGACCTCTGCTACAGTAAGCCTTGGCATGGTTGGGATTAATCTTAATCGCCATATCAAAATCTGCAATAATACCTTGATAATCTACAGGTTGCTGCCCATTGTCAGAAGTTTCCCTGTTTATATAATATGCACTTATTCCTGAAATCCAGGAAAAATCAGAAATTTCATTGGATGGATTATGAAGATAATTCTTTGTGAGTCCCCTACAATAATAGGCATCAGCATAATTAGGATTTATGTCAATAGCCTTGTCAAAGTCGGCAATCGCACCGCCAAAATCCATACTTTCAGTTTCAACATTCATGTCAGCCACACCATCAGAATCAGACGGATTGAGGCTATTATCCATGGCTCCTGACTCCTGCAAAGAGGCTTCTGACTTATTTTGTCTGTAAATTTTTGTGACTCCCCTTGTATAATACGCTTCTGCAAATTCAGGATCAATTTCTATTGCCTTATCAAAATCGGCCATAATATTGGCAAGATCATCGTGCCAATATTCTGGTTTGGATGTGTAATCCGGATTTAACTTCTCGCGATTTGCGGTTTTGAACGGATAACCGGCTGAGTCTGCAGTTACTCTGTTTTGATTTTCCAGCCCGCTCTTTAACATTCCCCTGCTAAAATATGCTTTTGCATGCCAGGGATTTATCTCAATAGCCCTATCAAAATCAGCAAGTACTACGGCAGATGAATGGGATTTGAAAACAGTGGTTATGCCCATTGTTCTGTACCCGGCTGGATCAACCTGATCAATCTCAAGATTTCCACTAAAATATATAGCGGATCCTTCATCTTCAAGGGAAAAGTTCTTTGCAATTCCTCTGTTCAAATATGCCCAGGCAAATTTAGGATTACTTTCTATCCCCTTATCAAATAATGTTATTGCGCCTGCATAATCTTTGTGGATAATTTTCGAATTTCCCCGGTTAAAAAAGCGCTGTGCAATTTTCATTGGAATTTACAATACTAATTTGGTACTACAAAGTTACTTAACAATATCGGATTTGCCAAACAAAATTCAATCATTTATATCTTGTGCCTTTTACGTTCATTTTTAGACCGTAAACTGATTTTACTGCCGTAATAAACAGCAAATTCCGATCCTTGCCTCCAAAGCAAACATTTGTTGTCCAGCTTTCTTCAGTGGGGATTTTTATGATTATTCGTCCTTTCGGATCAAATATCGTCACGCCATTGCCCGTTGTGTAGATATTTCCTTCATTATCAATAGTCATTCCGTCGGAACCTTGTTTTGTAAAAAGCTTCTTGCCATTTAATGTTCCATCTTTACAAATTGAATATCGCCAGATTTTTTTCGCTCTGATATCCGAAACATAAAGATATTTCCCATCCGGTGTGCCAATAATCCCGTTAGGTTGCTGAAAATCGCTAACTACCCTGATTAATTTTGTAGCGCCTGGTGCGAGAAAATAAACATGTTCTCCATCCTGTTCCCTTTTGTCATGATCCCACCACGACCGTTTATAAAATGGATCTGTTAAATAGATACCTCCATTGGGGGCTACCCATACATCATTCGGACCATTGAGCCTTTTGCCTTCAAAATCTTTTATCAGCACTTTAATCTTCCCGTCCGGAGCAATAGACCAAAGCTCATTTTTTTCATCCGAACATGTTATAAGATTGCCATTATTATCAAATTGGGTTCCGTTCGCCCTCCCGGACTTTTGTATAAATAAGGATAATTTATTGTCTGATGACCACTCCATGATCCTGTCATTATCCTGATCAGTGAAGAAAATATTTCCTTTACTGTCGCATGTAGGACCCTCAGTAAACAAAAATCCACCGGCAAGTTTTTCTGGTTTTGACCCTTTCGTGATTAGATCTTTCCCTTTTATTTTTGCAAACAATTGAATATTAGGAATTAAGAGAAGAAAAGCCGCAAAAATTAAACTGATCAGCATATGCCTGACAAAGGACAGCATGGTGGTTTTTCGCATTTTACCGGATCTTATTCTAGTCATCATTAAAAAGTCTCATCCAAAGTTGCAGATATTTATTCAATGTTTTACAACTTAATTTATTATTTTTGGTTTGCATTTTTAGATATATATCTGTAAAAATTAATTATTAAAATTTAATGCTATGAGTAAGGAAAAGAGCCCAACCAAGGATAAGAATAAAAAGGAACCGGAAAAAAACCTGAAAGAAAAGCGTGCAGAGAAGAAGGCAAAACGCGAAAACAAACGTTAAAATAGCATTCAATTGACAGATTCAATGTACCTTTGTCCCTGAATTAATATTGGACATTGGTGATTTTTGAAGAATTAAATTTAAACAGTGCATTGCTAAGAGCCTTGGCTGATCTGGAGTTTGTTAATCCAACTCCGATTCAGGAGAAGGCATTTCCGGTTGTCATGTCAGGCAAGGATGTTATGGGTATTGCTCAGACAGGTACGGGGAAAACTTTTGCCTACTTATTACCTGTCTTACGCCAATACACTTTCTCGAAGCAAAAAGATCCCAGAATTCTTATACTTGTCCCAACCCGTGAACTTGTTATTCAGGTAGTTGAGGAGATACGGAAACTCACTGTTTATATGTCCGTCAGGGTTGTTGGAGTTTACGGTGGCACCAATATCAATAATCAAAAAGAACAACTTTATGCGGGTCTTGATATTCTCGTGGCTACACCCGGAAGACTTGTCGACCTTGCAATGACAGGACTTTTGAGATTAAAATCCATACAGAAACTTGTGATTGATGAAGTAGACGAGATGCTTAACCTTGGATTCAGACCTCAGTTGATAAGCCTGATGGAGATAATCCCGGCGAAAAGACAAAATCTGATGTTTAGCGCAACCCTAACCGACGAGGTCGATCGCCTGATTACAGATTTCTTCTCAAATACTGTTAAGATTGAACTGTCCCCTCAGGGAACGCCCTTGAAAAAAATCTCACAGATTGCATACAGGGTTCCTAATTATTTTACGAAAATTAATCTTCTTAAATTATTACTTGCTGACAGTAAGGAGTTTAAAAGAGTACTTGTCTTTGTTAACAAGAAAAAGACTGCCGATCGCCTCTTTGAGGTTTTACACGTCGAGTTGGAAGGAGAGATAGGTGTTCTGCATTCAAATAAATCACAGAATTTCAGGATAAATGCCTTAAAATATTTTGAGGAAGGAATCTATCGTGTTCTTGTCACTACAGACCTTATTGCACGTGGACTGGATCTGGAGGATATATCGCATGTTATAAACTTTGAAATGGCTGAAACACCCGAAGATTATATTAATCGAATCGGGCGTACTGGCAGAGCAGACAAAGAAGGTACCTCAATTTCATTTATTACGCCAAAAGAAAACGTGTTTCAGCTTGAGATAGAGCAATTGATGAAAATGACAATTCCTGTTGAACCACTTCCTTCTAATCTGGAGATCTCAAATATCCTGACAGAAGATGAGAATCCTACCAACTTATTTGATAAGACTTACCATCGTTCAGGCACTGCAATTAAGGAATCCCAAGGTGCATTTCATGAGAAAAAACTCAAAAACAAAAAGATTAATCTGGGCGGACCGGGAACAAGAAATCCCAAATTTGGAGTTAAGAAAAAGCAACCCGTTGCAGTTATAAAACCTCCCAAATTCAAATTTTAGCTGTTAAACTAGAACTAACTCTATGCCAGCCGATCAGAAAAATAATCCTTTGCATGGTATAACTCTTGAAATGACTGTCAATCAACTCGTAGCCCACTATGGATGGGATGAATTAGGAGTCAGGATACGAATCAACTGTTTTATAAGTGATCCAAGTGTGAAGTCAAGTTTGAAATTTTTGCGTAAAACACCGTGGGCACGTACCAAGGTGGAACAACTTTATCTGGATACTTTCAGGAAGTGAATTAAAGTTGAAGATATCCAGACAATTACTGGAGATTGTGATCTTCGTATGTTAAATAAAATTCAAAGTAATGGATCGTGCTTATCTTGAGATATTCTTTTTGTGTGGTATGATTTTACAGGTCATTCTGTTCTTTCAGTACCTCTGGATTTATTTTAAAAAAGGATACAGGAAATATTTCAATAAGAGAGAACGCCTTTTCATTATTTTTATCCTGATCGGATATTTCGTTCTTCCTTTTATTTACGTTTTCTCAACATGGTTTTCGTGGTTTGATTATTATCTTCCAAAGTTCATGGCATTTCCAGCAATAGCAATATATTGCTTTGGAGTATGGTTATTTTTCAGGGCCTACACAGAATTGGGATCTGCCTGGTCACCAGGTCCTGATGTTAAAGAAGCTCATATACTTGTCACAGGAGGTCTTTTCAGTTGGATGCGACATCCCATGTATTCGTCTTTGAGTGTTATTGCCCTGGCACAGATCTTTATCCTGCAAAACTGGCTGGTCGGACCAGCATTTTTACTCTTGTCCATACCGTTTTACAATTACCGGATAAAAAGAGAAGAGAAACAGCTTGTGATCTACTTTGGCGATGAATATACCAATTACAAGAAGCGGACAAATGCCGTTATCCCACGAGCAGATCTGGTTGATTTTAGAAAGATTATTAATGATTTGAAGCTATTTGCAGGCAGGAAAAGGAAATTAAAGTAACCTATTTAATTACAGCCTTAAGATCACGGTTAGCAAGTGCCCTTCGCATTGGAAGCAAATAACTTTTTGATCCCTTTTTTACGTCGCATTTGCCCTTATAATGAATGAGATAAGTACATTGTGTTGCCTGGATCATGTCAAGTTCGCAGATTTCAATCAATGAGTCGATAACATAGTCAAACGTATGATAATCATCATTATGTAGTTCTAATGTACAGAGATTATCCTTGTCGCTATCCACAGGTGAAATCCGGTCTTTTTGCTTTTCAATAGTCATAAACCAAAATAGTATTAAATTATTTCCCCGGGACTTCCTTAACTACGGATGTGACAGGCACCTTTTCCCCATTTTTAAATGCAGCAATGAAGGCACCTTTCATTCCCTCCATGACAAGCTGATTTTTCAGCAATTTTGCATCATTGTAAGCCGAAAAATTCCCAACCGTATAGATCTCATTTTTCTTTTCATCTGTATACTTGTCTATTTTCCTGAATTTAGACAATTTAGTGTACCTGGCCTTGAAATCTGCCGTCAATTTGCCATTCCGGAATGTTCCTATCTGCACCTTGAAAATTATAACATCTTTTTTTACAGGCTGAATAACCGGGACAATATCCTTCTGTTTCAAAGTATCTGCTTCATTAGTCTGAGCTGCAGCCACACTTGGCTTATTGACAGGTATCTCAACCGGGACAATTTCGGTCTTCTTCTTTTCGGCAAGCAAACGTTCTGCTCTCGCCTGCTCATGTTCAGATATGACGGCAATAAAACCTGCCATTGCATCATTACCCGTCTTTTCCCAGTAACCGGATTCCTTAACGCGTGCCTGTTCAAAATATTTCTCACGATCATGAAGTAACGCATACGACTGCTGCTCCGCTTCAACTATTCGCTGAACCAGAGCCAGCCTGGTTTGAACACTATTCGTCTCCTCATGTGCTTTTCGAAGTAGATCTGTATTTTTTACAATCGAGTCATTCTGACAGGTAGCAATCCAAGCCTTTGTAAAAAGGATCTTTGCTGCCTCACTTCTGAAATCATCAATCCCGTGATAGGTCAGCTGACTGTTTATTTGAAAATTGAACCATTCCGTCTTTAGTGAATCCGGAATAGGGAATATTTTCTCGTCCGGCTTCGGCGGCGGTGCCTTTACTGTATCAATAAAAATAGTTTTTTCATCACCTTTATCTACTTTGAAAGGATTAATATGCTGCAGACAGAGATTTAAATATTTGTCATATTCCAGTTGCTTCCTTTCCAGCTTACTCCCCTTATACCTCTTGTAAAAGTCAAGTGCTTCAGACCAGTTCTCAAGTGCATGAAAATAATTTCCAAGGTAAAAATTCGAATTTGCTGGTGTTTTGTCAACAACTGCATTCAACAAAGCCTCTTTTGTTGCGGTTTCAAAATGGTTATTCTTCAGTAAAGTAACACCATAGTAGTAATTATACATGGCATTATCAGGAGAGCTGTTGAAAAGTTCAGTAAAGAGGGGCAGAGCCTTCTCATAATTTTTTGCGTTAAAATATTCAATGGCAAGTCTTTCATTACCAGCATTTTCCTGAGCTAATACAGGGGTTTGAATATTTAAAAACAGAATATAAATCAGAATGTAACTGATGTACTTAAAAAAAACACTCATGACTTTTGTTGCGTGAAATTATTGGGAGCTAAAATTATACATTTTAGTCAATTAATGTCACTTTCCTTTAATATTTCTGAGTTTAGTACTTTCAAATTCCATTCCTTTTTCTTATTATTCGTATATTTGTATAAAAAATAAATACTATAAACAAATGATAGAAATTGTTGAAGGAGTTATGGCTCCTGATTTTTCAGGAAATAACCAAAAAGGAGAGTTAGTTTCGCTTAAGTCGTATCTGGGGAAGAAAGTAATCCTGTATTTTTATCCGAAAGACAACAC
>CAINLJ010000248.1 GCA_903850335.1 uncultured Bacteroidia bacterium | reverse complement strand
CTCACCCCTCTAAAAATCGAAAAGGACGGAACCGGGCGGCTCCATCCTTTTACTAAAACTAACCAAACTAACTAACCTAACTAAACCTAAACTTATGAAAAAAAATGTAATACAAATGTAAGGCCTCCAGAACCATTCACCAAATGTTTTACGTTAAAGAATTGTAAAATAATTGAAAAAAATTGTTAAATGTTCAAATTTATAGTCCAATTTACCCGTCTATCCTAAATTAAAGCTGTTTTGCATGAAGGTTACCCTTGTTTTTACTTCACGTCGAATGAGGTAGTGCCAATATTCCGGCCATCAGCGAAAACATCAACAGTATATTTACCTCCAATAAGGGGCGCCGACTTTGAGTTGTCCCAATAAATACTTACAGGTAATTCACTTCCTTCGTACTCAACCTCACGCATCGCAGAAAAAGGAATCTTCATATCTTCAAATTTAAAAAGATCCTTCTCCGACTTCATAAGCAAAATCTGGTCTGGTCGCTGAATGCGAACATAAACATTCTTGGCTCCGCGTTTTGCAGTGAGATTCTTGCTTAAAATAAAGTCAATCTTTACCTTATCGATACGTCCTGATTTGACCATTTCCTTTCCTTTAGCAGATATTCCTGAAGCCCTGAGTCCTGTTGCCTCAAGCTGGGCAGCAAGGGTTACTGTCTGTTCAAGTTTTTTCTTCTCGGTCTGAAGTTGCTGATTAACACTCTTCACTTCAGTTACCTCTTGTTTTACATTCATATTCTCAGCCATCAGGCGCTGATTTTTCTGATTCAAACTATCGATCTGTATAATGTAATCATGCATAATTCCTCGCAGGGTGGTTACCTCTTTCCGGTATTGGGTGATTTGTTTATAGCTGGCATTTTTAACCTGCTCAACCTCAGTCAGAAGATCCTTAACTTTAGTTTGTGCATAACCTATAGTCTTGTTTAGGGAATCGTTTTCTGATTTTATTGAATTATAATTTGTAACCATTTTAGATAATTCTGAAGCTATAGAATCCTTTTCAGCTTTTATTAAAACAGCATCCGCCTGATAAGTATTCCGCTGCCAGAAAAAGAGTATGGCAAGAGCCACTAACAATACAGATAAAACAATAACTATCAGATTATTTCGTTTGTCTTTTGACGGTGACATTTCGTAGTTCTCCATGACAAAATTAACTTAGCATTTCACGTTTTAAACATGCAAAGGTATAGATATTTTGTTACTTCACCAAGAAGAAGCGACGGGTTTGGTAAGCTCAGCGACTCGCTTTGTATTCATAATCTAACGTTGCAACAATTTTATCCTTAAATTCGTTTTATTAAAAAAAATCTACAATGGAATTGGCTGACGTACGTAAGGATTATAGACTTAAGGCACTGGATGAATCTGAAATTGACCGTAATCCAATGAAACAATTCGAAACATGGCTTACCGAAGCATTCGAAGCTAAGGCTAATGAGCCGACTGCAATGGTCCTTTCTACATCAACGCCTGATGGTACCCCCTCATCAAGGGTGGTACTTCTGAAGGCCTTCACTGAACAGGGCTTCGGATTCTTTACAAATTATTTTAGCCGTAAAGGGTCGGAGATTTCTAAAAATCAAAAAGTTGCCTTATTATTTCATTGGCCCGAGCTCGAGAGACAGGTACGCATTGAAGGTGTTGCTAAACAAGCCCCCGCTGCTGTCTCAGATGAATATTTCAACAGCCGTCCTTATGAAAGCCGATTAAGCGCTGTAATTTCCAATCAGAGTCAGGTTGTACCCAACCGCGCTTACCTGGAGAAGCTTTGGACGGGACAAATGGATGAACTAGCTGAAAACCAAATTGTGCGACCGGATTATTGGGGAGGATACATCGTTGACCCGACTAAAATTGAATTCTGGCAAGGCCGCCCAAGTCGTTTGCACGACCGGCTGCTCTTTACACGATCCAGTGAACAATGGACAATTTCAAGACTTGCCCCGTGATAATTTTAAAAGAATCTTTCAGTCAGGTCTAACGCTTCTTTTTTACTTTTGACCTGATTTCTCACTGAAATCTTACCTTTGGATCTTCATGTTTGTCGGCAAGCTCTTCAAGGTAGGTCGAGACATGGCGATCAATCTTGACATCATACATATCGTCGATATCCAGAAGAATACCTGTCTCCTCAACATCTCCAAACTCATCGCTGATAACAGTTCCGAATGTACGCATCGATGGGGTAAGGCTCATGTAAGCATTAATAAGCGGGGGGATATTCTCACCATGTTTCCGGACCTCAGCAGACAATATTTTATATGCCTCATCATATTCTTTTCCCAAAAACAATTCATCAAGGTGCCTCGAATCAGCATTTAATGGCATAGGTTTCTTTGGCCAGACAAGTTTTTTGTGATCAGGGAAGAATGTTTCAAAGAAATGGAGTATAAGATTGCGGGCATGAACATTATACTGGGTGTACATCGTTACCTTCCCAAAATAGTAGCGGATATCCGGATGGTCTATCAATAATGCACCCAATCCGTCCCAAAGGTTATCAAGGGCAAAAAGAGCCTTTGCTCCGGCTTTACTTGACTGATAATCAGGCTGCACAAAAGACCTGCCCAACTCAATAACATAAGGCAGATAATCGTCAATGAATTCGTCAGAGAAGTTAAAAAGATGCGAAGTTGCTAAGGGTACCTCGCCTGTCTTGTCGCGTGGAATGCCTGCACAATGGATAAACCTGTAACCACCGAGTATCTCTTTGCGACTTGGGTCCCAAACTATCAACTGCTTGTAGGCATGTTCTTCTCTTGTATCGTAATGGTCAATGTCAATCTCTTCGCCTACTCCTCCTCCCGCAGCCCTAAAAGTTAACTCCCTGAGACGCCCAATTTCACGCATAATATTAGGCGAATCTGAATGAGTCAGGATATATATTTCATTTTCGGCTTTGTTTGTTTTCCGTTGAAATTTTTCTTGCGTTAACTCTGCTTCGATTAGCTCCCTGTCTATGGGAGGAATAATTTCCTTCATTTCTCAAACAGTTGAATTGAAGCTTCAAAAATAACAAAAATAGTATTCATTATTCTTAAATGGCTATTTGTTTGAACCCCCGGCCAAATTGTAAACTTCATCCCTGACTTCCGAAGCCCACTGAACAGCCAACTTTGAGCTGTCAAACCGTTTCCAGGGAATTGGTGCACCAAAAGTAATCACAAAGGTCTTTCCTCTGTTTTTGAATAATTCATCGGGTAACAGAAACATTTCAAGATTAATCTTCAGACCAATTGCCTTTCGGAAGTTTGCAAGCCAATAAAAGAACCCCGAATTCTGACCACTAATATAAACCGGAACAATATCACGACGATATTCAACAGATTTTTGTATGAAATGCTTCTGCCAAACAAGATCTGTAATTTTTCCGTTGATCTTCCTTGATGCTAAACCAGAAGGAAAAATCAGAATCTGACTCTCAGATTCATACGCCTCCTTTATAAGTCCGGCTGATTGGCGCTGATCTCCAAATTTATTGATTGGAATGAATAAACTTGCCAAAGGAGGAATTTTCGTAAGCTCATCTCTTACCAGAAACAACGATTTCCCCAGATAATCCGATACAACTTTAATAAGCATTAAGCCGTCAAATCCGCCCAAGGGATGATTTGACGCAATAATATACTGACCTCCAGATATTAAATGCTCTTCACCGTGATGCTCCACCTTGACATCAAAATACCCCAGCACAGCTTCAATGAATGGAATTCCATCCAGATGACCGTAAAGCCTGATGATTTCATTTACCTCCCTGATATGGAGCAAACGATTCAACAGACTATAAACAAAGCCAGGGATCCTGCCACTTAAACGTGGGTTTTTCTCTGCAACAAGATCCTTTAAAACTATCTCCTTTAATTTCTGCCTCTCCCTGGTCATCTCCATTTATTGAGGGTATTTTTTCTGTACCAAAGTAAATTAAAATTGAATTATTATTTTTATTTTACAATTTAATTATACACAAAAATTTAATCAGTTTTTCTGCTATTTTAGCCTGATTATTGAGCTATATCCCTCCCGGTTATAGCTTTTCTGCTATCACTATCAACCGCTGTTAAAACTTTATTAACAGGTAACTTGCATTTTATCAACAAAATGTTGAGAAAATACTTGTGTAATAAAGTGTCATATTTTGTCATGATGTGTAAAATGATTATTTTTACATACAATTGGAAAGCTATACTCAGATGGTTTCATTCTCGAACATATATCCTGTAACAGTGGATGGTAAAGGCCGCGTGGTGCTCCCGGCTCCTTTCAAAAAGGAGATGGGTGATGCATTGGAGTTGTCTTTTGTCGTCGAGAAAGATGTTTACGATAAGTGTCTGAATATATATCCTCACTCTACCTGGCTTGCAAAAGTGGAGCAATTACGTCGCAGGCTTAATCAGGAAAATCCGGTTCATAGTCAAATGCTGTCCCGGTACTACGAAGAAATTGTCAAGCTAACAATGGCAGACAACGGTCGACTGAATATTCCTGATGAGATGCTTGACTATGCAGGAATTACAAAAGAGGCAGTATTTACTGGTCAGGGAACACGTATGAGATTATGGGAACCCTCACGTCACAAGGCATCAAGGCTTAGTGATGAAGAATATGCGCGTCTGTACAAGGAGTTGCTTGGCGGATCAATGGATAGCTTTTAAATCTTAAACACTTATCAGATGGACGAATATCATGTACCGGTATTACTTGAAGAGAGTGTAGATGGACTAAATATCCTGCCTGGAGGCACCTATGTTGATGTTACATATGGCGGCGGCGGACATTCAGCAAAGATTCTGGAGAAATTAAAAGACGGCAGGCTAATTGCCTTCGATCAGGACATTGATGCTGCAGAAAACCTGATTGATGACGATCGCCTGATCTTCGTAAGACACAATTTTAAATACCTGCGCCATTTTCTAAAATATCATGAAATTGATAAAGTAGACGGTATACTCGCGGATCTTGGAGTTTCATCGCATGATTTTGATGTTCCTGATCGTGGGTTCTCCTTTCGTTTCGAAGGTAATCTGGACATGCGGATGAATCAATCCTCATCGCTCGACGCAGCACGGGTGATTAATGAATATTCCGAGGAACAGCTTTGGACTATATTTCAGGATTATGGGGAGATTAAAAACTGGAGACATCTCGTTGTCCTGATCACAACAGCCAGAGCACAGGAACCGGTTACTTCAACCGGACAGTTTCTTAAAGTGATAGAACCCTGTGTCCCTGTTAAAATTGAGAAGAAATATCTCGCGATGGTTTTTCAGGCCTTACGCATTGAAGTGAATAATGAGATTGGGGTACTTCGTGATTTCCTTGAAAGTACTACTGAGCTCCTGAAGCCTGGAGGAAGGCTGGTGGTATTGTCGTACCATTCGCTCGAAGACAGGATGGTAAAGAACTTTATGAGATCCGGAAGAATAGACGGGGTACAGGAAAATGATTTTTTTGGAAATCGAATATCACCCTTTGAAATAATAAGCAGGAAGATAATTCTTCCCGGAGAAAAAGAGATTTCTGCAAATCCAAGAGCCAGGAGTGCTAAACTAAGAATAGCGGAGAAAATATAATGGTAAAGGGAAAGCGAAAAAAAATAGTCACAGCCAAGGAGGTATTAAATGGCAGGTTCTTCGAAAGCGAATGGTTTCGACGTAACCGGATCCTGTTATTAATGATCTTCTTTCTGCTTGTGGTTAATATATCGGTAAAATACAAATCCGAGAAGGTCATACGCGAAATGACTGCTCTTGAGGATAGTCTGATCGAATTGAGATCGAGATCAATTTCAATTGCAGCGGATGTGATTAAGATGAGCAGGCAGTCGGTGATCATCGAGAGAGTAAAGAAAAGTGGAATTGCCCTGGAGACCTCGAAAGAACCCCCAAGGAAAATTTATGTTGATAAGGAGTAAAAGATGGATATAAGAAAAGCAATATTGACAAGGTTTGGGCTTATTTATGCCATAATTGCCCTTTTTTGTCTGTACATCATTATTCGTGTGCTTATCATTCAACATACACCAAGGTGGGATAGAGAGGCTCAGAAACTTGAGATTAAAGAGTTCGCCCTCTCAGGACGCAGAGGAGATATTTGTGCTGCCGATGGTAGTCCTTTGGCCACTTCGGTACCGTTTTATGAGTTGCGTATGGATCTGGGTGCCCCTGGTCTTGCGAAAGACTTTTATAATAAGGTGGATTCGCTGTCACTTTGCCTCTCAAGATTTTTCAGGGATAAGTCGGCAGGCGCCTATAAAGCAGAATTAAAAAGAGCCTATAGTCAGCAAAAACATTATTATCTTCTCAATCCCCGCAAGGTGTCGTATGCCGAATTACAGGTCATCAAAAAGTTCCCTATTCTTCGTCGCGGCAGAAATAAGGGAGGCCTGATGCCCGAGCAGTCTGATGAACGTGTCTATCCATCCGGAAATCTGGCAAACAGAACACTCGGAAAACTTACGAAGGAGACAGATAATTCTACCGGAAGTGCCGGTGCTTTCGGTCTCGAACAATCATTTGAGAAAGATCTTAAGGGTGAGGATGGTGTTGCAGTGAAGCAAAATATGTCCGGGCGCTGGTTCATCATTAGTAAGGATGATCCTGAAGACGGAAAGAATATAATTACAACACTCGACGTTAAAATGCAGGATCAGGTAACCTATGCCCTAAAACTCCAGATGGAGAAGAGTCGCGCAGAGTATGGGACTGCAATTCTCATGGAAGTCAGGACAGGCGATATCAAGGCTTTAGCAAACTTTGGACTAAATCGAAAGAGCCAGCTTATCAGCGGATACCAGAATTATGCGATTGGAAATGCCGGATGCTCCGAACCTGGGTCAACTTTTAAACTTGCTTCTTTAATGGCCGCCATGGAAGATGAAAAGCTTGATACTTCAACAGTCGTTGAAACAGGAAACGGAATATGGAAATATAAAGACCGTGAAATAAAGGATTCAGATTATAAGAAGGGTGGCCATGGCAAGATCACAGCAAAACATGCTTTTGAATTATCTTCAAACATTGGGTGCGCCAAGTTAATCCTGCAGAGCTATTCGGGACATGAAAAAGATTTTATTTCAAGAGTACATAAACTCGGGATGTTCGAAAAACTAAATCTGGGCATCCAGGGAGAGGCAAAACCTTATATCAATCAACCGGGCGACAAGACCTGGTCCGGGATTTCTCTTGCACAGCTGGCGTATGGGTACGAATTGAAGGTTACACCCCTGCAAACCCTGACGTTTTATAATGCAGTTGCCAATGGCGGTTGCATGATGAAACCACGGCTGGTTAAAGGAATAACCGAAAACGGGAATGTCCGTGAGAAAATTGGTACCCAAAAACTAAAATGGTCTATTTGTTCGGGGAAAACATTACGTATGGCACGTGCAATGCTCGAGGGTGTTGTAACAAATGGAACAGGTAAGTCTCTCGAAACCAAGGCCTATAAGATTGCAGGTAAAAGTGGGACTGCCCAGGTAGCGAATAATAAGGAAGGTTATACAAAGGGTGGTCAAAAAATTTACCAGTCTTCATTCGCCGGGTATTTTCCTGCAGATAATCCAAAATACTCGTGTATTGTGGTAATAAATGATCCAAAGGGTGATTATTATGGCAGCTCAGTGGCTGGCCCGGTATTTAAACAAATTGCAGATTATGTGTATGCCTACGAACTGGGACTTAGTGAAGATGTGGATCTGCCAAGACCTAAAATTGAAAATGATATACCCGGAGTCACGGCAGGCCGGAAAAAAGATATCGCCAAAGTTTTGGGCGAGCTGGATATTCTGAATGGTTTTTCTTTTACAAAATCTGAATGGGTTGAGGCTAAACCGGATAATGATGGTCTTGAGCTTTCAAACCGTGAGGTACAAAAAGGCATGGTTCCAAATGTGAAGGGTATGGGAGCTACTGATGCAGTTTATTTGCTTGAAAATAATGGATTGAAAGTTTCGGTACACGGAAGGGGTAAGGTTAAGTCTCAATCGTTAAGAGCAGGGACGAAAATACAACGTGGTCAAAATATAGTACTCGTCTTAAGTTAAATTAAATAGTATGAAGAGTATTTCTGAATTGATAGTGGGAATAGGTGACATTCATATAATCGGAGATCTAGGTCTGGAAATTGAAGGGTTAGCCTTTGATTCCAGGAAGGTTCTTCCGGGAGTTCTCTTTGCCGCTCTCTCAGGGTCTTCAGTTGATGGACACTCATATATTCCGGCTGCAATCGGGAAAGGTGCTCTTGCTGTACTCTGCGAGAAACTTCCGGATAATCCCGATCCGAAGATTACATGGATAAAGAGTGGGAATGTAACCTCTGCCTTTGGACACATGGCGGCAAATTTCTATGACAATCCTTCCTCAAAGATGAAAGTTGTTGGTATCACAGGAACTAACGGCAAGACTACAACAGCAACTTTATTATACCGGTTATTCAGGGAACTTGGAAATAAGGTTGGTCTCCTGTCGACAGTGTGCAATTACATTAATGATCAGCAGATTGCCGCAACTCATACAACACCTGATTCTCTGAAGATACAGCAATTAATGGCCGGAATGGTCGATGCCGGGTGCACTTATTGTTTCATGGAAGTCAGTTCGCATGCAATAGACCAGGATAGGATTGCCGGAATAGAGTTTGACGGTGGAGTATTTTCGAATCTCACTCATGATCATCTGGATTACCATAAAACATTTGCGGACTACCGCGATGCTAAGAAAAAATTCTTTGATAACCTGAGTACAAATGCGTTTGCAATAACAAATGCAGATGATAAAAATGGTTTTTTCATGTTGCAAAACACTGCAGCCCGCAAACTCACCTATTCTGCAAGGACATTAGCTGATTTTAAAGTTAAAGTTTTAGAAAGTCATTTCGACGGAATGCTTATTAACATTGATGGCACAGAGGTCTGGACTCACTTTGTCGGAAATTTTAATGCATCCAACCTGCTTGCAGTTTATAGTGCTGCTGTTTCACTGGGTGCAGAAAGGGAAGAGGTTTTGCGGATTATCAGTTTACTAAGACCTGTAGATGGCCGGTTTGAGACATTTAAGTCTCCAACAGGAATATTCGCTGTTGTCGACTATGCTCACACCCCCGATGCAATTAAAAATGTTCTTTCCGCAATAAATGAGGTCAGAACCGGAAACGAAACCTTGTTTACGGTCGTAGGTGCCGGAGGCGACCGTGACAAGACAAAACGCCCGGAGATGGCATTTGAAGCATCGAAAGCAAGTAACAAAGTGATCCTTACCTCTGATAATCCCCGTTCTGAAGATCCTGAAATGATCATAGAAGACATGGCAAAAGGGGTTCCAGCAGATAAAAGCACAAATGTATTAATGATAACAAACCGGAGAGAGGCAATCAGAACTGCTTGCATGATGGCGCGACCAGGTGATATAATCCTCATCGCTGGTAAGGGCCACGAGGATTATCAGGAAATAAAAGGTGTTAAATATCACTTTGATGACAGGGAAGTAGTACGCGAAATATTTAATGTTACCAATCAAAACTAACTAAAATGCTGATACCATTCTTTAAATACCTCGAATCCATTGATTTTCCCGGTGCACAGATGTTCAATTACATCATGTTCCGGTCAGCAATGGCCGTCATATTGGCACTGCTCTTCTCTACAATCATTGGAAAGAAGGTAATTTATGTGCTCCAAAAGCAACAGATCGGTGAACAGATCCGTGACCTTGGACTTGAAGGACAGATGCAGAAAAAAGGTACTCCAACAATGGGTGGTATAATTATCCTTTTGTCTCTACTGCTTCCTACTTTACTTTTTGCAAAACTTGACAATACCTATATTCTGCTTATGATCATCACTACGATCTGGCTAGGAATTATTGGTTTTGCAGATGATTATATCAAGGTTTTCCAGAAAGACAAGGAAGGTCTGGCGGGAAAATTCAAAATAACCGGACAAATCTCACTGGGAATAATCGTAGCTGTCACACTTTATTTTAGTGATGAAGTTTCAATACGGGAAAAGATATATGATGCACGTGGGAGGGCAAAGACTGAAGTTGGCTATAACAGTGAAACCGGGAAACGCGAAATTCGTCAGATGACAAAGGAGATGAAGTCGACGAAGACAACAATCCCTTTTATCAAAAATCACGAATTTGATTACAAATGGATGCTTTGGTTCTTAGGCCCAACGGCAAGTAAATGGGCGTGGTTACTTTACGCAATTATTGCAATTTTTATCATTACAGCGGTCTCAAACGGAGCTAATCTCACAGATGGTCTGGATGGGCTGGCAACCGGCGTCTCAGCGATAAGTGGTGCCACCCTGGGCGTGTTTGCCTATCTCGGTGGAAATATAATCTATTCGGGTTACCTGGATATCATGTATATCCCATACAGCGGAGAGCTTACTGTGTTTATGGCTGCTTTTATAGGTGCATGTATTGGTTTCTTATGGTATAATTCATATCCGGCTCAGGTTTTTATGGGTGACACAGGAAGTCTGGCAATAGGCGGGATTCTTGCAGTTTTTGCCATAATCATCCGTAAAGAAATCTTAATTCCATTGCTCTGCGGAATATTTCTGGTTGAGAATCTCTCTGTGATTATGCAGGTCTCATGGTTTAAGTACACGAGACGAAAATTCGGTGAAGGACGTCGTATATTTCTTATGGCCCCTTTACATCATCATTTTCAGAAAAAAGGGTTTCCCGAACCAAAGATAGTCACACGATTCTGGATTGTTGGAATTATTCTGGCTGTCGTAACAGTAGCTACCTTAAAAATACGGTAAAATGCCAAAGGAAAAGCTTGTCATATTAGGTGGTGGAGAAAGTGGTGTTGGAGCTGCAATTCTTGGTGCCCAAAAGGGCTACGAGATCTTTCTTTCAGACCTCGGTGTCATAAGCGATCAATACCATGAGATACTCAGGCAATACGGATTTAACTATGAAGAAAAACAACATACCGAAGCCTTGATCCTCGAAGCCGACCTGGTGGTGAAGAGCCCTGGAATACCTGAAAAGGCTCCTGTTGTTGCTAAACTTTTGGCAAAGAATATACCCGTAATCTCTGAAATTGAATTCGCAGGTCGCTTTACTTCTGCTAAAACAATTTGTATTACCGGAAGTAATGGAAAGACAACCACAACGATGCTTACCTATGAACTACTCAAAAGAGCTGGTCTGAATGTCGGTCTGGCCGGAAATGTTGGGAAAAGCTTTGCATTACAGGTTGCCCAGGAAAATTTCGATTATTATGTAATCGAATTATCTAGTTTTCAGCTTGATGGTATGTTTGAATTTAGAGCTGATATTGCAGTACTTCTTAATATTACCCCGGACCATCTGGATAGATACGATTATAAGATGCAGAACTATGTAGATTCCAAAATGAGAATTATACGGAATCAGGGTCCTGACGATTGGTTTATCTATTGTGAAGACGATCCGGTAATTGTAGAGGAGCTCAAAAAGGTGACTGTTAATTCCATAAAAGTCCCTTTTTCGATAAACCGGATATTAAATCAAGGTGGCTGGATTGAAAATGAAACAATGAAATTAAATGTTAATAATAAAACTTTCGAAATGACAATTTACGATTTGGCCCTTCAAGGGAAACATAACCTATACAACTCGATGGTAGCCGGTCTATCCGGAAACATTGTGAATTTGCGGAAGGAAATAATCCGTGAGTGTCTTAGCGATTTTCAGGGTGTTGAACACAGACTTGAAAGATTTCTGCGCGTACATAATATCGAATTTGTCAATGACTCGAAGGCAACAAACATCAATTCAGTCTGGTATGCTCTCGAAAGTATGCAGGCACCAGTTGTTTGGATCGTAGGAGGTGTCGACAAAGGGAACGATTATTCAGAATTGTTTGGATTGGTGAAAGAGAAAGTTAAGGCGATTGTCTGTCTCGGGAAAGACAACAGTAAAATAATAGCGGCCTTTGACGGGATGGTGAAAGAAATCGTAGAAACCAGAAGTATGGAAGAAGCAGTAAGAAGCGCATACTTTCTGGCAACTAAGGGAGATATCGTTTTATTGTCGCCTGCCTGTGCAAGCTTTGACCTTTTCCGTAATTACGAAGACCGGGGACAACAGTTTAAAGAAGCCGTGAGGAATCTTTAGATAAAATTTCAATTGTTTTTATTTTTTGAATGGACCAGGGCATAAATTTTAAAGTATGGATACCGCGGAGTTAAAGAAATATGTAAAAGGAGACAAAATAATTTGGGCCGTACTCGTTGCGCTCACATGTATTTCGCTTCTTGTCGTCTATAGTTCCACGGGAGCATTGGCATACAGACAAGAGGGCGGAAATACATCGCATTATATCCTGCGGCAGCTTATGTTTCAGATAGCTGGTTATGGAGCAATCCTGATTATGCTTAACTATATCCCGGTAAGACTTTATAACAGGATTGCAAATGGTGTGTTTTTCTTCGCAATACTTGTCGTTTTTGCGGGTTTGGTCTTTGGCCGGGGAGGAGAAGGAACAGGACGAACACTACCTCTGGGAATTGTTAGTTTTCAGCCAGCGGAAGTGGCAAAGGTTGCCATTATACTATGGGTGGCACGTCTTCTGGCGAACAGTCAGAAAGATCCCAGACTCCTGAACATTTCAGCTTTTAAAATAATCCTGGGAATCGGATTTCTATGCGCATTAATTTCGATGGCGAATTTTTCTTCAGCCGTATTGCTCTTTGGGACTACTTTCATTATGATGTATGTAGGAAGGGTTCACTGGAAGTTTCTTGCATCAATCCTTATTGCTGGCGTCGCATTAGTCCTTGTGATCTATTTTGCTGCACCGTTACTTCCAAATGTTGGGAGACTTCAGACTGTTCGAAATAGAATTGACCGTCATATCCATGACGATGACAAAGTTTCGGAAAAGGGGTTAACCCAGGACGATTTCGCCATGATTGCCATCCATCGTGGCGGTATTACAGGTGTTGGGGCAGGCAAAAGTAAGATAAGCAATTTTATGCCTGCCGCCTATAACGATTTTATTTATTCGATTGTCATTGAAGAATACGGACTGGCAGGAGGAATATTGGTTCCTTTGCTTTACCTGATATTCCTCACAAGAGGAGGAATTACTATCCGGAAATGTAAAAGATCATTTCCAATTTTCGTAGCAACGGGCGCAGTAACAATTATTATTTTGCAGGCAATAATTAACATGGGTGTGTCATCAGGAGCAATTCCTGTGACGGGCCAACCTTTGCCATGGATCAGTTGGGGAGGTACATCTCAGATCTTCACGGCGTTTACATTTGGCTTGCTTTTGAGTGTAAGTTCAGAGACAGATGAAGAGGCGCAATCAGAAGTAGAAAATAATTTTAGTCCTGACGGAGTATTGCCCGATGAGGATATATTACTATCAAAAAATTAGGGATGAGTAGTAACAGGTTTATAGTAAGTGGTGGAGGTACCGGGGGACATATCTTTCCGGCATTATCAATTGCGGATGGATTACGGAGTCGTTTCCCTGATTGTGAAATACTTTTTGTTGGTGCCGAAGGAAAAATGGAAATGGAAAAAGTTCCTGCTGCGGGTTATTCTATCGTTGGTTTGCCTGTCGCAGGTTTTCACCGCGGAGAAATTTGGAGAAATCTTACTTTTATCCCTAAACTTATCAGCTCAATGCTGAAGGCCAGAAAGGTAGTGAAAGAGTTTAATCCGGATGTTGTAATTGGAGTTGGGGGTTATGCCAGCGGCCCTGTTTTGCGGATTGCCGAAAGCCTTGGAATTTCTACCGTATTGCAGGAACAGAACTCATTCGCCGGAGTCACTAACAAGATTCTCGGAAAAAAAGCAAACAAAATTTGTGTCGCCTATGACAATATGGAGCGATTCTTTCCTGCAGAGAAAATTGTCTTTACAGGAAACCCTATCCGGCAAGGTCTTATTTCGATTGTGCCAAAATCTCATGAGGCAATGGAATACTTTGATATTCGATCCGGTTCAAAGGTTATTCTGATTATCGGTGGTAGCCTGGGCGCCAGGGTTCTCAACCAAAGTGTGCTGGCAAATCTTGAACTTATCAGTCATTCAGATGTTCAGATAATATGGCAGACAGGTAAATACTATTTTCAGGATATTCAGGCTCAGATGGAGCTTAACCCTCCCTCAAATGTCCGGGTTGTAGAATTTATCGCCAGGATGGACCTTGCCTATTCAGTTGCTGATCTGGTTATATCAAGAGCGGGGGCAGGATCTATTTCTGAATTATGTGCAGTAGGCGCAGCTTCAATTCTTGTCCCTTCGCCAAATGTTTCTGAAGACCATCAGACATTTAATGCAAGGTCACTCGAGGAGAAAGGTGCTGCTGTTATGATCAAAGATTCATTGGCTGTTGAAGAGTTGATACCTGCAGCATTGGATTTACTTCGAAACGACGAAAAATGTCTGAGTCTTTCAAAAAATATTAAAACGCTTGCCACTCCCAATGCAACAAACGATATCGTGGATGTTATTGCTTCATTATTAAAAGGTAAATATGATCGGAATTGATAAAATAGAACGGGTATATTTCCTTGGGATTGGAGGGATTGGTATGAGTGCACTTGCTCGATACTTCCATTTTTTTGGCAAGAATGTGTGCGGATACGACAAAACCTCTTCTTCTTTAACACTCGACCTTGAGAAAGAAGGTATCCCTGTTCATTATAAAGATGATTTGCAGAATATCCCGGGACCCGAAGAAAAAGATACTACTGTTGTTATTTATACACCTGCCGTTCCTAATGACTTTGCAGAATTCAGGTATTTCCGTCAAAATGAGTTTTCGATGTATAAAAGATCTGCAGTTCTTGGTCTTCTCACATCCGGCAAACGGTGTATCGCCATAGCCGGAACTCATGGAAAGACTTCTGTAACTACGATGACCGCTCACTTACTGAAACAATCACATGTTGACTGTTCTGCTTTTATGGGTGGCATTTCAAAAAATTACGCGACAAATCTGCTCTTACCTGAGAACAACAGCCCTTTTATTGTCGTCGAGGCTGACGAATTTGACAGGTCTTTCCTGCAGTTACATCCTGAACTGGCAGTGATAACATGGATGGATGCAGACCATCTGGATATCTACGGCGATCATGCCAATATGATAAAAACGTTTGGGGAATTTGTTTCTCAAATCAGTAACGGCGGAACGTTATTATATCGGAAAGGCCTGAATATTCAAAGCGAATGGAATGATAAGATTAGGTATTATTCGTATTCAATTAATGAGGAGGCCGATTTTCAGGCTGTCGAAATAAAGATAGTTAATGGTGCATACCATTTTGATCTAAAAACTCCTTTCGGTGATATTAAGGATCTTTGTCTTACCTATCCCGGACTGATGAATGTTGAAAATGCCGTTGCAGCCTGCGGAATGGCCCTCATGAGTGGGGTCAGTCATGAAGAGATAGGTGCTGCACTGGCTGGATATACTGGTGTTGTTCGCAGATTTGACGTGAGATATTCAGGAAAAAAAACAATCTATATCGATGATTATGCACATCATCCCAGAGAACTTGAAGCAACAATAAAGTCGGTTCGCGATCTCTATCCGGGCAGAAGGGTGACCGGGATTTTTCAACCGCACCTATTCTCCAGGACGCAGGATTTTGCTGAAGAATTTGCTGCTGCCCTCGATCTTCTGGATGATGCACTCATCATGGAGATATATCCGGCAAGGGAAGCACCAATTCAGGGTGTTGATTCAGGTATTATTCTGAATAAAATGAAGTTAACCAGTAAGATTCGCTGCCAAAAAGAACAGTTTCCGGCTATACTTGGAAATTATAATCCGGAAATACTTCTTACACTTGGAGCGGGTGATATCGACCGGCTAATAGAGCCGATCGTCAATTATCTTATTAAAAATGAAGATGTTTAAAAAGATAGCCTATATTGCACTTTGGAGTATAGGGCTTATACTCCTGTTTGTATCTTTGGGATTTTCAATTATTCAGTCACGTCAGCTTAAATGCGGGGATGTGAGGGTTGATATTGCAGATTCCTTGCACAGGCAGTTTATTCAAAATAATGATATAAGGCAGTGGGTACGCCGAAATCATCAGGGAATATTTGGACAGTCATTAGAGTCTGTAAATCTTCGTAAGATTGAAGACGGTTTACGGAAATTGCATGCAGTAGAAAATGTTGATGTCTTTACAAATGTTTACGAAGATGGAGCTAAAACCTATGGATCACTGGTTGTTCGCGTTAAGCAGAGAGAGCCGGTATTCAGGGTAGTAGGATCAGGAAGTGCCTTTTATATGGATAAATTTGGGAAAGTAATTGAGTGGACGCCACGTTTTACTCCCCGGGTAATTATTGTAGGAGGACTTGTATCCCCGGAATTTGCCCGCAAGAAACTTTTACCTCTCATTACCTATATAAACGAAGACAAATTCCTAAGTGCACAAATCGACCAGATATATGTGAATGCGGTCGGTGAACTTTCAATGGTTCCAAGAGTTGGAGATCAAATAATTCTATTCGGTAATGCCGATGATTTTCAAATAAAATTTCGTAACCTTAAGGCATTATATTCTGAAGGCTTTAAAGACGGCGGATGGAGTATTTATAAGTCAATAAATTTAGAGTATCATAACCAGATCGTTTGTACAAAAAAATAATTAACTATGAACCTGACAAGAGAGCTAGTAGCCGCCATAGATATTGGAACCTCCAGAACAAGAGGAGCAATCGGGCGTTTTACTGCAGATGGCAAACTCGAAATAGTTGCATTTAGCGAAACCTTAACTCAAGGGGTGAGAAATGGTGTCGTGGTGAATATAGACGAAGCGGCAACATCTATAAAGACAGTTATATCTTCGTTGGAAAGAACTTTGAACCTGAGGGTAAGAAGGATCTTTGCTGGCATATCCGGACAAAAAATTATAAACAGAAAGGTTTCCGGTTATCGTATGACTGATAACGGGGAAGTAACTCAGGCTATTATCAATTCCCTTATTGGCGAGGCACAACGATTTGCCGGTGCACCAGGCGAGAAAATTTATCACCTTACTCCTGAAGAGTTTATTGTAGATGGAGAACGAGGGGTAAACAATCCGGTAGGGATGGCAGGCCGACGTATCGATGGTATCTTCAAAGTGATAACAGCACCCGAATCTTATGAACAAAACCTTCGGCGAAGTATCGAGAAAGGTGGTTATGAACTTGCAGGAAGTTTTATAAATCCGTATGTTCAAGGATCGGGATTCCTCTCAAAGGATGAAAAAGAAGCCGGGGTCATCCTGATCGATTTTGGCGCCGGAACAACCGGAGTCTCACTTTATTACGAAAATAAACTGCGACTGGCAGTAGAATTACCTTTCGGCGGGAATGTGATCTCCAACGATATTCGTGAGGGTTGCAATATAATTCCAAGACATGCCGAAATTGTTAAAATTCAATGTGGCTATGCCTTTTCTGAACTCGTTCCTGAAAATAAGTTTGCACAAATCCCTGAAGTGGAAGGCTGGCATGCAAAGGAAATAAGTTTTCGCAACCTGTCAGGAATCATACAGGCCCGCCTCGAAGAAATTATTGAGGGCGTGAGTTTCCAGCTGGAGTCAACAAAATTACTTAATAAGCTCGGTGCAGGTATTGTTCTGTCCGGAGGAGGCTCAAATATGCGGGGTATCGATAAACTTGTCAGTTATATGACCGGTTTTGATGTGCGGTTCGGAAAGCCTGTAATTCCAATTGAACAACATTTGCTTAATGAACAGTTTATGAATATGCAATCAGGCAATCTCATTGGATTACTGATCAATGGGCTCTATCAGGCAAGGAATCAGAAGTATCCTCCCGGAATGATTGTTTCGAATACCCCTGAGGAGACTAAAGTAAAATCACCTGAAAAAGCTCATGGAATAAAAACTTTTGTTTCCGGTATTTTCGATAAGGCAAAGGAGGGTATATCCGGATTAATGACAGATGAAGATAGCGAAATACATTAAATTCAATTAGTCAATCACATGGAAAACAACTCAGAAGATTTATTGACCTTTGGGTTTCAACACAATTACCAATCAATAATAAAAGTTGTTGGTGTTGGTGGTGGCGGCGGAAACGCTGTAAATCATATGTACCGTCAAGGTATCGCCGGTGTTGATTTTCTGGTTTGTAATACTGATTCGCAGGCATTGGTGAACAGCCCTGTCCCGGTAAAGGTTCAGCTTGGTGTTTCACTAACTGAAGGTCGTGGAGCCGGTAATAAACCCAAACGAGGGGAACAGGCTGCCATTGAAAACCTGGCTGAAATAAGGGCCGTCCTTGAAACAGGAACAAAAATGGTCTTTATAACCGCCGGCATGGGTGGTGGAACAGGTACCGGAGCAGCACCTGTTATCGCTCAGCTTGCCCGCGAAATGGATATACTCACTATCGCCGTAGTAACCCTTCCTTCGATCAAAGAAGGACGACTGCGTTACGACCAGGCCATTGAAGGAATCAAGAAGCTTCAGCGTTTTGTCGATAGCCTCCTTGTGATCAGCAATGAGAACCTTCATAAAGTTTACGGTGACCTTCCTGCAAGAGAAGCATTTGCTCAGGCTGATAATATCGTCGCAACAGCAGTTAAAGGCTGTGCTGAAATAATCACTCTCCACGGAAATATAAATATTGACTTTGCCGATGTCAACACAGTATTACGCGAGAGTGGAGTCTTTATTATGGGAACGGGATTTGCAGAAGGTGAAAACAGGGCAATCCGCGCAGCAGAGGAGGCCCTGAAGTCTCCTTTGCTGGATAGCAATGATATCTTTGGCACAGAAAATATACTTCTCAATATCACTTCAGGTGACGATGAAGTACGTATGGGTGAAATAGGTGATATTATTGATTACCTGCAGAATACTGCCGGCGACAATGCAAATATAATCTGGGGCAATGGCTATGATGAGAAACTGGGCAATAAAATCAGCGTAACAGTTATCGCCACCGGATTTGAAATTAATCCTAACCGCATCTTACGGCCTGAATCGCATAAGGAATTTGTTGTTGTTCCTACTAATGAAGTTGTTAGTCAACCGGTTATTGAGGAACCACGACCCGCGAATAAACCATTTACAGAGCCGGAGGAGGTCTTCCCACATTTTGAACTTACTCCTGACGAGAGTTTCACAGTTCGTAAAGATGAAGAAAAACGTGCAGCCAGTCGTCAGGAACGGGTAGGAAAAATAGCTAAAACTCCTGTTCCAAAAACAAAGGATGCTTCCGAGCCAGTTGGCAGCTGGTTTCAGCGGCAATTTGGTGCATTATTCAGTGAAGATGATACTGAGATTGACAAATAATTTGCCCTATTCACAATATTTTTAAAGAAGAACAAAATGGCAGATTTAATAGATTTTGATTTACCGGTAAACGGTGATAAAATTATAAAAGTGATTGGTGTAGGAGGTGGAGGTGGAAATGCTGTAAACCATATGTACCGTCAGGGAATCAAGGATGTTGATTTTGCAGTCTGTAATACCGATGCACAGGCGCTTATGAGTAGTCCTGTCCCTTATAAAGTGCAGCTTGGATCGGCTCTGACCGAAGGAAGAGGAGCAGGTAATAAACCGGATATAGGCCGTGAATCAGCCCTGGAAAATATTAAGGATATCGAGAAACTCCTGGGCGGAAATACAAAAATGGTCTTTATAACCGCAGGTATGGGAGGAGGTACTGGCACAGGTGCTGCTCCTGTAATCGCTAAGGCTGCCCGCGAACGCAAGATCCTTACTATCGGCATCGTTTCAATTCCATTTCGTAACGAGGGAAGACTACGGATTCAGCAGGCTATTGAAGGAATTCGCGAAATAGAAAACCATGTCGACTCTTTACTGATTATTAACAATGAACGAATCAGAGAGATATATGGTGATTTCCCGATTTCAAAGGCTTTCTCCAAAGCAGACGATGTATTGGCTATAGCCGCAAAAGGGATAGCTGAAATCATTACATGTCCCGGGTTTATAAATGTTGACTTTGAGGATGTAAGAACCGTGATGCAAGGTTCCGGCGTTGCAATAATGGGTTCTTTTATTGCTTCAGGCCCAAAACGAGCCAGAAATGCTGTTGAGGGTGCCCTTAACTCCCCACTGCTGAATAATAATGATATACGTGGTGCAAAAAATATTCTTGTAAATATTACCTCAGAAACTTGTAAGTTTGATGAAATATGTTAATAAAGACGCACAATGAAATACTGGTGGTGGTGGTGGT
>CAINLJ010000247.1 GCA_903850335.1 uncultured Bacteroidia bacterium | reverse complement strand
TTCTACAAATATAAACGGTGCTCTGCACCTTTAAGCATTTATTAACAGGTTTTATCCAATAGAATAAGAAATTGTCATATAAATAGTACCTATCAAATCGTTTAAAGAAAATTAATGTCCACAACTTTTTTATCTGATCCAATTTTTAGTCGATTTTTATAACCCAACGCAATTTGGTAAGTTTGCGGGTGATATAAAATTTGGTCAATTGTAAATCTAACAGATGGAGATCTTTCTGATTCTTCTTGTAGGCTGTTTCTCAGGTATGGTAACCGGATTGACGGGAGCATCCGGAGTGATGGTTGTTGTTCCACTTATCTCTATCCTGTTCAATTTTCCTATCCATGAGGCAATAGGAACCAGTCTTGTGGTTGACGTATTAACTTCCGTCATAATTTCAATAACCTATTTTAAAAGCCATAAAATTGCCCTTAAACCTGCTGCATTTGTCGCAATCTCATCCGTAACTATGGCACAGTTTGGAGCTCGTTTCTCGGATAAGATTCCGGAACGAGGACTAGATTCCGGGTTCTCTTTTACACTGATTATCCTTGCATTAATTATTTGGCAGACCGGTATTAAACGTGATAAGACACCCGTTGCACCATTCAATCTCTCAGATCACAGGTCCCCGTTGTGGCGGATTCTGCTTTCGGTTCTTCTTGCAGGCGGCAGCGGATTTATGACCGGATTTATCGGAGCCGGAGGAGGAACAAATATTCTGCTTATTCTTTTGTTTGTCAACAGATTTCCAATGCACAATGCCTTGGGTACATCGATTCTGATCATGTCGGTTACAGCTTTGTCGGGGGTAATTGGTCATGCCTCGCTGGGGAATGTAAACCTGATAACAGGCATTGTACTCGCTGCCAGTGCTATACCTACAGGGATTTATTGTGCGAGGTATGCAAGCAAAATCAGCGAACGTTCACTTTCACGCCTGATGGGTGCAGTCTACCTGATACTGGGAGTGGTAATGATCATTGTCAATATCAGGAATTCTTAATTTAATTATTTTCTGTTCATGTTGTGATATTTCATGGCAATGAGCGAATAATAAGGAAAATAATAAAATTAAACCATTTTCTATTCAGGTGAATATATCCAATAAACAAATGAGCATTCCGGAGAAATCCGAACATTTTGTTTCTGTGATTGAAGCAAATAAAGGAATTATTTACAAGGTCGTTAACTCATATTGTAAGAATGAGGTAGAGAGGAAAGATCTTGTACAGGAGATAGTAATGCAATTATGGAAATCGTTTGATAATTACAATGAGGCTTTCAGACATTCGACTTGGATCTATAGAATTGCCTTGAATGTTTCAATTTCTTTTTACCGAAAAGAAGTCAGGCGGCACAAAATACACAGTCCCTTTTCAGAAAACATATTTAATGTTATAGAAATTCAGTACGACAGTGATATAGATGGTGATCTGATACTTCTGAAATCCCTTATTTCCGGTTTAACAGACTTCGATAAGGCTATGGTGTTGCTTTATCTGGACCAAAAGAGTCATAAAGAAATTTCAGAAATAACCGGTATAACTGAAACTAACGTAGCTACAAAAATTGCGCGGATTAAAGCATTGTTAAAGCATAAATTTTCTCAACTTAAAAATAGCAGCGATGGAAGATATTGACATAATCAATCTTTGGAAGTCACAGGACGTAAAAATCGAACAGACACTGGCAATTAACAAATTTGTGTTAAAAGAGGTCATTGGACAAAAGGCACGATCGGCAATGAGGTCTTTAACTTACCTGTTTTCCTGGGGGATAATCTTGTTTGTTCTTTATCTGGGAATATTGGGAAATCTTCTGATTTGGGCGATTTCAGACTTTTCGACGGGACGAATTTGTTTTATACTGTCCTTATCCGTGATATTTCTTCTTAACATTAAGGGTTTAAGCGACTATATAAAGCATTTGTATCTAGTCAATACAATCAGTTATGACGGGTGCCTTGCGGAAATACAAAAAAGACTTGTTCAACTCCATTTATCCGTCATACAACATACAAGAACCATGTTTTTACAGGTCCCATTTTTTTCAACACTTTTTCTGAATATTAATCTTTTCATTCACCCGGTGAATCTGATTTATATTATTTCCAATGTAACCTTGACAGGGACATTAGTTTATGGTACGCACCGGCTTTACAGGAATCTTACAATCGATAATCTGGATAAGAGGTGGTTGCAGGTGCTGATCTCCGGTACAGGAGGAAAGGCTCTGATGAAGGCACTCGCATTTTACAGGGAGATTGAAGCTTTCGAACAGGGAGACAGCTTATAACCGGGGCGCATATCGCACCCGGTTACAATTGCAATGCAAGTAAATTTTAATTATTTATCAGTGATGTTTGTGACTATTTTGTTCTTAATCAATGCAACATCGTGTTTAAGCTGATTCAGCGTATGTGCCATATCGGCTGGAGATATTGCCCCTGATGGCAACTCGTCGCTGATGTAATGGATAAACCGCCAGATCTCGCGAATCTCAGTTACGGTCAGTTCGTAGGGTTTGTATATGGGGTTTAATGAGATCAGATTAATTTTCCCCTCCTTGCTGATTCGGTTTTCAAGAATTTTAAAGACAATCCCTTCATCAAGGGTGAGAATAATGTATGCTTCTCCGCTTTTCAATGCACTCCAGTCCTGAATAAACTCCCCGGTTATCCAGGCTCCGTCCGGAATAGGCAGCATCGAATCGCCGCTGATCTGAAAGGTACGATATTTCCGTTCCGGAGAGAGAAAGGGAAGCTGAAATACGGGAAGATTACGTACAAATTCGGGGTCGGCAAATCCCCGTGTATAACCTGCTTTTGCCTTTTCAGGTACGAGCTCTATATTTTCGGTATTGTTACTGTCGACAGTTGTGGAGAGGATCCGCAGCTTTGAACCTTTAACAAATACATCAAATCCGCTCTCTAACTGGCGCAGCTCACTCTCCCTAAGCTTCGAGAGATCAACTTTGATCAATGTATCAACAGAGATTCCAAAATATTCCGAATAGGCGATCAACTGCTGGATACCCGGTTGCGCCACCCCGTTTTCGTAGCCACTCAGGGTGGGACGTTTCATGTTAAGTGCGAAAGCCACTTCGTCCTGTGTTCGTCCGCGCCGTTTCCGCATCAGCTTAATATTTGAGTTGAAATACATGTTATCTTTTTTTTGGGAAACCCCGACAGGGTTTCTGAGTTTGTACTGTCTTGTTTATCCCCCAGCCCCCAGTTTGCACTGGGGGTTATTTACGGAAAACTCCTACGGAGTTATTGTGGTAAATCTATATTCACTTTGATCATTATTGAAATATTTTATGTTCATTCAACAACTCACTGATTAACAGTTCTATTGCAAATTTTATGGACATCTCCTCCGGGTTGGTTTTCTGACTAATTGATATTCCCCATAATAACTCTGTAAGAGTTGCCTGTAAATAACCTCCGGTTTTAACCGGAGGATCTGCTCATAGCCTCATTCCTGAATTTTTTTACCCTCCAGATGACAATCATCTCAAATAATGATTATATTATAACCGTAAAAATGATTAAATATTAATCAAAAGTAATTCATTTTTTCTGTTAATCAAAATTTCAGGCAAAAAATAATAACAAATATGCAGGAGATCAGTCAGCTATCGAATAAGACAGTCGTTCACTACGATCTCGATACTTTTTTTGTTTCGGTCGAACGGCTTCAAAACAGCAAACTAATCGGTAAGCCGGTGATTATAGGAGGTACATCCGATCGAGGTGTGGTGGCCAGCTGCAGTTACGAATCCCGGTTGTTTGGTGTCCGGTCCGGCATGCCGATGAAGCTGGCCAGGAGGCTTTGTCCTGAGTCTTTCCTTGTCCGGGGCGACATGGAGAGTTACAGTCGTTATTCGGATGTTGTGACACAGATCATTGCCGAAAGATCTCCCGTTTACGAGAAAGCGTCTATTGATGAACATTATCTGGATATTACGGGAATGGATCGTTTCTTCGGATGTATGAAATGGGCACACGAATTACGCAATACGATTATCAAAGAGAGTGGCCTTCCTATTTCATTTGGGCTATCGGTGAACAAGACTGTCTCTAAGATTGCCACAGGAGAGGCCAAACCCAACGGGGAGAAGGAAGTGCCTCCGTATGGTGTACGACCGTTCCTCGATCCTCTATCGATCCGGAAGATTCCTATGATCGGGGCAAAGACTTATCATTTACTCCGTTCGATGGGGATCGAAACAATCCATACACTGGCCGAGATTCCTATGGAGATGATGCAGCAGGTGCTGGGTGAAAACGGCATTGTTATGTGGAAGAAGGCGCATGGGATCGACAATACGCCGGTAAAACCCTATTCCGAGCAAAAATCGATCAGTACCGAGCGCACATTCGACAGGGATACTACCGACGTCAGCTTTCTGGAACATCTTATTGTCGGGATGACAGAAAAGCTTGCCTTTCAGCTCCGTCAACAGCAGAAGATGACCTCGTGCGTCACGGTAAAAATCAAGTATTCCAACTTCGACACCTACAGTCAGCAACTGCGGATTCCTTATACTCAGTTTGATCATACGCTGCTCAGTACGGCCAGAGATCTTTTTCGCAAGCTTTACCAGCGGCGACTGCTGATCCGGCTCATTGGTGTACGGTTTAGTCATTTGGTTACCGGCACTCAGCAACTCGATCTTTTTGAAGATACTTCAGAGCGGGTGAATCTTTACCGGAGTATGGATCAGATCCGTAACCGGTTTGGTTCCTTGGCGATACGGCGCGCATCGGGACTGGCAGTCCGTCAGGCTATCGATACGATGAAAATGGTTCCGCCGGTTGTTCCGCCCGGCGAATTAATTATTAAACGCGGATATCATTGAGACGCGTTTGAAACGCGTCTTTACATTCCATTGAGACGCGTTTGAAACGCGTCTTTACATTATTTTATTCTATGTTATTCTCTTGTCATACCTATTATAGTCTGCGTTACGGGACAATGAAGCCTGAAACGCTGTTGCAGGAGGCGGTAAAAAATCGTATCCCTGTTGTCGCTATGGCCGATATCAATAATACAACCGGGATAATAGATTTTGTAAAAGAGGCGCAAAAGGTTGGTATTAAGCCTATTGCAGGAATCGATTTTCGCAATGGAGACCGTCGTATGTACACCGGGATTGCGCGGAACAACGAAGGCTTCCACGAGATAAATGAATTTCTGAGCCATCACCTGATGGAAAAAAAAGCCTTTCCGGAACTCCCCGGCGTGTTTAATCAGACCTATATTATTTATCCTTTCGGAGAGAAGGAAGTAACAAAGCTGCGCGACAATGAATTTATAGGAGTTCAGCCGCAGGATATTAACCGCCTCCGCTACATTACAGCCAAAAAATATTTCCACAAACTGGTTGCCCTGCAACCGGTTACCTTTTCAGGAGAATATGATTTTTTACTGCATAGACATCTGCGTGCTATTCATAACAACACGTTACTGAGTAAAATTGTAGCGGAACAGACAGGCAGTGAATCAGATATCTTCCGGACTTTTGATGAGTTGCTTGTAGCTTTTGCTGATTTTCCGGAGATTCTTCAGACTACAAAGAAGTTACTCGACGATTGCTCTGTTTCCTTTGATTTTACGACTATAAAAAATAAGCAAACCTTTACGGGAAGTCGTTACGACGATAAGCTGTTGCTTGAGAAACTGGCAATGGATGGCTGGAAATACAGGTATGGCAATGATCAGGAGGCCTTAAAACGGGTGAATCACGAACTGGCAATCATCGATAAACTCGGGTTTTCCGCTTATTTTCTCATCACATGGGATATTATCCGCTATTCGATGAGCCGTGGTTTTTACCATGTAGGGCGTGGCTCGGGAGCCAATTCTATCGTCGCGTATTGCCTTAAGATCACGGATGTCGATCCGATTGAGCTGAATCTCTATTTTGAGCGTTTTCTTAATCCACGACGGAGCTCGCCCCCAGATTTTGACATTGATTTTTCGTGGCGTGACCGTGATGACATACATGAATATATTTTTAAGCGGTATGGGCACAAACACACTGCATTGCTTGGGGCGATGAATACTTTTCAGGGAAAGTCGATCCTGCGTGAGCTTGGTAAAGTATATGGTCTTCCCAAAGATGAGATCGATCTGCTTGCCGACGATCCGATGGCCGCTACATCGGGAGGTGAATTGTACCGTCAGCTCTTTGCTGTCGGAGCCCTGATGCAGGATTTCCCAAATCTGCGCACGATTCATGCCGGAGGAGTGCTTATTTCGGAAGAGCCAATAACCTGTTATACGGCACTCGATCTTCCGCCGAAAGGGTTTCAGACTACGCAGTGGGACATGTACGTTGCAGAAGATATTGGTTTTGAGAAACTCGATATCCTGAGTCAGCGGGGCATCGGCCATATCAACGACAGTATCGAAATCATTCAGCGTAACCGAAAGGTAAAGATCGATATTCATAAGGTACAGGAGCTCAAGAATGATCCTCAGGTGAAACACCAGCTGAAGATTGGCGAGACCATTGGCTGCTTTTATATCGAAAGTCCTGCCATGCGGGGTTTACTCAAAAAACTGCACTGTGATAATTATATCTCGCTGGTTGCTGCGAGTTCTATCATACGGCCCGGTGTTGCCAAGAGTGGTATGATGCGCGAATATATCAACCGTTTTCACCATCCGCAAAGTTTCACTTACCTCCATCCGGTGATGAAAGAACAACTCGAAGAGACTTATGGAGTGATGGTTTTTCAGGAAGATGTGCTCAAGGTTTGCCATCATTTTGCAGGGCTCGATCTTGCCGATGCCGATGTGCTGCGTCGTGCCATGAGCGGAAAGTTCCGCTCCAGGAGTGAGTTTCAGCGAATCGTTGACCGCTTCTTTGAGAATTGCCGCACGTTGGGACGTCCAGATCAGACTACCCGTGAGGTGTGGAGGCAGATTGAGAGTTTTGCAGGCTATTCTTTTTCGAAGGCTCATTCCGCTTCCTATGCCGTGGAGAGCTTTCAGAGCCTTTACCTCAAGGCTCACTACCCGCTTGATTTTATGGTTGCCGTGATTAATAATTTTGGAGGTTTCTACCGTACGTGGGTTTATGTGAACGAGGCCAGGCGCTGCGGTGGCCTTATCGAACTTCCGTGCGTTAACAGGAGTCTTGAGCAGACGACAATTTATGATGACCGTATTTATCTTGGATTTAACCTTGTGGCTAATCTGGAGTACGAGCTTCAATGTCAGATGGTTCGCGAAAGGATACGTGGCGGGGAATTCCTGTCACTTGAAGATTTTTTACGCCGTATCTCGGTTGGTATTGAACATCTGGTGTTACTAATCCGGCTCGGTGCGTTCCGGTTTATTGGAAAACCGAAGATGCAGCTTTTGTGGGAAGCGCATATGTTGCTGAATAAGAGCGCTAAAAGTGTTCCAAATAAGCTGTTCGACATTCCTGCGAAAAAATGGGAACTGCCCGGAATGGAACAATCCCATGTCGAAGCTGCCTACGATGAAATCGAACTGCTCGGATTTCCTGTCTCAATGAGCTGGTTCGATCTTCTGCAGACCGGCTTCCGTGGTGAGGTGCTGGCCAACGATCTGGCACGTTATGTGGGTCAGACAGTTCGCATGACCGGGCTCCTTGTCACAATCAAATATGTTAATACTTCCAAACGGGAGTTGATGAATTTTGGAAGTTTTCTGGATCATAAAGGTGAATTTTTTGAGACTGTTCATTTTCCCCCAAGCCTGAAGAACTGGCCGTTTTCGGGACATGGAGTTTACCTGATCCTGGGAAAGGTGGTTACTGAATTCGGACATCCGTCGTTAGAGGTCGAGAAACTTGCCAAACTGCCGGTTAAGGGAGATCCGAGGCGATAAAACGGGGGTCTGCTACGTATTGTACGGCTTAATTTTTTGCTCTTGGTTACTGACAATTGGCAACTGGAAGCTGGCCGGATTTTACCTGAAAAAGGTCGTTTTTTTCTGAATAAGGTAGGGATTACAAATCAATTAGTTACAGGTATTTGGGCTGGCCGCCAATAGCCAAAAGCAAGCCGCAAATGAGTAGCCGAAAGGAAAGCCTCTACTCATGCAGATCGTATTAGAGCTTTTATTTGTTATTACTGCCTGATCTTATTATTAAACTTAGTTTTGTAGTTGTCTCCGATTGGAATGATTGATTTGCCGATCACGATACGGTTATTCTGAATCGAATCGATCTTTGCAAGAGAGATGATAAACGATTTATGAACTCTCACAAACCGGTCATCAGGTAATAATTCCTCGAATTTTTTCAGGCTGTTGAGGGTAACGATTGTTTTCCCGTTGATATGAACCTTGATGTAATCCTTCAGTCCCTCGCAATACAGAATATCATCCAGATCGATACGTATTGTGTTGTAACCTGTTTTGACAAGTATAAAATCAAGATTTGAATTTTTGTCATGATTGGCCGCATTGTTTCCTGTTAATTCTGTGAAACGGTGTATCTGACTTGCTTTGTTCACTCCTTTAAGCAATCTGTCAAAGGTTATGGGTTTTAGCAAAAAGTCTGTTGCGTCGAGGTCATATCCCGAAATGGCGTGCTGGCTGTCTATGGCTGTAAAGATTACCTGAGGGCGGTTTCTGAGACTTTTCATAAGCTCAATTCCTGTGATCATGGGCATTTCCACATCCAGAAAAACAAGATCAACTGCATGTTGCTGAATAAACTCAAGTCCTTCAAAAGGATTCGTGAAGCATCTGAGTAGATTTAAAAACGGTAATCTTCCAATCATCTCCTTCATTGTTTCGATGGCAGGTCTCTCGTCGTCAATAACTATGCAGTTCACTATTCAAAGTATTAAATGATTCCTTTGCCAAAGTTAATAACGAAAATGATTATTTGGCATATCTAATTTAACAGAAAGATGTTTATTTGTGATGATGGTTGCGTTAACCGTTTACGTATACAGGAACAAAAAAACACCGGTTTTTATCTTCTGATGATAAAAACCGGTGTTTTTTTATAATTACCGGAGTAATAGTCTGATCTATCTACATTAGGTTTTGGCAGGATTAGTCTCCAACAACCACTGCATCAAAGGGTTTCCACTGCCAAACGTCGTTATAAAATGAGTTTCCACTTCTACCTGTAGCGACGTATGCCTTGTTGTTTACAACAATACTGACAGCATTTTGTCTGGCACTTCCCTCAAAGTCTGTTTTCTTTGTCCAGGTATCTCCTGTAAAATCATATTCCCAGCAATCAACACGCACACCTGAATTATATCCTAAACAAACATAGGCTTTAGATCCAAAAACGAAGGCAGAACCGTCGGAGCGGGGTATTGTCCATGCTGTGTTTACATTAAGCTTGGCTTTTTGAGTCCATACCGCTGTTGACGGATCATACATCCATAAGTCAATAAGATTAAGTCCGTTATTTGCGCCGGTTGTAACATAGGCTTTCCCGTTGTATGTAAACGCCGCGGCACCCATCCGTCCGTCTCCACCCATACTTGCAATCTGAGTCCAGGTATCTGATGATGGATCATATTGATAAAAATCTCTCATGTAATTGTCATTTTGCCCTTTACCTGTACCGATATATCCTAAATTACCCAGTGAGAATCCAACCGCACTGTAACGTGATTTATCATCTACCGATGTTCCTGCAGCAAAATCAGCTTTTTGTTTCCATAAGTTGGTTGCCGGATCAAACTCCCAAAAGTCTTTTAATTTTGTGACCCCATTATAGCCGCAACCCATATATCCTTTCCCATTAATAACAAACGAAACTGCTCCTATTCGAGGTTGTCCTGGAAAATCAGGTAACCTAGTCCAGAAATCTTTCGTTGTATCCCACATCCAAAAATCCTGAAGGTAATAATTTAGATTAACATTTGTTTGAGCACTGTTAAATCCCATTCCCAGATATACTTTGTCCCCTATAACAAATGAAGTCGCGTTTCCCCTTGGAATTCCTTCAAATGACGATGCAGACATCCAGTTCCCAACATACACCGTTGAACTTTTTTTACATCCAAAGAAAAGCACAAGAACAATCATTACCAAAAATAATTTTTTCATCATTTAATTTTAATAAATTTCAACTATTTATATTCGACAACCAGATTTCTGTTTTGTCCATTACAAAGCAAGCATTTAGAATTGCAGCTTCCTAATATTTTAAGTCGCCTCAAAACTAGGATAGGCTTAAGAGCTTTAAAAACGAAACAGGATAAAAAGTCAATTATAATCGATATAAAGCCTTAAATAATAGATGAATATATTTGAACTAAATTTCATATCTTTTAAATAGTTAAAAGAGAGCCATAAATATCACATAATTAGACTATTAATATTTTTATCATTCTTCTCACTATTTTATACGTCGTTAAAAATACCCATTTGGTATAATAATTTAGGGTCAAATAAAAACTTGAAATACTTTCGCATCAAAAAATATGGACAGAAGTTTTCGGGTTGTAGCTGGGTTTTTATTTATGGCTACTCTTTTTTCTTGCAATTTCTCCAAAGTTGAAGATTTCACGCTGGGTAAAGATTTTGTCTCTTCGAATTCTGGTGTTGTAATGATCGATACAATGCGTATGGTTGCCTCCACTGTCCACCTGGATTCTATCGTTTCAAGCAAAGTTACACGGTTGCTTATTGGCGCCAACAGTAATCCCTTTACCGGAAAAATCACGTGCACTCCGTATTTCCAATTTAATAATGGTGCGTTCGCTGCTACCTTACCCACTGATCTTGTATATGATTCACTCGTGATTAAGTATAATTATGATGGCTACTATTTGGGTGATACTACAAAGGTAATTTCTTTTTCAACCCGTCAGCTCGCTGCTAAACAGGGTTATAATTCAAACGGCACCCTTTATAATATCTCTCCCTTCAAGCTTGACGCTGACGGACATTTGTATAACACATCAACGTTCAGTTTGTCTGACAAGGTTTTAGGTGATATTCGTTTTGTTCCCCATCCCAGGATGAAAAAAGATTTTTACTTTCGTCTTTCGGATGATTTTGGACATACGTTGTTCAATAATATCCTGAATAAAAATGATTCGATGACCAATCGCTCTAATTTTCAGGTTTTTCTTCCGGGTGTTGCATTTGTTTCTGCTGTTGATCAAAATCAGTCCGCTGTTGGAATATCTCAGCAATCTCTCTCCCTTAGGGTCTATTATCATGAGAAAATAAACCCCAATGATTCTTCAAATCCCACCTATTTTAATTTTGCCGTCGACGGAACAGGGATCTGGTATAACCAGATGCTCTACAATTCTCAGGGAAGTATGCTTGGCTCGATAAGTGTGAATAACAACCCAAATATTGCTAACACTGAACTTGCTAGCGTCAACACAAATAATCAGACTGTAGTCCAGGGAGGTTCCGGGGTCTATACGAAAATCAGAATACCCGGTTCACAACTCTTAAAGGGTTATGCAAAAAAGCTTGTTCTGATTAGTGCAAAACTACAATTAACCCCACAGGCAGATTCCTATTCTGTCAATAACCCCCTTCCTGATACCTTAGCAGTTTATGTTGTTGATCGCAGAAATGTGATATCTTCTCAATATTCCAGTTCCCTTGGAAGCAACATTTTTGCCTTGAAAGTCATCCCTACAACATACGACGAATTACCGTACTATGTTCTTGATGTAACCCAGTTCTTTACTAATGAGTTTTCATCTTCAACAATTACGGGTAATTCACTGATGATTGGAACACTAGGAAATAAAACGGCACAGAACATTAATTATCTTTCCTTTGCCGGTAATACTCTGAATAAGAGTCTTTTTAAAATGCAAATATTCTGCTATGTCGATAAAAGTAATTAGGTAATCCATACAACTTCCGGTGAGTCAGAACCGGTTTTGTCCTTTTTCCCTTTATCAAATAATTATTAATAAAACTTTGGAATGAGACGGTTAATTTTGATTATAATATTTTCTATTTCTGTTTTTGTCACTTCAGCGCAGAATAATACCAATTCCCCCTATTCAATTTTTGGTATCGGCGAACTTGAACATACCGACGGAGGAAGAAATATGGGTATGGGAGGTACGGGCGCCGCATTGAGATCCAATATTTTTCTGAACCTTGCAAACCCTGCTTCATTAACTGCCTTACCTCCTCAAAGTATGGCTACGGATGCAGGTATAAATTTCAAATATTCGAACCTTGAGAATCAACAGAATTCAGTAAATGTACTTAATGGTAATATTAGCTGGGCTGCCCTTGCCTTTCCAATTAACCGCCGTTTTAGTGTCGGATTTACTTTAAATCCGAAGAGTAATGTGGGATATAAGATTTATAGTACAAAGAGCCTGGATGGAACACCATTCACATATCCTGTAACCTATTCCGGACAGGGTGGTCTGACTGAGGCTTCGGTCTCACTGGCAGCCCTGGCAATGAAGAAATTCTCTGTAGGGTTACGCACATCACTTCTTTGGGGTAATATGGCTAAAAGTAGTATCGACCTGCCACCTATGGGCTCTTCAATTACAAGAATTGATAATATTAGTTACGTTGGAGTAACTTTAAAACCGGGTTTCCAGTTTCATTCAAAACTTAATGAGAAAACATTGCTGACAATTGGTGGAACAGCAGAACTTAGCAGTTACCTCAATGGAACCTCAAATTTATCTGTTGCTTCAGGTACTGTAATTGTCGTTTCCGAAGTGAACAGGCAGGATCAACTTAAACTTCCTTTTCAGGGAAATATTGGATTCGCATTGGAATTTAAAGGAAAATATCTGTTCTCAGCTGATTATAGCCGAAGCGACTATCGTAAGGCTTCAGTAAACTTAGATACAAAAAGTCTGGCACTTAATGAATCCTATAATGTTGGTTTGGAAGTGGCACCTAAATTCGATACCCAAAGACTCGGTCAGACAATCAGATACCGCGTCGGCGCCATGTATCAAACCGGTTATTTAAACGTTTATGGTGTTCAGATCCATAGTTATGCGGCTACCGCAGGTGTCTCCCTCCCTATTCGCAGAGACCGGAACTCGATAAATCTTTCATTGGAAATCGGCAGACAAGGCTCCAACGAAAATCAGTTGATTCTGGAACGTTTCTATAAATTAAATGTTAGTTTCTGTCTTTGGGAACGCTGGTTTATTCCACGCAAATATGACTGATTAAGTGGTAGTGGTATCTCCACTAACCTTGAAAATCATTTTGTGTTTTCCGATTTCATTTTATTGAGCATTTCAATAATTTTATCGAGTTTATCAGTCTCCAGCGATTTTAATTTAATCGCAAGGGCCTCAATTTCAAGCTTCGCATCGATATTTGTTTGGTAATCCGCCTGGGCCTGCATCCTGTCCCGGTCATTTTGCCTGTTTTGGGCCATCATAATTATAGGTGCCGCATAGGCTGCCTGTGTTGAGAAAACCAGATTTAAAAGGATAAACGGGTAAGGATCCCAGTGGAAAATGTAGGCTGCAAAATTTAATCCCATCCATAACGCGACGAGTACTGTTTGTACAATAATAAACGTCCATGAACCCATTCCTTTTGCCACTGAATCGGCCAGGTGACTCCCAAAGCTCAACGTCTCATGATGTTTCTGATGCCAGTTTTTTTTGATTTCCATATCGTTTAAAGTTGTTTATTACATGGATATAATCTGTAATGTCTGATTCGACATAACAGCTTCATTTTGCAATTCAGCACAATAATATATAAAAGATTTCAAATTATACCCGTTAATAAATTATAACTGTAATTCTTTCTAATCAGACGGGAAAATTGTGAGATAGCCTCTCTTATCGCACTTTATCTGTAACCAATACAATCGCAGAAGCATTTATTTAGGGCATTTTACTACTTTTGAAGTATAATACCCAAATTAAAATTAATTGACAAAAGGACTTCCGGGGAATAAGAATATTTTACTAAAAATCATAATTAACAAACGAATATAAATATGAAGAGGGTTATTTTTCAGGTAGTTTTAATTTTAAGCTGCAGTTTCGCTTATGCGCAGAACAACGTAAATACACTTTGGTACAAACAGCCTGCCAAAGAGTGGATCGAGGCTTTACCATTGGGCAACGGACGTTTGGGGGCTATGGTTTATGGAAATCCTGTAAACGAAATCATCCGGATTAACGAGGAAAGTATCTGGGCCGGAAGTAAAATCAACAATAATAATCCCAACGCCCTCAAACACCTGGAAGAATTGCGTAAAGCCCTGTTCGAAAATCAATACGAAAATGCAAAAAAAATTGCAGAAGAAAATTTCGTGGGAATTCCTCCTGAGGTACGCTCATACCAGCCGTTTGGAAATCTGCTGATTAACTACAAGTGGAATTCAGTACCTAAGAATTACAAGCGTCGTCTGGACCTGGAAACCGGAATCAATACAACCGAATTCCAGGTTGATGGTAAAAATTATACTCAGAAAATCTGGATTTCTGCACCTGATAACCTAATGGTCATTCAAATCCTATCAGATAATGGTGGACTTATTAATGGTGCATTCCAATTAAAACGCGAGAATGATATTGCAATTCGTGTATTTCCCTCGGGAATAATAAAGCTCAATGGTCAAATAATAGATGCAGAAAATCCTAAGAAAGGACCAGGTGGAAACCATATGAAGTTTTCAGGCGAGTTGCGTTTGAAGGCAGAGAGCGGTTCTATTTCAAATACTGATACTTCATTGGTTGTGTCGGATGCAAAAAATATCACAATTCTTTTTACAGCAGCTACCGATTACAATATTGACAAACTTGATTTTGACAGGACAATCAATCCTGAAAATACATGCAAAACAATTCTCGATAAAGCAGCAGCTTACACTCCGATAATACTTGAACAAAGGCATCTTAAAGAATACCAGCCTATATTTAACAGAGTAAAGCTTGACCTGGGATCTGACTCCTTTAGTAATTTACCCACAGACCTAAGGTTAGACCAGGTCAGAAATGGTGGTTCAGACAATGGTTTAATTGCATTGTATTTTCAGTATGGCCGATATTTACTCATAGGATCATCCCGGAAACCTGGTGTCCTTCCTGCTAACCTTCAGGGTATATGGAGCAATGAGATGGCGGCACCCTGGAATGCCGATTTTCATACCAACATTAACCTTCAAATGAATTACTGGCTGGCTGAAAATTGCAATCTTTCCGAAATGAGTGACCCATTGTCTAAATTCATGACCGGACTCATGGTGCCAGGAACAGTTACTGCCAAAGAAATGTATGGAACCAAAGGATGGACAATTCATCATCTGACAGATCCTTTTGGCCGCACTGGTGTTGCTGATGGTGTATGGGGAATTACGCCGATGAATGGTCCATGGATGACATTCCCGGTATACGAACACTTCCTCTTTACAAGAGATACAACGTTTCTAAGAAAGACTGCTTATCCTCTGCTTAAAGGTTCAGCTGAGTACATACTGGGTTTTCTCACCAAATCTCCGGAAGGGTATCTGGTGACTAATCCGTCACATTCGCCTGAAAACACTTTTATTGATCCTGTAAATAATAAACGATCGATGCTTACTTATGCATCAACTGCCGACATCGAAATTATTACCGAACTATTTAAATATTGTACAGAGGCTGCAACAATCCTTCGGACAGACAAGGATTTTGTAATTAAAATGAAGGAGGCCCAAAGACAATTTCCACCGGTAAAAATAAATTCAAAAGGTTGTATTCAGGAATGGATACGCGATTTCGATGAAACTGAACCTGGCCACCGGCACATGTCTCATCTTCTTGGATTATATCCTTTATCGCAGTTTACTCCGGAAACCCCGGAACTCTTCAAGGCTGCAGCTGCATCAATTGAGAGGCGATTGTCACTGGGTGGCGGCCATACCGGATGGAGCAGAGCATGGATCATCAATCTTTATGCACGGCTTCAGAATGGTCAGAAAGCCTACGACAATGTTTTAAAAATTCTTGCAAAATCAACCGAACATAATCTGTTTGATTCCCATCCTCCCTTTCAGATTGATGGAAACTTCGGGGGCTCAGCAGGGATAGCCGAAATGCTTTTGCAATCACATAATGGTATAATACGACTTCTGCCAGCCTTACCAGACGCCTGGGCAAATGGTGAAGTGAAAGGATTGTGTGCCCGCGGGGGATTTGTAGTTACCATGAAATGGGAGAAAGGTAACCTGACGAGCGCATCCATTTATTCAAAAAAGGGAGGAGAGAGTGAACTTGTATATAATTCTAATAGCCAAAAGATTAAATTAAAACCAGGTCAGACAATAAAATTGGATTTTTAATGCTTTTAATTGAAAATCATAACGGAAGTACAACTTAAAGAATGAGAATTTCAACAAGCAAACTATTGATAATTACTATTCTGGTTTTGACAGATATGGTTTCCCTGGCGGATATTCTTCCGGTGATTCGTAATTCACCCGAAGGATTTAGTGTCCGGATATTGGATAATAGGGAGGTTATTTTTTTTAATCCGGATCATAATGAAGGTCTGTTGGTGGTACAGCCTTCACAATCTACATTAGTCAGATTCCCATCAAAGACCGAAACCGGGGGTATTCTGACTCTTACAAAGGGAGAGGCTGAAGGACTCGAAATATCTGATTCATACCGTTTAATCACTCCCGAATTAATTGAGAGAACGATAACTTTAAAGGCAGAGACAGACCAGCGATATTTTATCGATTTTGGATGGAATGTGAATGGGAAGGGTAATTTTTATTCGTTCATGGGTGAAGAGAAATCGACTGTGAATTATACACCAGGGTGTCCGGGTAAAGAGTTTGGAAACCCGGAGGGATGGCAGACTTTCCCGTTTCTCGGAATTCGTAATGGTGACAAATTTTACGGAATCCTGGGTGATACTCCGGGGATGTGGGAAAACAGGAGTTTCATGAAGTTCGATAAAGAAAACAGCCGGCTATCCGTTTGCAATGGTGATGGCTCACCAAAAAGAACTGTGACATTTCCATTCACTGCTGATGCAACGAGTGTTTACAGAACTACTTTCGATGGATGGCAACATATCGAAAGGGGTGAAATTCAGACTTGGAAAACCTGGATCTTCTCTTCGGATGTTAAATCACTTTATGATATACAATTAGCTGCACATATTGCCCTCGCAAATGCCAAAGGGTTTAACAATTCTGGGATAGAGGCAATCCTTCGCAATACTTCCTATCTTTTATTACGACGTAATCTTTTTAGACCTGAGAGTGATTATATTTTCATTTCCGGCGTCGGCTACGGATGGAAACAATGGGTATCGGATGGTTTTTACATGAGCCGGGGACTCGATAATCCAAAATTCGATAAGGAGGCACATGCTGCAATATTTTATGAAAGACTTGATTATGAAGATAATGCTCAATATTATCTGATCTGGTCCCTCCTGGTTAAAAGAGAAGGCGGCCAACCGGATATGAGGACTGTAGGTCGTGCTTATCGTTTTATCCGGGAACATGAAAAGGATGGTTTATATATTCCTCCGCGTTTACACCCGGATAAGAAATGTTATAAAACATACCACGACCAATTGAATTACGAGGATGATGATTCCCCTTCATCCGATCAGGGATTTCACTGCGGAGCGCTTCTCGCTGCAAAAGAATTGGGTTTTCAGGTAAATGAACGTGATATCGAAAAGGCTATTCAAGGCTACCGCCGCATGTATAATACTGCTGGGGGATATATGGCTACAAGTCTCCAACAACAGGAAAATATTGGTCAGGATGCCTTGTACGGGGAAGTCTTGACTTATGCAGTTTTTGGGAAGAAATTATTAACCGACGAAATGGTCAAAACTCATCTGGAAACGACAATGCGGATTCAGTCACCCTTTGGAATGCGTGTTATTTCGAAGGCCAACGGGGATTTACTTGATGGCCACTCGGGAGTATATACAAACGGTGGTTCCTGGTTCATGAATGACGCATCGAATTATCTGGATGGGTTAATTCACGGTATGGATACTAAGTGGGTTAATGATCATATTGTTTGGCGGATGGACAAAGAGCTTGCATTTATGCCTGCTTTTCACGAATCAATCAGTACCGTTACAGGTAAACCACATGGGCATCACCTGTATTCATGGAATTCGGGTTATTGGTGGCTCCGTAGAGAGGTGCTTAAAAACCTTGGGATGAAAGGGTCTGATCCTATTGATGATCAAATGGATAAAGAACTTGGAATTATTCATGTCAACGGATTCCTGAAACTCGAGCCTGCAAGTGCCACGCTTCGTCCAAAAGAATAAAAAAAATTCAGTCACTAAAGATTTACCGGTATTTTCAGTTAGGCACATTATTTGCTGAAATGAATTCAATATTTACTATAAATTCAGTTAGTCATGGTATTGGAAAATAAAATCAATCTGGGCTTTCTCCCTACTCCTTTAAAACCACTTCAAAGGCTGTCAGAAAAATATCCCGGGTATACGCTCTACATAAAAAGGGACGATCAAACGGGATTGGCCAGTGGGGGTAACAAAACCAGAAAACTTGAATACCTTATTTATGAAGCTTTACATCGGAATTGCAATACGGTAATCACTGCAGGTGCTCAGCAATCAAACCACTGCCGTCAAACTGCTGCAGCTTGTGCCGCAACCGGACTTGAATGTCATCTGATGCTAGGTGGTTCAGAGCCTGAAATATATGACGGAAATTTGTTACTCTCTTACCTGTTAGGTGCTCATATTCATTTTACCGGGGAGAAAAGAAAGGGGGAAGACCTTGTTTGGCTTAAAGCCGAACTGAAAAAAAAAAGGGAAACGAATTTATACAATTCCCTATGGCGGATCAAATATTGTCGGGGCCTTGGGCTTTGTCAATGCAGTGGGTGAATTAAAGAAGCAAATAGATGATATTCAAGTAAATATTGATTATATCTTTTTTGCTTCAAGTTCAGGTGGAACCCAGGCAGGTCTCACGTTGGGAAGAGACTTATTTGAGTTAAATACGGAGCTAATTCCAATAAATATTGATAAGTCAGAAACAGAAGATTTGTCCCTGCAGAATTGTGTCCTGAATATTTTATCAGACGGGAGAAAAATACTTGGAATTCAGAAAAAATATCAACCAGAAGACATACCCATTATCAAAGATTATGACAAAGCCGGTTATGGTGTTGTAACAAAAAATGAAGCTGATGCATTAAAAGAACTGGCTGAAACAGAAGGCATAATCCTGGATCCCGTCTATACAGCCCGGGCATTTTATGGTATGCTTGATTACCTGAGGAAAAAGAAAATACATAAAGGATCTAATGTGCTTTTCTGGCACACCGGCGGGCTGCCTGCAACTTTTCATTATGCAGATCAATTGAAAATCAGGATGTGATGCAATAAATTATTTCTTCCACGGTAAATTTCTTAAACCCGGAAACTATTAAATCAACGCGTTTTGAGATTTATTTTTTCAATCGTAAAGATATGATGGTATTGATCCCGACTATTTTACTGCCATCTGCATTCATGAGTATTTGCACAAAGGCACATCCAAACTTCAGGTAATCACGCAAGGCTTTTGACATAAAACGGCGGACCAGCCGGGAGTTCGCAAACGTGATCAAGGTTTTGTCTTTGACCCTTTCAAGGATCTCATTCCCTTGCTCATCATAATCAGATACTTTACAGGCAAAAATCCCCTGACCAATCGTGAAGTTTCGTGTAAACTTCAATCCGGTATTCAGCACACCAACACTATTAATTATAGCATCGGCATTTGTCGGGAAATTATTGGCCGGTCCCCAGGCCGATATCTGGATATTCCCGACTGTGAGTTTATCTTCATCCGGATTTTTGGGCTGGGATGTGTCCTTTGGCTTTTCCGCAGGGGTACCGGTGGTGGTTGCCTGGTAACTTTTCCCGTAAGCGATTAACGGAATTCCGGATTTGTTGAATAGGATATCTGCCATTACAGTCTGATTTTTTTCCCGTTCCACTCAATAATTCCATCGATATGGACAGGAGTCACATGTCCGGTAGCCTTATTATCTCCATCACCGGGCAGAACACCGCGCATCCGGTTGTCTTTCCCATTGAATTGAAGTCCTGCAGCAACAGCGCGAGGGATAAAGACCACTTCTCCATTTTTCTTTACAAACCTGATTGAGAAAACAGTCTGTTTTCCATCTGGAGTTTCTTTTATCTCATACTCTTTAAGTGCAAGGTTGCGCCTGATGTATTGAATTTCTGCCATAATCTTGTTTTGGGGTAAAGATAGATGGCTGAAAGGGGAAGGGAAAGGACAAAAAAGCTCTATAAGCTCAATGAATTGGAAAGTATTGACGATATGTCAAACGAATGGTTCAATTTTATTTATTATCTATTAATTTCATTGTCGCTAAAAGTTGTTCAGTTTGTTCAATGTCAAAGTATCTGTTTTTTATTAGTTTAACTTTATAGCTATCTGGTAAATATGTTCCCCATTTAGAAAAATCCAATAAAGCAGGATTTGTCTGCAAAAGGTTAGAAATATGAGTGTCCATATGTGAGAGTGGCAAGGATATCGAGCTACATTTTGAAATTAATTCTTGTTTAGGAACCTCTAAATCAAACGAACTGCTGCTGTCATCAAGCGCATTTTTTATTCCTGCAATATTTAATAATAATTGAATGGTTCTGTTTATTCGTGTTCCTGTAAATGTAAAAAGTTGTAACTGCTTTTCCTCTATTAGTAAAGGTCGTTCTGAATTTAAGTCTTGAATATTGAAGCTTGCAAAGTCTTTTCGCAATGTTTCTATTTCATCACAGCATGGTTGATCAAGAAAGTCGTAGGCGGAATTAGTGTAAAGAATTTCAAGCATTTTTTCTCTTATCCTTTGATGTATTACTGCACCTCCACCAAAAAACATAGGCTTTTTACCGTCATTTGCTGGTATTACATCTATCTTTTTTGCCTTGTGGTCTACGAATCTTATTTTCCAAATTTTAGCCGCAAGTAAAATGTTTTCGCCCTCAATAATTTGCGGTGAAAATGGTATCCCCCCAATAGTATTACCTGCATTTAATACTTTGAAATTTTCCTCTGTTTTAAAAACGCTATAAAAATCACGACTGTTTACAACTTTTTCTCCTTCAACACCAATTATAACTTCATGTTGCAATTTTTCAATCAAATCAATGTCAATTAAATGATTAAGTATTTGGGCTATTTCAAATACTTCAATTTGTTTGAAAGCGTAATTTTCTTTGAGCTGATTTATTAAGACTGTTAATCTAATCCCTGATTGCCCTTTAGTTATTGATAATGCTTGATGAACTAAGATATCATAAGGTTTTTCATTTTTTTGAGGTGGTTCAATAAAGCCATCCTTGTATAATAGCCAACAAGCAATAGATTGAACTAGACTCCATTTATTTGTGGCATAGAAATACAAGTTACTGCTCTCACTATCCTTTCGTCCACTTCTCCCTACTCTTTGAATTAGTGAAGCAATACTGTGTGTAGAATCAATTTGCACAACTTTATCAACTGATCCAATATCAATACCCAATTCTAATGTTGACGTGCAAGAAATACAAAAGTTTTGCCGATTAGTATTTTTTGCAAAGTATTCAACATACTCTCTTATTCCTTTGTCAACAGATGAATGATGTGAGAAATAATTTGAATGTCCTTTTACTCGATTTGAAATCTTTTTTAGTTTTACGGCAACCTCCTCTACTCGTCCTCTGCTGTTAGGGAAAATTAATACTTTGTTGTCTTTCGTTTCAATGTATAAATCCTTTAAAAGATTTAAAGGCAATTCCTCGTTTTCATTTTTGAAATATCGGAATAGCACAATAATCTCTTTGGCTGTTCTATCTAAAAGAACTTTTGTTTTCAACTCATTCCCCGTAAATCTTTTCGCTTCATTGTAATCTCCTATAGTTGCTGATAAACCGACAATACTGAATGATTTTGAATTTACATTTTGTAGCCTTGACAAAATGGATTTTAACTGCGTTCCTCTATCTGTGCCAAGAAATGAATGTATCTCATCAATAACTATGTATTTGAGATTTGAAAATAACAGTTTTACATTGAATGGCTTATTTACAAACATTGCTTCCAATGATTCGGGCGTAATTAAAACAATTCCGTTTGGCTGTTTGATCAATCTTTCTTTAAGGGTTTTATTTGCTTCACCATGCCACTTGGTTACCGACACATCTAAATTTTCACAAAGTTCTTCAATCCGATAAAACTGGTCGTTAATTAAGGCTATTAAAGGTGAAATGTAGAGCACTTGAATACCAGATTCATTAAAATCAACTTTTGAAAGGATTGGCAAAAAAGCAGCCTCCGTTTTCCCTGATGCCGTTCTTGAAGCTAAAATATAATTATCATTTGATACCAAAATTCTGGCAATAGCAGCTGTTTGGATTGGACGCAACTGCTCCCAGCCCTGATCTCGAATGTATTTACGTATAGGTTCAGAAAGTAAGTCAAACGACATTATAGTTCTTCAATTAAGTCAAATGAAACTTCGTTTGGTCTTTCATCTGAAATCTTAAGCTCTCCAAACAGTTCCTTTTTATCAACTGTTGGATTCTGACGAATGATATTCAGTATGTTCAGAAAATCCCTGATTACCTCTCGTGGCGTCAAGAACTCAGATGCTCCTGGCTTATTAAATAATTCTTCCATAAACAATTGAATATCATCGTTATTGATTGACAATTCAATTTTATAGTTGTAATCAAATATTGCTTTTAGCTTTTTAAGCAGTACAAATATTTCATTGTGGTCAAGTGGAAGCAACCGAATCACAGGTTGTGCAAAGTCTCTAAATTCTGCTGTTTCAAATTTGTTTGTTATTAGCCTTGTCTTTAATGCATCATAACTATAAAAACCTCTTCGTTGATTCTCAAGAACTTCTTTCGTTCCAGCAAAATTGAAAAATAAATTAGCAACCTTCCCCTGATAACAATCATTGTAAATAGTAAGGATTTTGTCATAATTTTTTTCTCTCGTTAAAGAAGTCGAAATCTTGTATAGGTTAATTCCTTCATCAAGATTCACAATAAACCCACTGTAACCAATATGTACAAATAGTTTGCAGAAGTTTTTTAGCATATCATAATAATTCAAATCATTGATTACCTCCCTGACTCCTAATTCTTGTCTTGCTTGGGTCTTAGATCGATATTCTCCCTTTAACCATCTCAAAGCATTACGTCTTAATTGTTCGTCACCTTTAAGGTAACCTTCATAATACTTTATTATAACCAACCCAAAGTCAAAACTTCCTACTTCTGTAATTTCATTAACGGTTTTCATAATGTTATTTTGAATAACATGGAGGTATTTCACGCTGCGGATTTCTGTTAATGAAATATTGTTTTCATCTGCTGTTTTCATGATAATTTGCTCAATCCATTTTTCCAACAAAGTTGGTAAAGCTCCGCCCTCGGGTTTGGTTTGAATTGACACGTTATCCATTAGAGCAGTATAAAGTGCCACGCCTTTTCCGTCATTGGAATATAAACGATTATCAGGAGTAAAGTCAGCATTGGCTACTACAAATTTTTGCTTCAATGCAACAACGTTAAGTAAATGAAGCATAAAGGATTTACCCGATCCAAATTCGCCAATCCAAAACTTCACCAAACTATGACCATTCTTCACGTCCTCTAATGCTGATACAACTGCTTTTATTTCTTCAGAACGTCCAACAGTAATATGTTGAATACCAATTTTCGGAACTACTCCACCAATTAACGAGTTGATAATTGATGTGGCTTCTTTAGGTTTAATGTCATCTATCATTTTGCAAATATTTTCTGAAAATAAATTGGATTAAGAGTATAATTATCAGCTTCTTCCTCAATCAATACATCATCAATCAAATCATAGCAAGATTCATTGATGCTTTCTATAAGTTGGTTTTTAAAGATGCCTTTTGTCTTTGCAAATGCATCAAATTCATATTGAGGAACAGAGAAATTACTTTCAACAAATAATTCTAATGCTAACTTTTGTATTTCACTCAATACCAATTCACTTACAAAACCTTCAAGATGAAATACTTCATTTTTGAGAACTATTTCTGTTTTGAATTCTTCGTTGATAATTTCGGAAGATATTATTGTATTATTCACATTATCAGCTTCATCCATCAAGTACTCATTCAGCAGTTCAACTGTTCCAATGTGTTGTTGTTGCACCTCATTAATGGATGTAGTATTAAGTCGAATCTTCCTTCTTTTAACCTCATATACACTTGATAGACTTTTTAAAGCTTTAATAAGATTTTTGTCATTAATTAACTCACTTACTATATTTTCAAATTCGTGTAGTTGTTCATTCGTATTGAATAAATTTTTCAGCATTGTTTTTGTAAGTTGCTTATTGTCAAATCTAACAGAGTTTAAATCATGAAACAGATAATGAACATACAATATTAGTGTCGCTTCTTTATCATACTTTGCAATAAATTTGGAAGCATCAAAGAAGATATTCTTAATCGATGGATTCTTTTTATTCAAGTTTCCAAGTAATAAAATATCCTCTACAAATTTTTTAGGCGAATCTTCATAATTGCTTGTAAGTTCTTCGAACTTCATTTTCCATCGGTTTTTCGCAATAGCATATAATTCAATCTCGGTAATTTCGTCAGGTAGAATAATTTTTGAAAAATGTTGAGTGATAATCTTATTGATTTTTGAATATAATTTGGTCTCAATTTCTTGGTTTGCTACTGGCGAAGTGTAATAAGACACCAATTCAATCTGCTTTTTCTCAATAAACAATGAATAAACTGACTTTTCACAATGTCTTAATATTGTGTAATAAAACGATTTTGCTGTAGAACTTAAAGAATAATTATAGTTAGTACTTCCTGCTCTATATCTGTGTTCTTTCCTAACTACGACATCAGCCACAGATGTCAACAGCAAATCTAAAGTTGTATTATTTAAAATGCAATCATTTTTTAATTCTGAAATTGTGGAATTGAAAAGTTTTAAAACTTCAACGCAACAATGGTCAATTTCCATAAAACTACTTTCGGAATACCAAGTCTCATCTAAGAGATTGACTTCTTCATCATTTAAATTAAGTTTGATTTTATATTTGCTACCTAATTTTCCATAATTGTCTTCGATATCATTAATCCCAGGTCCGATATCATCTTGTATTTTAAGTTTTAAAATACCTTCATAATCTCTTTCCATATTTTCAATCAAAAAGGAGACTCCATAAGACTTTGTTTTAGGGTAACATTCTCCTAAAACTTTAAGTTGGCTCTCAAGTTTTGGAATGTCTTTATGTTTATAAAATTCATCCTGTAAGTCAAATAGTAAAATAAATGCATAATTTGTGTTGCCTTCTAAATCAAAATATTCACACTTTAAAAAGCTGCTTTTAAAAATACTGTAAAACTTCTTTTGTTCGCTCGATGAACTATCTATTTCAGAATAAGAATATACATAATGGTGTGCCCAATAGGGTACACCATTGGCGTATTTTTGCAAATTATTGGTAGAATATATTTTATGAGATAGAGGGGTAATATCAATAATTGAGTCGTCATTTACTTTTTCGAATTGTACTTTTAACTTTTCTTCATTTTCATGTGCCGATTTCAAAACGAACTCCTTTGCCAAAGATTTACTCACACATGATTTAGTTTCTGGAAAACACTCTGCTAAGATTAATAGTTGTTTTTCCAGCTTATCTATATCTCGGTGATCAATATAATCTGCCAATAACTCATAATACAAGATGAAAGCGTAATTACTATTCCCTTGTAGATCAAAATAGTCATCATTTAAAAATCTGGATTTAAATTGATTATAAAATATGCTTTGAAGAACATGTGTATTATTTATCTCTGTATGCGAGCTAATGACACGATTTTCCCAATATGGTACTTTCCCTTCAAAATTGTATAATACAACTTTTTGGGGCTTATCTTTTATTAAAACAGTATACTCATGCTTAATATTTGATATATCAATATTTGAATCAGTATTCAATTTTGTATCGAAATTCCATAGGACAGTGCTATTAGATGTAATGGAATCGGGTTCAGAGTTAACGATGAAACTATAATCAATATCTATTTTCCAGAAGTCATCGGGGACAGGTAGTATAATCGATTCCAATAAATGTTTTATTTCATCACGTACCTGTATTACTTTTGACCCATTTTTACCAGCTATAAGTTTAAATGTCTGTACTTTAGAACAATTAGAACATTCGCATGTTATAAATTGACCCGTTGGCACAACATTTGAAAAAGTCATTTTTCTTTGATTGCACTTGGGACAGGCTTTTGAATCATATGTTATTTCTATAATTTTCACAAGTGCCTTACATTTGATGCGAACATTATCAACTATTTTCAAATTCGCATTCATATTTTCTTGCATCACCTGTTGTGTATTCATCCGATTATGATTATTACTGTCATTGGTTCGTAAATATTTATAGTTCGAGTTAGTCGTTTGTTTTTCCTTGCTCGAAGCAGCATAAATTATAAAGATTATTATTCCGATTATGATTATTGCTGACATAAGTTGTCAATAGTGTTAATTTATTGTCAATTATTGCGATTCTTTAACGTTGTTGAAAAAGCAAATGAGGTGCATTTGTTTGTGTGTGTGTTGAAGGGGTTGCTCCTCTTTTGATTTTGTTAAAGCGTAGGTTTTTGGTATTATTTTCCACGTCTTTTTCTTGTTATATTGTCGTTTCTTAACATGACTGGTAATGTAATATCGTCATAAAATCCGAAATAGCCTCCAAATTTGGTTGACAAGTGCTGACTGATATAAGATTTATATTTGTAAAAATATAGTTTTTATAAATTGTTTTACAGATTATTACGAATTATTTTCTTGTTTAAGAATAAAACAATATCATTCTCCCCCACGACCAAAAAAAGGGAGCAACGCTCCCTCTCTTTAAAGATTGATCAGTTCTTCAACCTCTCTGACCTTAGCCTCCAGTGTCCGTTTCATCTCGTCGATTACGGAGGTGATCACTGAGGAGTTGGAGGTTTTGAACTCATTTCCGGCTGCATCTCTGAGCAGAATCACCGAGCTGAGTGAATCAGCACCGATCTGGAAAGTTTGCAATTTACGGCGTGATTCGCTTAATGTTCTCCAGCGATCGATCATTAAGGTGAGATCTTCAACCCTTTGAATTTTCTCATCCAGACTGAGCTTACGTGGCTCTTCAGGTGCATTTTTTACAATGGTCATCACTGGCATCTCAGGAGCTTCAGTAACAACAACTTCATTTTCTGCCAATTCAACTAGTAGTTCGTTGGCTTTTGCGGAACCGTTTAATTTACTCATATTCAGTCGCTCCTGCCCTGGAGACTTATTTTGGCATCCGTCAGTGGACGGACTTTGTCTGGCTCGCCGTTAAAATTAAATTTCGGGCAATCAACATTGAGCCGGGCGGATTCTAGTCAAGGGTGAATGTCTGAAATTGGTCACTGAGCGGAGTCGAAGCGCCAATTTCTGACCGAACACGAAGTGCCGGAGGTTGCTGCTCCGGAAGTATTATTGCGCAGCAACCGGAAGGCCCTTGACTTTTCCGGGCGGCGATCAATACCTTTGCTCCGTGTGCGACACGTCGTTGCACAAGTAATTGTCTAACAATGATTAGACCTATTGTTCCGTTAATAGTAGCCTATGGACACGTGCATCAGGAGTAATCTTTTTGT
>CAINLJ010000246.1 GCA_903850335.1 uncultured Bacteroidia bacterium | reverse complement strand
CGGTTTAACTATCGAAACCTCCTCAGGACTAACTTCAAAATTAGCCCCCGGTGTTGGATTCACTGTCAAAATTGTTGTAATCAATGAATCACACCCTTTGGACGTAATAAACTTATCGACATAGGTACCACTGGATGTATGTCCTAAAAAGCTCTTCCCCTGGCAAATTGTCAAAGTCTTGGTTATTTGGTACGAGGTGCCAATTGTTATCAGCGTATCTTTCTGGTTACATTTGGTTTTAACCCGTACCTTATAGTCGCCTACAGGTAAATTGGTGAAAATTCCGGTTGACTGGTAGGTTGTCCCATTATCAACCGAAAATTGGTATGGAGCGTTATCGATGTTAGGAAAGATAGAAATCGCACCTTTCCCGGATGTGCCACATGCCATATATGTAACCAGACTATCCAGCGTTATTGTATTATTGACGGCTAAAGGGCTTCGGTAGGTACCCGTTAGCTTAATCACTTGTTCCTGTGTGAGGGCAACATTATAAATGTTTACATCGTCGATTTTACCTTTGAAGGGATACCATGAACCGCCATCCATACTCCCTATATAAAGGTCCTGCGTGTTGGCGTTTGTAAAATCCGCAGGTGTGATTGTCTGATCTAATGTCTTTCGTCCGTTAAAGTACATCTGCAATTTGTCGTTATCAGCCACAACCACAAAATGGATCCATTCACACGTGTCAAAACAGTTGATGTAACAATAAGCGTCAAAATTGGGTGGAATACGACCGCGGCCATTCGTATTCCTAAAGGTGAGTGTAAGTAAATTGTTTGTATCTGTATAGATTCCGGCATCAAATCCAGGGTTTACAGAGATCCCATCTCCCGCCTTACTGACTAAAATATGGAATCCATTAGGGACAAACTGCCCCCATCCATCCATTCCAGCAAATGAACATTGATTAAACCATAATGAGATTGACAACTGGTTGCCCAATTTTAAACTACTGCTGTTTGGTATCCGGATCCAGTTTTTATTAAAGTAACCCCCGAATTCATAAGCACTGTTTGGATTTCCAAACCGGTCGGCTGTTAGAACCGGTTTGGATGTAGTTCCCGTTAATATCCCATTGTTTCCATTTCCGCTCACATCGTCGGCATTTCCATTAAACGGATAACTGGCAACAGGTGTCTGAGAAAATAAAATATTGGTGAACATCAGTAATGTTATAAAACATAATCCAATCTTTATGGGATAGATTATCAGAGCAGTAAAATTTCTCACGGTTTATACTTATAATTGATTCTACATTCAAATCTGCCAGTCTGTTATAGCATTTTCGTGATTTCCAACGACCTCATTTTGTATGATCCTGTCTTAATATTGAATTTCACAGTCTAAAGTTAGATCTAATAATTAATCATAATAAGAGTCAAATAGACGGTTTCACGAACCAAACCTAATCACACATGAACGGTTCAATTATTGTCACGAACAGTCGAATATTAATCTGTTTACGCTTTAACTCTGATACGTAAAATAAAAAATCATTAGCAGTCAATTCTCAAGGTTTTCACACTGAATAATTTACTTTTGTATAGACCTTATGAACCTTTTCCTGCTTATGAGGCTTTCTTCACTTTTACTATTGCTTTATTCGTTGTCAGGGTTCGCTCAGCCGCATCTTGACAAACATTATGCTTTAAAACAATATACAACGTACGACGGCCTTGTCCAGTCGCAGGTAAACCGTATTGTTCAGGACAGTAAAGGTTATTTGTGGATATGCACCAAGGGAGGGCTTAGCAGGTTCGACGGAAAGAATTTTCAGAATTTTATCGATCCTAAAGATGGCCAAAGGATTAATATTCAGGATATCGTTGAAACATCTAATGGATTTATTGTCAGTTCAGTAACCAAATTTTTCAGATTTAATTATCAGGAAGAGACACCAGAAATCTGGAGTTTTGAGGACATCGCTATACCTGGCGACTATCGTTATTACGTCACGACTAGCTACTTCCTGAATAAATCGGACAATTCGTTGTACATTTTCAATGTCAGAAAAGACAATTGGACCGTTGATCAATTCATTCATATCAAATATGACTTAACACGAAAACAAGTTCAAATATTGCCTTTTAGTACTAAGCCGATTATACTTAATTATAACAAGGCGACTACACGGGTTTGTATAAGTACGGATTGTATTTATATCCTGGAAAATGGAGCCTTTACCACTCAGCCTTTGCCAGCACAATTCGACAATTTTGCAATGAATCCAATGGATTCGACTATTTACGCATGGCAGAAATCAACGAAGGCTATTTTTAGGTTAAGTAATGATTTCAAAGAGTATACTCCAGTATTTAAAAATATACCGATTTATTTGTATAGCTGGGCAGAACCTAACACATTCATTATTAACCAGTCGGGTCAATTTATTTTTTTAGATGAAAACCGGCAGATCTGTACAATTAATCATTCGAAACCTGAGATTTTAGCGTCGCTCAATTTTCCCAGACATCTGTTTATAAGCAGAGAAAACAACCTTTGGGTAAGCACTGAGGAGGGGGTTATTAACCTGTTTAAACTCGATATTGAAGAATATACCTTTAATATAACTAAATCTATCGATAATGTATGGTCCATCGTATGTGGGAAAGACAGCACGATGTGGTTTGGAGGCTATTCAACCGGGGTATGGTCCTTGAACAAGAAGGATCAAATTAGGATATTAAAATACAAGGATTTCAATCTCCCTGCGTCAGATACCTCCAAATTTCGGGCCGTTTACATGGGAGGAATACGTGACCGGGAAGGAAGAATTTATATTCCGTCCGCCAATGGATTGTTAATCATAGACAGAAACCAATTTAAATACAGATATACTAAGGATGTACCCATGTCTCTTTATGATGATGCTGACAACAACAGATTGATAATAGGGAAAATTGCGGGACTGGAAATTATTGAGAAAGGATCATGGAAGACAATTCTAAATATTCCGTCAGCCCATAACCTTGTGAGTCTTTGTATTAACCGCGAAGGCAATGTGATGGCAAGCTCATTTCGAAAACAGTTTATTGTTGTTGGCGATTCACTAAGACCCTATCCTTCGGCGAAAAATCTGGGTGTTATCTCAATGGTTAAGGATGACGCTGGGAATATATGGAAAGCGACACCAGTTGGACTCTTCCTTGACAATGGAAAAACTGAAAAAGAGATATTCCCGGAGATCATTAAAGGAAGCATTTCAGCTGTTTTTATCAAGAAACCCTGGCTTCTGGTAACGACAGTGAAAAATCTGTTCCTGATTAACCTTAATCAGTTTTATTCATCCAATGGAACAATACCCATTACTTACGGATCAGAAAACGGGTACTTTTCAATGGATGGCGGACAGAACGGCTTTTGTGAAGATAATGAGGGCAAAATATTTTATACTGTCACGGATAAAGTCCTGCGTTTTTCTCTGGAACGTCTGGCCGATCATATCACTGATTACCTTCCTAAACCCCATTTTGTTTCAGTTTCCAACTCAAAAAATGCTATAGATTGGCTCCGGATGACTGAAAAAGATTCCATGACACTGGTTTGCAAGCATGATTTCAATTCTATCCGGTTCACAATGTTTGCTGTTTCTGAAACACGTAAGGAAAAGCTTACCTATGAGTATCGTCTTAAAGGGATGTCGAATGAGTGGTCTCAGCCTACACAAGTCATGCAACAGACATTTACAAATCTGCCTCCCGGAAATTACCAGATCGAAATTCGCTCATCCTGCGATGGGGAGCATTGGTCTGATGGAGTTCAGTCTCAAAAGATTATAATACAAAGTGCCTGGTGGCAGACGTGGTGGGCCATCGTGCTGGGAATTTTGCTGTTTGGCGGTCTTATCGCATCGTTGACGATTCTTCTTGTGAAGAACCGACAAAAACTGGTTATCCGAAATCTGCAGGAGCAAAAAAGGTTAAATGAACTACGATTACAATCTGTACGATCGAAGAACATTCCGCATTTTTCAGGAAATGCACTGGCAAATATCGAACATTTTATCTTTAGTTCTGACTTGCGACAGGCAAATAAATTCCTGACTAAATATTCAAAACTTATGAATATTACACTGCGTGATGCCGACCAGGCTAGCCGCTCCATTAAAACAGAACTTGAATATGTAAAATTATACCTCGAACTTGAGAAAATGAGGTTTGGCGATAGACTGGAATTCACAATTGAAGTTGAAACAGATGTCAATCAGGAGAGGGAGCTTCCCAATATGCTGATGCAGACATGGGTAGAAAATGCAATCAAACATGGGATCAGACATAAGGAAGGAACAGGGAAAATAAATATTTCGATCGCCACGAGTGTTAATCAGGAGATTACAGTCTGTGTTGCAGATAACGGTGTTGGAAGGGCAAAAGCAAAAGAGCTCAGAACAACAGGAACAGGACAAGGACTAAAGATTCTTGATGAACAGATTAAAATTTATAACCTTATGAATACTTCTAAAATCAGAATTATAACGACTGATCTGGTCAATGACGCGGGTATTGCTGAAGGAACCCGATTTGAGATAACTATTCCTGCCGTTTTTAAGTTTGATTTTTAAGTGTATTTTAAAGAGAACAAAAAATATTAAGTATGGACAAGATTATCAAATACCTTATCGTTGAGGATGAGGAGAAGTCACGGGAGCTTTTACTTAAGAAGATTCAATTGTGTAATATTCCTGGCATTGCATGTACTGGAATGGCAGCCAATGCAAAAGAGGCTATGCTCTTATCCACGATGACACCACCTGATTTTATTCTACTGGATATTAATCTTCCGGGCAAAAGCGGGTTTGAACTTATTCATGAATTAGAGCTAGAGGGAATTACTCCCGAGATTATCTTCACAAGTGCACATACTGAAAAAGAGATCCTCCTTGGTGCATTAAAGCATTCACCAGTCACGTATCTTGTTAAGCCTATTGACCTTGATGAGCTTGAAGAGGCTATCTTAAAGGTATGCAGCCGGATCAGAAATACTTCAAATGAACCGGATTTCCCCGGGAAAATTAAATTTCAGGGCAATCTTGGTCCAGTTTTTATTCTTCCGGAGCACCTTATAATCATAAAAGCTGAAAGTCATTACTCAAGGCTCTATGTAGAAAATGGAAAGGATATCCTTATTAACCAAAGCATTTCTGAAATTGAAAAGGAGGTCCTTACACTCTTTCCACATCTTTTTATTAAGCCGGACCGGAGCACAATACTAAATTTAAGCAGGTTAGTAAGCATTCATATCAAGTCGAATGAATGTATTTTAAGTAAGGGTAATGAAACAATTAGTGTGAAAATCTCTGCCAATGGGCTTAAACTGGTTATGAATGCTATGGACAGTTTTGGTCATGGATCATAGCGTTCCCTTAGCATCTTTATAAATTGGATTTTAACTGAATAAAAACCAATAGGAGACAGATGACAAGATTTCAACAATAGTTCAGCGAATATCTGAACTATCCGGGTCAACAGTGTACTATTATTTAACGAAAATTAATCAACTGCATAGGAATAAATTCTACTCCCCCGGCACCTGACTTTTGTATCTTAGCGGCGACCGCCCTTCGATACTCTTCAGATTGAGGTCTTTTAATGGAGCAACTTGAGGTCACGGTGGGGCATCGAGGAAAAGCGTAATCGTAGGAAAGTTAAAAAGTTGTTAAATGTAAGATTCTCATTATTTATTACCTAAGAAAGAAATCTTTTAACCATAATATATTCAATCTGAATGACTGATATTTTCCTCGAACGGGGTAGTGAACGGGTGACGGTGTTCGTGCTTTGAAAGTCACCCGGTCACTTCGATAAGAGGGGTCTCATAATCCGGAGTTAAATCCTTAACTTTGCACTCACTAAGAAATGATTAAAACAATTTTGTGCAGAATTTAAAAGAATATATATCCCACCCTGTTTTTGCAGAGATCGGAAAGATTTCAGACCTGACGGGAGTTAAATCGTATGTGGTAGGTGGCTTTGTCAGGGATATCCTTCTCGGACGTAAAAAAGAAGAGTTCGACGTTGATGTTGTAACAGTTGGAAGCGGTATCGAGCTGGCTACAAAGGTGGCAGCATCACTGCGTCCTGGCCTGAAAATCAGTGTATTTCACAATTTTGGAACGGCAATGTTCCGCTTTGATGAAATTGAATTTGAATTTGTTGGCGCACGAAAAGAATCGTACCGATCGGAAAGCCGGAAACCGATTGTCGAAGATGGTACCCTGGAAGATGATCAGAAACGTCGGGATTTCACAATTAATGCGTTGGCAATCTGTCTCAATACCGATCGTTTTGGTGAATTGCTCGATCCCTTTGATGGAGTTAAAGATCTTGAAGACAAGATCCTAAGGACTCCCCTAGCCCCGGAGATCACCTTCTCTGACGATCCGCTTAGAATGATGCGGGCCATCCGATTTGCAACACAACTTGATTTTATTATTGAGGAGAATACACTTGCGGCAATCGAGAGCCAGTGCAAAAGAATTGGAATTGTCTCAAAAGAGCGAATCTCGGACGAAATAAATAAAATAATGCTCTCGCCAAAACCTTCGGTAGGGTTTAAATTACTCGAAAGAACCGGACTTTTGGCATTAATACTACCTGAGGTACAGAAACTCAAGGGACGTGAAACACGAAATGGTATTGGTCACAAAGACAACTTCTACCATACTCTCGAGGTTCTGGACCGTATCTCAAAGAATACAGAAAACCTATGGCTACGGTGGTCGGCATTACTTCATGATATCGCCAAGCCGGTAACCAAACGATTTGACGAACGTTTGGGCTGGACTTTTCACGCTCATAACTTTGTTGGGGAGAAGATGGTGCCTAAGATGTTTGACAGGCTGAAGCTTCCTCTGAATGAAAAGTGCAAATATGTTCAGAAAATGGTTTCGCTGCACATGCGGCCTATCGTACTTTCGGAGGAAGAGGTAACGGATTCGGCAGTAAGGAGACTTTTATTCGATGCAGGTGATGATATTGATGATCTTATGACGCTTTGCGAGGCAGATATAACCTCAAAAAATCCGGATAAGGTGACACGGTACCTTGCTAATTTCCAGGTTGTCCGCGACAAACTTAAAGATATCGAGGAAAGGGATGCACTAAGGAATTTCCAACCACCTGTTACGGGAGAACTTATTATGGAGACTTTTGGCCTTAACCCCTGTCGTGAGATTGGGATTATAAAATCTGCGATTAAGGAAGCCATTCTCGAGGGTGAGATCCACAATAACTACGATGAGGCCTATCAGTTTATGCTAACAAAGGGTCAGGAACTCGGTTTGAAGGTCAGGGAGAGCTAGATACCGGTTATTGGATTTTCCTGAAAAAACTTTGCATCTCACTCTCGTTTTAGAAAAGCGGTAATGGGGCGCAGTATCACCCTCGTTTTCGCGAAGCGGTAAGGATCAGATGAAAAAGTTGTGGGGAAAGGTATAAAATTGAATTTTTATTTCATAAACAGCGATTTGCAGAAGTTTT
>CAINLJ010000245.1 GCA_903850335.1 uncultured Bacteroidia bacterium | reverse complement strand
ATCATTATGGCAGATGCTTTTGGATTCTCGGAAACACTAAAAAATATTGACTATATTATAGATTTAGCGACACTTACAGGATCTGCAGAAGAAGTTTTCGCGGTCGATACGCCAACCTGCTGATACAGATGGAAATACACCCCAACGGTCATTCGCAGAAAGACGGCTTGAACCATCCCGGCGTGCTGTTGCTGAAATAAGGTATTTCTCATCGAAATCGTAGTTGACACGACCAATATACGATGCCAGGACGTGTTCGGTTTCGTAGCTTGCGGATGATGTCGTTGTTGCATTGTTTACCTCCAGATAGTATGGTTCAGGCAGATTAACGCCTTTTCCGGTGAGTGTATGATACAGTTCGCGTTCAAATGTTTGACCAACAACAGCGTTGAGGTGATTGCGTCCAAATTTACCATCGTAGTTTAAAGTGTTTTCTACAAGTGCATCGCTATAGCTACGATAGCCTTCTGACAGGTTCTCATTGCTCTTTGACAGGTAGTTTGTAGTACTTTGTATAAATGCCGGCACGAATGTTAAGTCCTTTACATTGGTCTTACTGTACGATAAATTTAACTTGTAACTTAACTTGCTATTGCTGCTCTTGAGACCAACCATACCTATGAGGTCCACATCCGCAGAACCGGAGGCAACAATACGGTCTACGGTTGAGTTTCTTTTTAGTAAACTATTTTCGAGCAGAACGTTCGTTACACGCAAATCTCCATGAACATCATCATAGTAAGTACCAAAACCATAAGAGTCGTATTTGTATTCTGATGCAGCTGAAATCTTATCATCGAGAACCCATGTTGATTTATCGTAAGCCTTAATAGTTGGAGGTAAAAGCAGTACCGAAGCCATCACAGGAAATTGTGCGCCATAAAGTCCCTGCACATATTCGTTTGCATTACTTAGAGCCATATTGTCCTGAAGGCTATGGCTATACACTATGTTTGTTTTGATTTTGATAAACTTAACATCCATTGTATTGCTGATACGGGCCGTGTAACGGTCGAAATTAGGACCGGCACCTACCATTGTTCCCTTCTGGCTGTAGTAGTCAAGACTGATGTTGTACGTATTGTTGGCACCGCCTCCAGACATGTTGATGTTGTGATTCTGACGAATACCTTTTTTGAACGCTTCATTGAACCAATTTGTGTTAACCTGGGCAGGATCGATATATTTTGGGCTGGCAGGATCGTATCCGGCAGGAACATCCATACCACTGTTGGAATATGCCATGGTGACGTATTTACCATATTGCGTAGAATTCATAACATCGTATACCCCTTTCTTCACCTGGTCGACACCTAAGTAACCGCTGTAGTCGATCTTCATTGGTTTGTTCTTATTGCCTTGCTTTGTGGTGATGATAACTACGCCGTTGGCAGCACGTGAACCATAGATTGCGGCAGCAGAAGCATCCTTAAGTACCTGAAGGCTTTCGATATCATTTGGCGAGAAGTCGCGTATTGTAGTTCCCATTGGCACTCCGTCGACAACATAAAGAGGTGCGGTACTACCGAATGAACCAATACCGCGAATACGTACAATTGGGTCGGCTCCCGGCTGTCCATCGGATGTAATTTGAACTCCGGCTACTTTTCCTTCAAGCATTGTTGAGATGTTGGAGTGTGAAACTTTTTTCATCTCTTCGGTGTTGACGATGGCAACCGAACCTGTGAGGTCAACCTTGCGTTGTGTACCGTAACCGACTACGACTACCTGATCGAGTTCTTTTGTATCAGAAATCAATATGATGTTGCCAAGTTCAGTTTTTCCTCCAATGTTTACTTCAACACCTTTGTAACCTATAAAAGAAACGATTAATGTTGCATCTGAAGGAACTGCAAGAGTGAAGTTACCATTTATATCGGTAATGACGCCTATTGTTGTATCTTTTTGTTTTATGGATGCACCTGGAACCGATTCTCCTTTTTCGTCGACGATTTTACCTTTTACCGTTATGTTGCCCGGTTGAGTAATTATCAACTGGTCAGCTTTGCCAGTACCTTCTGCATATGTTGCCGGTGCGAATGCCAGCAATCCCAACAGGATTAAATATGAATATTTCATAGTATAAATATTTTTTATCTTAGCGATTATTGAGTAATTACGAGATAAGACTCTTCTGTTACGAGTGCGCAATTCAAATCAGAACTGTCTACAGTTACACCTGCATACTTTTGAAAATGCGTTTCGCCGCTGGCATAAGTAACATTGTAAAGTATATCAGCAGTATTGTTTCCATTGTTTGTAACTGTGATGACCACCTTAGAACCACTTATGCCTGATTGGAATAGATCCCAGTTCCAGTCAGATGTGCGGGTGGCTGTTGGGTAGCCGTTGCCCCATCCGAAGTTATCCATACGGACAACACCATATTCGGTCTTGTCGGCTTTTCGAAGTATCGTACACGGACTGTGCCAGTTAGCAAGATTATCGGAGTAGCAGTACATTGTAATTGTCTTGCTTGAACCTGATGCGACTGGATAGTCAGCAGAGAATGCCGTCCACCAGGCGGTAGAAAAGTCATTGGCACCTACCTGACTTAGACCCTTTACAAGAGTCAGAGGGCAGGTTGCAGTAACTGTTTTTGTTGCACCAACATAAGAAATGAGAGCGGTCTGAGCACCATCGGCAGCTGTAATCTTACCAAACTTAAGAGTTGCATTGGGGATGACACCTGTTGTACCATCCGAATATTTTCCTGTTACGACAATACCAGTAGTATTGAACAGGATCGGGTCGGTGCCATAGTAATAGTATGTGGTTATATTTGGCAATTTAGTAACCTCAAGGCTTACAACAGGGTTAGTAACTTCAAGCTTGTAATAGTTAGATACTGCTTTGCCGTATGCGCCTTGCTTGGTTTTGCTATAAGCTACTATAATTGTCTTGACTCCCAATGTAGTCATATCCGGAATTACGGTGAATGATATATCCGTAGAATCAGCTTGAGCAGAAGATCCGTCAGCGAAGGTAACAGTAGCTTTTGCACTTCCCCAGAAGTTTTTGTTGCCAAATTCAAGAAAGGCAGGAGCTCCGGTGACTTCGATTGAAACGGGATTTTCATCTGGAATAGCAGTGACTTTAGAAGGTATCAGGTATGCTTTTTTCATCTTAAAATGGCTGCCGTCGCAAATTAAGAAAGCCACGATATCAGCAGTAGCTGAAACCGGCTGTTGATATGTTTCGACCATTGTAATACCATTGGTTCCAACTGCAGTAGCCGTTACAAATACATTACCCGTAGCAGAGTGGTCAATTTCGATCGTCACTTTAGCACCTTGCATTGTAGTACGGAAAGTGTCCCAGTCAACTTTACCATCGCTGGTTTTGGGATAGTCCTGGGTGATCATTTTTATATCGAAAACAGAACCAGTCTCTGCCATTTTTCCACCCCAGCCGAAAGCATCAGAACGTAGGACAAAGTATTCCTTGTAGTCGGCGGCAGCACGATCTCCCAAATTGGTCAAGGCAAGATTCCAGTTGTTCCAGTTATTAACACCTGAAGTGTAGTTGGTAAACTCCATGTGCAATAGCTTATTTGATGGAATCTTAAAGTAATCTGAGAATGCAGTCCACCAACCGGAACTGTTATCTTCGGCTCCAACTATTGCGGTTGTGATATTGACATAGGTAGTATCACCTGTATTTGGCTTCGCAGCCGCAATCGAGTCGATCCTGCTCTGCAGATTAGAGGGAGCATTAATTAAATAATGATCCATCTTATCGCACCCACCTAAGCCAAATGCTGCAAAAACTACTATCAAAACTGCAGCGTACAAAGCGCTTCTCATCAGTTTAGTTGTTTTCATAAATTTAAATTTAATCTTGTTCATTCTTTTTTATAATTATTTCCGGGTTGTAAGTCTTGTAACCAACACACTTATTAAGTTTCTTGATATGGGAAAATCCACAGTTAATATTCCCGGCGGTCCTTTCCTGTAACTCTCGCCAATCTGCGGATCAATGTCTGTTTTAAGTATGATTTTTTGTACGATAAGCGAATTTGCATGTACAATAAATAAAACACCTGCGAAAGCAAAAAGCAGGTGCAAAACATCCTCTTTTAGTTTCATTATACGTTTAGTTTGTCTTCTTTGATTGTGTTCTACGAAGGTAAACCGGAATAATCAGAGGCAGGAGGACTTAAAAAGAAATGAAGTGGACAAAACGGGAATTCATTTAGTTCATGCTTGCGAAATATATTTATATAATTGATCAACTGTTAGTTAGATTTTTGAGACTGAAATTCGGAAGGACTCATCCCATAGAATTTTCGGAAAATCCGGCTGAAATATTTCGGATCATTGAAACCAACATTGAATGCAATTTCAGTTATCGGCTGCTTATTCTCACGAATCAGCTCAACCGATTTTCTCAGCTTAAACGAATTAATAAAATCAGTAATGTTTAAATCGGTGATAGCCCTAATTTTTTTGTATAACAAGCTTCTGCTGACAAACATTTCTGAAGCAAACTGACTGGCCGAGAAGTCAGGATTCCAGTAGGATTTCTCAACAATGGCAATTGCTTTACTCATGAATTCTTCGTCGATCGAACTCCCGGCCAAGTTTGAACCCGGAGTTTCCTGAGGGCTGCTGAACATCTTTTTCAGTCGCCGGCGTTCATCAATCAGGTTTTGAATACGCACCTGCAAAACCTGCAAATTAAAAGGTTTCGGAATATAATCATCTGCCCCTGTTTCCAAACCTTCAATCCAATGTTCGATCATCACTTTTGCAGTAAGCAGGATAACAGGAATATGACTGGTATGCAGTTCTTTTTTCAAGCGGCTGCAAAGTTCAAGTCCATCCATTACAGGCATCATAATGTCACTGATTATCAAATCAGGCGTATATTTCTTAGCTAGTTCAAATCCTTCTTTCCCGTTTTCAGCTCCAATCATCCGATAATCCTGCTTCAGGGAATGCAACATAAAATTACGCAAATCATAATTATCTTCAACAATCAGAATTAAGGGTTTTGATTTGTCCGCATGCAGTGGATCCGAATCTTCGGGCAGATCGGCATGTAAAATCTCATCACTGATGACATCAACTTTAGATTGAAGACTAACAATTTGAATATCTGCACTCAGATCAATCTCATTTTCTGCAAAATCTTCCCTCCGGTAAGGTAATAAAACTGTGAAAGTACTTCCTTGATTGATCTTACTCTCAACGGAAATTAGTCCATGGATTGCTTTCACCAGTTCCTGAGTCAGGGCCAGCCCGATTCCCGAACCTTTTTGACGGTTTTCGGTGGTGCTTTCAGCCTGGTAAAAACGGTCGAATAAATACGGAAGGTGCATTGCAGCAATACCTTTACCAGTATCACTGATTTCGATGGAAATATGCGGAAATGAAAATTCAGGCAGATTCTGATGCGGTTCGCAGAACCTGACTTTCATCGAAATCAGTCCGTTTTCAGGAGTGAACTTAAAAGCATTCGAGAGCAAATTGTAGAAGATGTTCTCAATCTTCTCCGGATCAAACCAGCACAGCTGGTGAATATCTTCAGTGTCAAACGAATAACGAATATTCTGATGATTTGCCAAATCCTGGAAGGAGACAAAAATTTCGTTTAAAAATCCTGTGAGATCACCTTGTGTAACCCGGAGTTCGATTTTTCCGGTTTCGATCCTCCTGAAATTCATGAGCTGGTTAATCAGATGCAGAAGTCGCTGTGCATTACGGTTTATGAGTTTCAGGGTATGTATGCTATCTTTATCTCCTTCCAGCTTTTTGATAAGTGACTCGAGCGGATCGAGAATCAGCGTAAGCGGCGTCCGGAATTCATGCGAAATATTTGTAAAAAATCGTAATTTGAACTGGTTAACCAGTTTGACATGGTTATTCAGTTCGATAAGTTTATCTCTTTGTTCAGAGATCTCCTGATTTTGAAATTCTAGTTGTGTCTTCTGTCCCTCGATAAGTTCCTTTCCTGAAGCGAGTAGGACATTCGATTCCAGGAGACTCTTAGCCTGAAAATGAAGCGTTTCATTCTGTTCCTCAATCATACTTGTACGTTCCTTCACGAGTGTTTCAAGAACAAGTTTTTGACGGTGAAGACTGATTGTACGATATCTGATATAAGCCAGAACAAGGGCAATCACGAAAATTAAAAACAATATTCTGAACCATAATGTTGCCCAAAAGGGTGGAGATATGTGAATCATCAGGGTTGTTGGAACATTATTCCAGATACCATCCGAGTTGCACGCCTTTACCTCAAAAATATAATCTCCACCTTCCAGATTGGTATAGGTGACAAATCTTCGGGAGGATGGAACGGTTACCCAACCCTTATCAACCCCTTGCATGCGATATTTAAACTGAACTTTTTCGGGGAGGAAATAATCGAGTGAAGAGAACTCAAAAGAGAAAACATTCTCCCTGTAGCTTAGATTAAGACTACTTTTCTCATTGATAACCTTGTCGAGCAAGACCTTCTTTCCATTCCAATTTCCAACCTTAACAGAACTGTTAAAAACCTTAAAGTCAGTTATTACTGCCTTAGGAGTGAAAGTGTTGTCCCTGATTTTTTCAGGATCAAAATAATTCAGGCCCTCCATTCCTCCAAAATAAAGGCGTCCATCTTCTCCTGAACAGGATGCTGTCCAGTAAAACTGATTGGATTGCAATCCATCTGAAGCATAAAAATTCCTAAACTGACCACTCCTTAAATCCAGCCTTGATAAACCATTATCCGTACTCAGCCATAGGTTATTATTCCGGTCCTTTTGAATTGCATAAATAACATTGTTACATAAACCATCATTTTGATTAAAATTCTTAAAAGTCAAATTACCATTTGTTGAAACGTGAATGCGGCTCACCCCACTCCCGTATGTACCGGCCCAAATATCACCCTGACTATCCTCGCACAATGAGATTATATAATCACCAGGAAGTGAGTTAGCTACTGCATTTTCCACTGTGTACCTTGTAATATCCTGATCCTTGAGGTTTCCTGAAAGTAGTCGCGAATCAAGCCGATAGAGTCCAATACGGGTTCCAATCCAATAAATTCCACGAGTGTCTTTGAGTATACAACCGACCTCCGAAATCCGGGCTTTCCAACCGGGTGGATTCGCTATATGCCTGAATTTTTGTTCTTTAAGGTCATACAAATCGAGTCCTGTCAGAGTTCCAATCAGCAAGAAACCTGCAGGATCTGCCCACACAGAGGAAACAAAATCACTTACAATACCTGTAGCTCCCGAATTTTCCCGGTATGACATGAACCGGCCAATGCCGTTTTGCGAAACAATCTGATTCAGACCGCCACCCCACGTTCCTACCCACATATCTCCATTATAATCCTTGCAAATAGCTGAAATAAAATTACTGCTTATGGAGCCTGGATCATGCCTTGAATTATGATAGTGTGTAAATTTCCCTTCTGACTTATTGAACCGGTTTAGCCCCCCTCCTGCCGTCCCAATCCACAAAAAAGAAGGATCATCATAAACCGAATTTATAGTATTATTGCTTAAGCTATTAGGGTTTGAAGCATTAGAGGTATAATATCCGAATCCTTTTTGATTACTGTTATATTTCGAAATTCCCCCCTTGTCTGTTCCTATCCAGATATTTCCCTGTTTATCAGCAAATAGTGCATTTATAAACTCATTATTTAGTCCATAATTATTGTTTTGCCCAACCGGAAAATGATAAAAGCTCCCATTCTCCTGATTAAATCTGTCCAAGCCCCCAAGAGTCCCAACCAGAAGGTGACCCTCCAGATCTTCAGTGACAGATTTAACTGTTAGATGTGAAATACTGTTTGGATTATCAGGGTCGGGAAGGAATCGCGCAAAATCATTCGAAAAAGGATTAAATCTGTTCAATCCGTTTGTAGTCCCAATCCAGAGTATTCCCTCCTTGTCTTCAAAAACAGAAAGTATACCGTTGGATGATAAACTATTTTTCGAATTGTCGTTCCTGAACACTGCAAATTTTGTGGTACCGGGATCCATACGACCCAGCCCCGTACTGGTTCCAACCCACAAAAAACCTTGTTTGTCCTGAAGAATCGTATTTATTTCACTTCCGGGAATGGAACCCGAATTTGTTCTGTCATTAAGAAACCTTGTAAACTGGTACTTACCACCCTTAGCATCATATCGGATTCGTGTCATTCCGTTCCCTGCAGTACCAACCCAAATAGAGCCTTGATTATCGCAATACAACGCATTTATTATATTGCCAGATATGCAATTTGTATCATTCGGGAAAGAATAAAACGTTGTAATTTCATTTGTCAGGTGATCAATCTTATTCAATCCATTCTTTGTTCCTGCCCAAATGTTCCCTTCCTTATCTTCACAAATGGAATAGATGAAATTATTCGATAGTCCTCCCTGATTGTTCTCCGATTTAAAAACAAGGAAATTAAACCCATCATACCGGTCCAGGCCATTCCAGGTTCCAAACCACATAAATCCCCGGCTATCCTGCAAGATACAACCAATTGTATTTTGAGACAATCCCTGCTCACTCGTGATGTGTTGAAAACGCAGGTTTACTTCCTGACCTTTCAATCCGTGGACGAGAATAAACAACATTAGAGCACAAAACAGTTTGCGGTTCATAATAGTCTTGTCAAAATCTTTATTTAATAGTGCAAGAGCACTCAGCAGACAGGTTAGTTTTTAAAAGTATTATTTACACTTATGGTGCGAAATTAGAATATAAATACATTGGTTGTTCACTGCTACCAGCTAAATCAGGTAAAATAAATAATTAAACAGCAGGTGGATTCCTTATATCTTTATTGAATATCTTTGAAATAAAAACGGGAATAATGATAAATCTAAGATATATAAAAAATTGGGTAGGACTAGTATTTTTCACCTCAGTTCTAAATAGTAATTTACCCCTCCGGGCGCAGCAGCAAAAAGACGAAAATAAACCAAATATCATCCTGTTTCTTGTCGATGACATGGGGTGGCAGGATACATCGGTCCCATTCTGGACTCAGAAAACGCAATTTAACAATCTGTATCAAACCCCTGCAATGGAAAGACTTGCAGCATCGGGGATGAAGTTTACACAGGCGTATGCTTCCTCAGTTTGTTCTCCGACGCGGGTTAGTCTTATGACAGGGATGAACGCTGCACATCACCGCGTTACAAACTGGACACTGCAGCGTAATTTACCTGTAGATCCCAAAGACAGTATTCTTGAATTTCCTAAATGGAACTTTAATGGAATGCAACCCGTTGATTCTATTGAATATTCGGTCCGGGCTACGACCCTCCCGCAGATTCTGCACGATAATGGGTTTTTCACTATTCACTGCGGCAAGGCACATTATGGAGCAATGAATACTCCTGCAGCAAATCCCTTAAACCTTGGTTTTGATATCAATATTGCAGGACATGCTGCCGGAGGTCCCGGCAGTTATCTTGGTGAGAAAAATTTTGGTAATACTGAAAAAGGTTCACATACATTACCCTGGGGCGTACCCGGTCTCGAAAAATATCATGGCGATACAATCAACCTTACTGAGGCGCTGACACTCGAAGCAATATCTGCAATGGATAAGGCCCTTGAGAAAAAGAAACCGTTTTACCTGTATATGGCCCATTATGCTGTTCATGCGCCAATAACTGCGGACAGGCGATTCTATCCAAAATACAAGGCAATGGGTCTTGAGGAACCGGAAGCACGTTATGCATCGATGGTTGAATCCATGGACAAGAGTCTGGGTGACCTTTTGAACTATCTCGACAGAAAGGGAATTACACAAAACACAATCATCCTGTTTATGTCAGATAACGGAGGATTAAGCGCGGAGGCACGGGGTGGAATCCCTCATACGCATAATCGCCCCCTGAACAGTGGTAAGGGATCAGCTTATGAAGGTGGAATTCGCGAACCTATGATCGTAAAGTGGCCCGGACGAGTTAAACCAGGTACACAATGCGATGATTACCTCATTATCGAAGACTTTTTTCCTTCTATCCTTGAACTGGCGGGGATAAAAGATTACAAAACTCTCCAAGAAACTGACGGTAAAAGCTTTGTTCCTATGTTGTTGCAAAATGGTACGACATCGAAGAACCGTAGCTTGTTCTGGCATTTCCCAAATAAATGGGGTCCCACCGGTCCTGGTATTGGCGCTACAAGTACCGTCAGGAGTGGTGACTGGAAACTTATTTGGTGGTACAAGTTTCAAAAAGCCGAGCTTTTCAATATTAAGGAAGATATTGCAGAGAAATCTGATCTGGCATCAGCACATCCTGAGAAAGTTAAAGAGCTGTCAAAAATCCTTGGAAATTATCTTCGAAGTGTAGATGCTCAACGACCATTTTTGAAATCGTCAGGGAAGCCGGCACCATGGCCTGATGATCCCTTAAAGCCTGTTAAACTTCAGTGATACAGAGAATGCCTTTGGTGCACTTTTGTCCGTCAACTAACCAATTTGAGTTTTGGTGGCGAGAATATTTTTTATCAACTTAAGTGCTGAATAATAAACTCTTTCAATAAGCGAATTATGAAAAAAAACTGCCTGGCTTTACTACTAACAATTTTCGCAATAATTGCAAATGGTCAGACTGAACGAGGAATTCCACGCAACATTCCGGATGTAAAATTGTGGGTCAGTCAACATTTTGGAAAAGGTAAGGTCCCTCCTTTTTCATTTGTTTTTGATGGTAAAAAATCGGAGGAATTCATCGGAAACTGGATTTTCAATGCCGAAAAACTGAATCCGGTTGAAACAAATTCAGAAGAAGTAGTGTACTCTTTTTCCGACCCTCAAGGCAGTCTGGTTGTAAAATGTAAAGTTACAATCTTTACGGATTTCCCTGCTGTTGAATGGGTCCTGAACTTTATAAATACTTCATCAATCAGGACTCCTCTGATTGAAAAAGCCGCTGTTGCAGATCAGTCTTTCAAATCGGATATAGGAACTTTCATCCTTCATCACAGTCGTGGAAGCGACGCCCAGCGTAATGATTTTCAACCGACAGATGAAAAATTAAAGATAGGTAAGTCTGTATATTTGACACCATCCGGTGGTCGTTCATCCGATAATACAGCATTTCCGTTTTTTAATATTGAAACACCTGGAAAACAGGGAATTGTAGTCGCAATTGGCTGGACAGGCAAATGGTATGCCGACGTTTCTCAGACCGATGAAAGAACAATCACACTTAAATCAGGAATGGAGAGAATGCAACTTTCCCTAAACCCTTCTGAGGAGATCAGAAGCCCTAAAATTGCTCTGCTATTCTGGAACGGTGAAGATAGGATGATTGGTCACAATTTGTTCAGAAAGTTCATACTGGCACATCATTCAAGAAAAATAAACGGAAATTATGCTGAGTATCCATTATCAGGCAGCTTCGATTATGGTGATCCCGAACCCTGTGGTGAATACAATTGTCTTACTGAAGAATTTGCCATTGCCCTTGTCAAACGTTACAAGCAATTTCGGATCCTTCCTGAGGTATTCTGGCTCGATGCCGGCTGGTACACAGGATGTGGATGGGATAAGGCCAGGGGAGGATGGTGGCAGAATGTAGGCAACTGGACCGTTGATAAGGAACGTTTTCCGCATGGATTAAAACCAGTTTCCGATGCGGTTCATGCAACAGGTGCTAAATTTATGGTCTGGTTTGAGCCTGAACGGGTGAGTCCCGGTTCTATGATCGACAACGATCATCCCGAGTGGCTGATCAAACTAAAAGGAAATGATAACTTCCTATTCGATCTTGGAAACAAGGACGCCCGAACCTGGCTGACAAAACTTATTGGTGATCTAATTCAAAATGAAGGAATTGATAACTACAGGCAGGATTTTAATTTTGATCCGATGCCCTATTGGGAAGCAAATGATAAGCCGGGCCGTATCGGAATCTCCGAAATCAGGCATATAGAAGGCCTTTACGCCTTTTGGGACAGCCTGTTGGCAAGATTTCCAAATCTTTTGATCGATAATTGCGCCAGTGGCGGCCGTCGTCTGGATCTTGAGACTACATCACGAAGTGCCCCCTTGTGGCGTACCGATTATCAATATGGTGAGCCGAACGGGTACCAGTGTCATACGTACGGACTGAACTTTTACCTTCCCATCCATGGCACTGCAATTTATAAAACCGATCAGTATGTATTGAGATCAGGCTTAGGTGCCACGGCTGTAATGAACTGGGAGGTTACAGGTAAAGCCTCCGAACCTATTCCGGCAATTCAGAAAAGAATGGAGGATTTTAAGATCCTCAGAAATTACTACTATTGCGACTATTACCCTCTGACCGAAAGCAGAAATAACACGGGGGATAATGTATGGCTTGCTTACCAGATGAACCGGCCCGAAAAAAAAGATGGTATAATTATCGCATTTCGCAGGGGCGGAAGTAACACAGAATCAATCTCTGCCAGACTATCAGGCATCGAACTCAAGGCGAACTATGATCTGTTTTTTGAAGATTACGGACTGCACATCACCAAAACCGGACAGGAGTTGATCAACGGAATAGAACTGACAATTCCCCAAAAACCGGCATCTCTATTGATCAGATATCACATGCTTAAGTAGATGTCCGGAATAAAGTCCCGGCCAGACTCAAAGTCGGGCCGGGACTTTAACTCTTCTTAAGTTTCTTGACATAGTAGGCAGAGATACCTATTGATATAATGGCAAATGCCAGAAATGCCAGTATTCTGAAAATAAGATCAGTCTTTGCCAGATCGACAATAAACAGATAAACAGCTGAAACCAGCAAATTAGCCATTCCCATCCACCTGTACTTGATACTTTTTATCAGGACACTAAGGACAAAATAGACACCTGCAATAAATAACCAGGTTACAGTGATATACTGGGCAGGTAATCCTTTATGAGTAGCATAAAGCAAGGAGAAAAATAACGTGAAAAGATAGATATTCCGTATAAAATCAGTTCTGATGTTTAGTCGTTCCTTCTGCCAGTTTATCAGACGAGCCGATAAAAATGCAACTGCCGGAATCGTAAAATTCACTGTATTTAATTCACCTGATGTTGCATAATACCCAATTGCAAGAAACAATAGGAGGAAAGTATTGATTAAAGTAATGATGTGAGACCTGTACCAGAGTGCAAGGATCAAAACCAGAAAACTCTGACAAATCAACAGCATGAACGAATCCGGGAAATGATATATTCCTGTAATTGTCACACTGATAGCGAAGAATCCGAATAAAGCGTATAATGCCGGTGAATATTTCCAGGGAGAATAAAGCTTCAACAAAACGGAATATCCAATGCTATAGACCGATATCACAGTAAAAAATGGTATGTATGCCTGCTGGAACCTCAGAAGAACAAGCGAAAGCATTAAAGCCGAATAACCCATACCAGCAAACAGTATCGTCATGAGGATTGTATGATCAGGGAAATGGGTTGAAGGCTTGCGGAAAGCCACTAAGGAATAGATAGCGGTTGTCAGTGAAAAATAGGTGAAAGCATATTGAAAGGTAAAATCTCCGGGCGTTTTCGTCAGCCACGCATGGTCCTTAAGCAACCAGATCAGATAAGCCAGAAATGTGATACTCAACACATATATCATCGACTTCCACCAGTTATACTTCCAAAATAAGTAAACTGCCAAACCGGCCGTAATCATTGAAATGAGGAAAAACGTATGGGTTGTTTCACTGACAAAAGCAGTGATTACTGCAAGCGTGAACGCAATTTTGAGGAGGGCAGTTGACTGTTTTTTGACTGCATTATAAAATTGAACCGTTACAAGAATTAATAGTAAGATCAGAGTAACTGCCTCACTCCCAAGGAGCGGATTACCCGTATAAAAATGGAGTCGAAGTACAATAAAATAGAGGATGATGTACCCGAAAAGGTTAAACATCTTCGACATGTAAGCAAAGCTGTTCCGGAAATTACGGGCCAATATAAATACTCCTGAGACACTAATTAATCCGACAATAAGGGAAACCAAAGGCTTGCCCTGATCATTAAAGTATTGCCAAAGAAACGCAATTGCAAAAAACAGCACTACATTCCCCAGCCATGCTAACCCATATTCACCAAGTTTGGTTTCAAAGATGGAACTAATCGAAATATTAAGGTCAGAAAATTCGACTCCTTCATCATCCTGTTCTGCATCAATAAAAGCCTGAACTTTAGCCGGCTGAACCTTGCCCAATTCGAGTTTTGCAATTCGTTCTTCAAGAACACTTAACCGTGTCAGAATTTCATTGATTTCATTTTTGTTATTTTCGTCTGCGTCCATGATTAGAGCCTCCCTTAATCATGATTAGTTTCAATCTTTTTCCAGGGTGGTAAGAGCCACAATAGAAAGGACAATATCAGAAACGGAATTATTAACCAGGTGATAGCCATTAAATAACCCTCAGCACCGATCAGACTGGTCTTGAAAGTTGTATAACCGTAGAAACTCTTAGAGAACAGCTGACCACCGATTACAACATTCCAGCGCATAAAAAAGATCCCCATTAAGACCAAAACCGGAAGTACAGTATAAATTACCCTCCGGATTTTTGCCTTAGGCTTATAAAACTGAAGGGTACCCAAAGTCGCAAGTGGAACAAGGGTGCCAAAAATGCCCTGATAGATAAACAACGAATAAAACAATTTGCCAAAGACGAGTTTATGCAACGCCTCAAAAGACTCCTCTGCAACATAGATCCTGTGAATCTGATCCAATCCTTCGAGTGTAAAATCAATGATCAGGATATAAAACAGGTATTTGGCTATGGTGTCCAGACAATCCATATCCAGCACTTGTTTTCTGATTCTTGTCAAAACGATATACACAAGCATAACCAATGCAATACCCGATACCATGGCCGAGAATAAAAAGATCACAGGCATCAATACAGTTGACCACCATGGATTTGCCTTAATTGATCCAAAAATAAACCCGACGTATCCATGAAGCAAAAAAGCAGAAGGAATACCAATAACAGTTACGATATAGCCTATCCGGTCATCCAAGGCTACTGCCTTGGGTGATATGTCTGTTGTCCAGAGTGACAGCATTTTATATAAAAATCGTTTGACCCCTTTCGACTCATTCGCCCAAATAATCATATCCCGCCGATAATCAAACCAGATTTCAAGAAACAGAACAACCATCAGATACCACAAATAGACAAATCCAAAGATAGCCATCGCTGAACTTGAATGCGGTGTAATCATAATCTCGTAGGCGCGCATTGGTTTGCCCAGGTGGCTGACCAAAGGCATTGTAGCGACAAGCATAAAAGAAAAAGCAGTCAGTAAGGCAAGCCCATAAGTAGGTTTTAGTATCTTGATCTTAAAGATGCGTTCAAGTGAAGCAAGTATGAATGCACCCGCTACCAATCCGGTAATATAAGGATACAATACGATTAGAATGCTCCAGTTTAGTTCTACCTCATTCGGATAAACATATCCTTCAACTTTGGATAAAACTTCGTATAAATTTTGTAAATGTTCTTCCATATTATCTGACCTCCGGACTTATTGCGTTATAAAATAATTTTGAACCAGTATTCAAATGCGGCTTAACAACCATACAGGTATGATTTTTAAGGAAGTAGTTCAATTTACTTCCAGGATCATTCAGATCACCAAAAATTCTTGCCTCGGTAGGACATATTTCAAAACAGGCAGGCTGATACCCTTTTTTAAGTCTGTGGAAGCATAAGGTGCACTTATCAACAGTTCCCTTATCCGGGTGAATATACCTGCAACCATAAGGACATGCCTGTACGCAATACCTGCAGCCAATGCAATAATTCTCATCAACAAGAACAATTCCTTCCTCTGTTTCAAAAGTTGCTCCCACCGGGCACACCTGGGTACAAGGGGATTTAGCACAATGGTTACACATTTTTGGGACAAAGAATGATTTGAAAATTTCCTTGTCAGGCACAGATTGTTTAAATCCGTCAATGCCGCCATTGGGAGATTCGACGAGGACAGAACCATCATTCTTTATCGTATATTGCTCTACCCATGAACGGAAATAAAACGGATCCTTGGGTACATTATTTTCTTGTTTACAGGCGTTTGCACATCTTCCACAACCGATACACTTATTGATATCGATACCTATGCCATACCATTTTCCTTTTGCTCCGGGTGCTTCGGCTGCAAAAAGTACGCCGTCATAAGGGATGACTGCTGATCCGGCAATAGCAACGCCGCTGGCCAGAATCGTACCAGCTTTGAAGAAATCTCTTCTTGTAAGACTATTTTTTTCGTTTTTCATGGCTGATGAGGATTATGACAATCAATACATTTGGCAGGTTCATTGGCCTTTAAATCGGGAGGATTGTGTTCGGCAACATCAATCTGTTTGATCATTGTATTATTGATAGTGTCGAAGAGTATTTTAATCCTGGCTGCGTTAATCTGATGACAAATTGCACAATCCTTACGTTCTCCGGGCTTGTACAATATGAGGGAGTCTGGCAATTCCTTCCCCTTAAACTGATTCGCAAAAAGTGAATGTTTCAATCCCGGGCCATGGCAAACCTCACACTTGAGCTTTTTGTGAAATCCCTGGTCTTTGTCTGCCCGGATAGACTTATGACATTTCGTGCAACTATCCGCAATCGTATAATGCATCGGCCTTAAGGTATTCTCATAAATAGCCTTTGCCCTAAAATGTCCTAGCTCTCCAAATGAGCTTGGTTTCAAAACCTGGCGCATAACCAGAAACAATACTATAAAAATAGCAAACACGCCTATCAGGCGCTTGATGTGTTGTGGCATGGTGAGTTTGTTTAGTAAGTTGTACGGCAAATCTATATAACAACTTTCATAAATAAAAAATATTCCAATAATTTAAATTGATTATTAATAACTTACAAAATCCAGATTTTTCTTAACTGAGTAATAAAAATTTTCGATGTTTGTAAGAGATAACTCTATCCTTTAAAATTATGGAATCAATGAACAGCCAGTTGTTAGAATATTCAAATATTTTCGGGCATGAATTACATGAAGATATCCTGTCATTTTGGATGAAATACTCCATCGAAAAAGATGGAGACGGCTTTTATGGTGCAGTGGACCTTGAGGGTAATCCAATAGCCGGCGCACCAAAATCCTGTGTCCTGAATGCACGAATCCTGTGGACCTTCTCCGAAGCAGCAAAAAATTTTAACAATGCCCAATATGCACTAATTGCCGACCGCGCCTACCAGGTTCTTATGAAATACTTTTCAGATCCGGTAAACGGGGGATATCTGATGAGCGTCGACTCTGAAAACAAACCTCTCGACGACATAAAACATACCTATGCTCAGGCATTCGTCCTCTATTCGTTAAGTAAGTATTATGAATTGAACCAAAATCCTGAGCTTTTACAACTGCTCAGAGAATATTTCTCCTTACTGGAGGAAAAAACAAAAGATCCGCACAATCCAGGTTATTTTGAGGCCTTTACCCGCGACTGGCATTTGTATTCCGAAAACCGGATGGCAGATAACAATGAACCCCGTTCGATGAATACACACCTGCATATCATGGAAGCCTATGCTGCATTTTATAAAGTATGCAAAGACGACCTTGTACGCCACCGGTTAAAGGAATTACTCGAATTGTTTATCGACAAAATCATTCGTAAAAGCGGTCATCTGGGCATTTTCTTTGATGAACAATTTACAGAAGCTGAAGCTTCGAAAGGCACGTGCTCCTTTGGACACGATATCGAAGCATCGTGGTTGCTATGGGAAGCAGCTGAAATTTTGGGAGATCAGGAGATTATCCAAAAGATGAAACCTCTGTCAATCAAAATGCTCCAGGCGGTTGAACGGGTTGGAATAGACAAGGACGGAGGTCTCTTCCTCGAATCAACACGTTTTGGTAGTCATCTGCGAACAAATAAACATTGGTGGCCTCAAGCCGAAACTCTTGTCGCACTCATGAATGGGCTCCAAATGACTTCAGATACAGCCTACTGGGAGAAACTAAAACTATCCTGGAATTTCATAGACACCTGTTTGATCGATCATAAACATGGTGAATGGTTCACAAAAGTCAGCCGGCTTGGTGTTCCTTACCTGGAAGAACCGGCAGATGATCCGTCTCCTTATTACCGCAATGACTGGAAAATTGATCCATGGAAATGCCCATACCATAACGGACGCGCCATGATGGAACTTATTACAAGAATCAATTCCCTGATAAACAATAAATAACAATCAGAATGAACAAATTCAGACTGCTCATACTGTCCCTGCTTGTATCCATTACAGTATCTAAAGTCTCTGCTACAGAAATTAACAGGCAGGGATTATATAATCTTGCAGAAAAATCGAAATCCTGGCTCGAAGGTTTTCAAAAGAATACCGGCCAAAATGCATTTTCCTACCACAATTTTAGGACTGATGTAACGGAGGGAATGATCACAAGATGTTCGGATGGGACAATGGCAATCGAGTGGGAAACACAAACTTTGCAGGATACTTTTACCGGACAACAGGCTGGATTCCTTTGGATTGCCTCTGTAAACCGCATTAAGGACCCCAATATTTTTGACGTATTTGTAAATGGTGTAAAGCGGTTTGAGATCGTCTCCTCACTGAACAAGGAATGGGAGGTTACGTCAGCAGATGGAGGAAAACTTTCATTTACAACTGTTCAAGCTGACGATCAGGAAGGAAATCATGGCTATATGTCACTCATTGCTCCGGCATCCTGGCTTAAAAAAGGGGTATCCCAAAAAATCAGTATCACCGGAAGAGCCAACAAAAACAATGTATGGGTTATTGTTTATCAGGCAAGTGATGCCCTGTCATATTTACAAAATTCATTAAAGTACGACCTCAACCTGAAGTTGGAAGCCTCAGAAAAGGAGGGATCACTTGAATGCCGGATTATTGGAGATAGCTATCTGAATGGAAATGAAATTAGTTTCTCTTCACTTGGAAAAACAAAAAAGATCCAGTTAAAACAGGATGCCAAAGGTTCTTTGGCAGTATTTAATTTGCCTTTAAAAGCAAGAAATAAACCATTCACACTTTCGGACCTTCAGGGTGAAATTATTGGTGTCAAATCATTCGGTGAAGCAACCAAATCGACAAGGTTTTTAAATAAGGCAGTCCTTTCCAATCAATCATCAGTAACTGATGGAAGAATCATCATCGAGGCAAACCGGACCTATGATCCCAATACGGTCGCAGGTTTGTTCACCCTCTCAAATTCAATACTTGGAAAGGGTCAGATTCTGCTTATGAACTCGAGTCATCAGGATATTGCCTGGATGGATTCTCCTGAGAAATGTGTGATTGAACGCGACACAATGTTGCTTACCCCATTATTCAGGCTTGCAGGGCAGGACAAGAATTATCGTTTCGATATTGAGGATGCACTCATGATAAGGGAATTCTTTCAACGTCATCCAGACAAGAAACCTTTACTAAAGCAGATGTTTGCTGACGGGCGTCTTTCATGCGGATCAACCTTTATTCAGCCTTATGAGGAGATGTATTCCGGCGAAGCCCTGGCCCGCCAGTTTTATTTTGGGGCTAAATGGCTGAAAGATGAATTTAACTATGATGCCACAGTCTATTGGAATGAGGACGTCCCGGGACGTACGTTGCAAATGGCTCAGCTTATGCGAAAAGCAGGAACGAAATCATTAATGATAAGCCGTCATAACAGAGGCATATTTAATTGGTATAGTCCTGATGGATCATATGTTACTGTTTTTTCACCGGGTCATTACGGCGATGCATTTATGTCGCTGAACAGGAATTTTAATGAGGCTGCTCAGTTTATTTCCAAGACATCAATGGATTGGGAGAAGTTTTATACTGCAAAATCACCTTCGCCAGTCATTCCGATTCTTTCAGACTGGGATATGAGTCCTTCAAAAGATTACAGCCACCTGATCAATAACTGGGAGAATATTCATGAACTTCCTAATGAACAAGGGAAGAATATCCTTCTAAACCTTCCCCGGTTTAAGGTAGCAACAACTCCAGAATTTTTTGAATCCCTTTTGAAACAGAACCCTCAATTACCCGTGATAAAGGGCGAACGACCGGCTGTTTGGCTTTATATACATGGCCCATCACATCAAAAAGCACTCAAAGCCAGCAGAGAAGCAGATATACTTCTTACAATCGCTGAAAAATTCTCGGCTATAAATTCAATAATTGACGGTTCTTTTACAAACTATCCGCAGACAAAACTGACGAATGCCTGGGAAGCGAAAATCTTTCCGGATCATGGATGGGGCGGAAAACATGGCGATATAACAGATGCTTTCTTTCAGTCAAAGTATGAATTTGCGAAATCAGAAGCTGAAAAAATTGTTGACAAGAGTCTGAATGAACTGGCTTCAAAAATTAAAACAAACAATAAAAAAGGAAGGCCTGTTGTTGTTTTCAACAGTATGAACCAGTCACGCACAGATAAAGTGGTCGTTCCACTTAACTTTAATAAGGCTGAAATCTTTGGAATAGAATTAATTGACATTTCAGGAAAAGCACTTTCCACCCAGTTAGGTGCTGCTCAATATTACGAGGATGGTTCTATAAAGTCGGCCGATCTGCATTTTTTGGCAGACACGGTCCCTTCCATCGGATTTACAACCTATTATTTGAAAAATGCTAAAAAAACTGAGCAGAAACCGGCACCTGAATTTCGTAATCAGGCTGAGAATAAGTTTTACAGGATAACCTTTGGCGATGGTGGCCTCACCTCAGTCTATGATAAAGAATTGGGAGAGGAACTTATTGATGGGGGTAAGTTTAAGGCAGGTGAGGTCTTTACGATGCATTCAGAAGGAAATGGAGCAGGAGAATTTGCCGATATTCAAAAACCCGACATGAAGGATTTTGACAAAACAGGAAATTATCAGACAAAATGGGAAATTGAAGAAGATGGGCCAGTTTTTACAAAGTACAAATTCCGGCAACACATCAAATTTGCAGTAATCCAACAGCATATCAAGGTCTTTCATGATCAGAAGAGGATTGACTTTGAACCTGAAATTCTAAACTGGGAAGGTGTTCTTTATCATGAATACAGGATGGCACTTCCTCTGAATATGACAGATGGTAAGGTTGCATACGAAGTACCATTTGGTGTTGTTGAAGTAGGAAAAGATGAGATTCAGGGTGCTGCAGGCGAGCGTTATCGGACAGAATGTAAAAACGTACATCCCCGGGGAATACAAAACTGGATTGGCTCAGACAATTCCAGATTTGGAGTTACACTTAGTTCATCAGTAGTAGTTGCAGACTGGATCGATCCTACAGATAACCCTATTAAGAACCAGGTCTTACAGCCTATCCTCCTCGCATCCCGCAAGAGTTGTCACTGGGAGGGTAATGATTATCTTCAAACCGGTAATCACTCCTTCAGCTTTTCCTTCACGTCCCACAAACCCGGATGGAAAAACGGAGCATCGTTTGGTCATGAATCTAACGAAAAACTCATCGCTGTTCTTCCCGCTCACAGATTTGATAATGCCTCACTTCCTGAATCGTGTAGTTTTTTTAAAACAAACGGATCAAACGTTATTGTCTCAACGATAAAAAAGGGAGAGGATAGTGATTGTTTAATAATCCGGGTAGCTGAAATGGAAGGTAAAGAGCAGGAAATAGTACTTCAGAGTTTCCGGCAAATCAAAAATGCAAAACACACCAGTCTTATTGAGGCTGACGGAGAACCAATAAATTCGAAGGAGTCAGGCGTTACTGTGAACCTGGGCCATAACGCAATTGAAACGGTTAAGATTAGTTTCTGAATTTTTTATATTTTTACAATAAATCATTTTACAGGTAGTCAATTTATAGTCCTCTATTAATCATTTGTTTTATAAGTCATGAACGGATTTGAACGAATCAACGCAGCACTGAATGGCCAAAAGCCAGACAAGACTCCAATTATGCTGCATAATTTTATGATGGCTGCTGTCGAAGCTGGTTTCACAATGCATCAGTTCCGGGAAAGTGCTCAGAACATGGCCGAAACATTTATCCGTTCGGTTGAAAAATATGATTTAGATGGGATACTTGTCGACCTGGATACAGTGACTTTAGCAGGTTCCGCAGGAGTGCCTGTCGATTTCCCTGAAAATGAACCTGCCAGGTCAGGAAAGGGAAACCTGGCTGAATTGTCTGATATCCGGAATTTAGGAAAGATAAGAGTCGAAAACTACAAATATGCCGGGATTTGGCTTGAGGCAGTCTATCGGATAAAAAATCATTTTAAGGATGAGGTTTATGTTAGAGGCAACTGCGATCAGGCTCCTTTTTCATTAGCGAGTATGATGCGCGGCAGTCAGGAATGGATGCTGGATTTAATGATTGGTGAAGCTGGACTTATTGATGAATTACTCTCAGTAGCAACCGATATAAGTTGCCAGTTTATCCGTCTTATGGCCCAGACGGGCTGCCACATGGTATCGAACGGTGATAGTCCTGCAGGACCTGAGATGATCTCGCCTGATATGTACAGGCAGTTCGCCCTGCCTTCGGAAAAAATTCTTGTCGCAGAGGCTCATAAAGTAAACCTGCCTTACACACTTCATATTTGTGGGAATACAGACACAATCCTTGAGGATATGCTAACAACAGGCTCTGATGCGTTTGAGCTTGACTATAAAACAGGCGCCAAAAAAGCTCTGGAAATATTCAACGGTAAAGCATGTTTAATTGGGAATATAGATCCAAGCGGGGTGCTCGCCCTGGGGACTCCTCAACTTGTAGAAAAAAAGACATTGGAATTGCTTCATACCTTTGAAAAAAACAACCGGTTTATTCTTAATGCCGGATGCGCTATTCCATCGATGACGCCTGAAGAAAATATCAGGATGATGATCAGAACAGCACGCAGTTTTTGAATAATATGTAACTGCTTAATCTATGGATTTTAAAACGATTTTCTTTAATTGTGGCTTTTTGCTTTGTCTGGCTTTAAATGTCCAGGGTCAAAAGATAAGTTTGCCTAAACATTATGTATGTTATAAGGCTGCTTCATCCCTTAAAATTGATGGAAAAGCCGATGAGAAAAGTTGGCAGATGGCCGACTGGACAGACGACTTCGTGGATATAACAGGTAATCAACAAAGTCCTCCAAGATTTCGGACACGCACCAAAATGTTGTGGGATACAAAATATTTCTACGTTTTTGCCGAAATTTATGAGCCACATATCTGGGCAAACCTAAGACAGCGTGATACAGTAATTTATCTTAATAACGATTTTGAAGTATTTATTGATCCGGATGGGGATACGCATAAATATTTTGAATTTGAAGTCAACGCACTCAACACCCAATGGGACCTTCTACTTACTAAACCCTATCGTGATGGAGGCATTCCGATTACTACATGGAATTTCGACAAAATGATTTCTGCTGTCAGCATCGACGGCACTATAAATAATCCTTCCGATACGGATCGGATGTGGGGTGTCGAAATAGCCTTTCCTTTGAAATCACTTGGTGACTCATCCGCAGTTGTACCTGTCAGACAGGGAGATCAGTGGAGAGTCAACTTTTCAAGGGTTGAGTGGCAGGCCTCGGTTCAAAATGGTCAGTATTTTAAAAAAGTAAATCCAAAAACCGGCAAACGTCTGCCGGAAGATAACTGGGTATGGTCGCCTCAGGGATCAGTAAATATGCATATCCCGGATAAATGGGGGTATGTCCAGTTTTCGGATATTATTTGTGGTAAAGGAACAGCCGCATTTATCTCTAACCTCGAAGATGAAGTAAAAGATGAACTCCGAATCTTGTATTACAGTCAAAAAAGACACCATATAAGTTATCAGAGATATGCCTCAGCTATTACTGACCTGGACGGCATGGACGATTACAAATCTTCAGAATTGAAATTCAATCCTGAAATTAAGTTAACTTCCGGTGGTTACGAGGTTACCGCAAAACAAACCGCATCAGACAAAATATGGCATATCAATGAATCCGGAAAGGTTTGGGCCGAAAAGAACCATTAACTGCAGAACTTATTTGGCCGCTCTCCTATTTACCATCCACGATGATCGGAGATCCTTTTTTACTATCCATAATGATCAGCTTGGCATTGGGTGAAGTAGCGATTGCTTTGATCATTTCGTACTGTAACTGCTTATCGCTTAAGCCTGTACTCAGAATCTTCTGATAATCGGCAATACCCTGAGCTTCAACTCGCTTACGCTCAGCTTCTTGTTTCTCTTTCTGCAAAACAAAGGTCATCTTCTGAGCATCCTGCTCGGCGTTTATTTTTGATTCAATAGTAGTCTTTACGGAAGCAGGAAGCGTAATATTTCTTACAAGCAGCTGCTCAAGGATTAATCCGCGACTCTTAAAATCTGTTTCTATAGTCTTAAAAATACGAGCCTGAAATTCGTCCCTTTTCGTTGAGTATAGGGCGACAGCGTCATAATACACCGCGTTATCCCTGATTTTCGTGCGACAAATTGGCCTAACAATAACATTCCTGTAATCCGTACCGATCTCTTTTAAAATTCTTGGAGCTTCGTTAGGGATAACCTTATAAAGAACCGTCAAATCGATAATGACCTCAAGTCCATCGGCAGATAATACCCTTATCGCATCATCACCAACTTTATCCCCTTCGTCATGAACTCCTGACATGGTGTAATTTTGAGTACGGACATCAAAAGTCACAACTTCCATCAACGGATTAATTACATTTAAACCACTCTCAAGGATTGATGAATTCACCTTACCGAAAAGTTTCTGTACACCAACATCACCGGGCTCAATCTGCTTTACGGCTGACAACCCCAAGCCGATCAGCACTAAAAGAAATCCAACAATCCTGAAGGCTCCCAGGTATTCATTGAGAGGCGATTCCGATTTAGCCAATACAAAACCAAATACAACAACGGCAATTCCAATAATAACCAGTATCATGTTTTTAAGATTTAGAGATGAATATCCTTAGTGAATATTACACTGTAAATTTACCAATAATAATCTGCATTTTTAGATGGATTGGATGGATGTATATAAAGTTTATTTACTAAGCCAGGTGAGGGTACAATGCCAGTAAATTGTCCGGGAGAATTACAGTCCCAAGCCTGGTTCAACCCGCGGGGCTGATGATGTAACCGCATCCCTACCCCCGGTTCCGTTTCTCTTCACCGGGGGTTATTCAGATTGAACTAAAAACCCAGAATGGGTGAAATGATTGTGATCCCAAGTGCAGTGAAACGGAACCGGGGGAAAAACGTATATGCCTGTAACCTGTCCGCCAGTAAAGTCTCGCAAAAGATCAAACTCCCCTAACGGACGTCGGGATGACGACTGGATGAAGGAGCGACTTAACGACGACGTTTTGACTGAACAATTTGACTTGTCCTGATTTTTGTTTACTTTTCTGTAAACCTATTTCAGGACTAGATACCCCTTTCAGTCATCTCGTCGCCCCATCGTTCAGTCGTTCCGTCGTTAAGTCGTTCAGTCGTTCAGTCGTTCCGTCGTTCCGTCGTTCAGTCGTTCCGTCGTTCCGTCGTTCAGTCGTTCCGTCGTTAAGTCGTCCTTGCCCCAGCGCCCCGTCGCCCCTTCGTCCCGTCGCCCCTTCAAAAACTCTCATCCTCTCTGTTTACGATACCTGGCGGGAGTAAAGGATGTATATTTCTTAAAAATGCGACAGAAATAGGAATCACTCTTAAAATTTGTCTTGTCAATGATCTGCTCCTGTGTCAGATCAGTGGCAAGCAATAGAAACTGGGCCTTCTCAATGCGTTTCCGGATTATGTATTCACAGGGAGCCAAACCAATTATATTCTTGAAGATCCTTGAAAAATGATCCTTCGAAAAACAGGCTATTTCCGCCAGTTGATCCACAGAGATGTCCTGCCCCAGATTGTCCTGAATATATAGCAATATAGGTTGTATATTGTATTTCAGTATACTATTTATCGCATGGTCCTGATCCGGTTTAAGAAAACGGGAGAAAAGTTGTTTCAAAATACCTATCGTCTCAATATGCTGACTTACAGAACTATATGTCACCTTTTTATTCATCCACAACTTATTCTGATAAATTTTAGGATGATGGTGAGGAAGTTGTAAATCAGGATTAATCTCCAGAATACGACTAAACAGACTCTGATCCAGATCGCTGGAAGATGCCGAATAGTTAACCGAATAGATACTAAAAGCACTTAACCCATTGGGCTGATCAATACTGAAATGAATATAATAATGACATAACCCTTTACCAAAATGATAGGAACATGAGATAAATGCCGGAACCAGATAGAGGTTTCCTGCTTCGAGTACTATTTTTCGATTTCCCGTAATCAGGTAACCGGAACCCGCAGTAATAAGATAAATTCTTGAAAACGGACTGATAATATCCGTGTAGTCTGCATCATTTTCAAAACTTAATAATGCTATATTTCGAAGATGAAAGGTAAATGATTCACCTATTTGCTCTGAAATCATTTAATTTTTAATGAGGAGTTTAAATTCAGCAGTTGTCAAAATTAAGAAATAAATTTACAAACTTAATAACGGAATTGTGCAATTATTTGACTGATTAGTTCAAGTGGATTTTAATCGTTTTGGATATGTTTGTATAGACTAATCTCAGGAACTTATGAATACGGCTGTACTTTTTGGTATTCTGCTTATTGCACTTGGTGCTTTTTCGTCAGGAAGTTTTGCGGTTCCATTTACAAAAATCGAAGACTGGAAATGGGAAACTTACTGGATGGTCTTCAGTTTCGGTGCGTATATCTTATTCCCGGTCACTGCCTGTCTGATCTTTGCTCCTGGTTATGCCGAAATTATACAAATGACCTCAGGCAAAACCTTACTAATTGTATTCCTTCTTGGAGGTGTTTATGGAATTGGTAATTTGTCGTTTGGACTCGCATTGCGATATCTTGGGTTATCGTTAGGTTACGCACTTTCGTTAGGCTTGATGCTTGCTATCGGTACCCTGATTCCTCCGGCAATCGACGGTAGGTTAAGCATGATGATGCAACACTCGGGTGGCATGCAATTAATTGTGGGAGTTATTGTTGCATGTTTTGGAATTGCTCTCTCCTCATGGGCTGGAATTCTTAAGGACAAGAATATTCCGACTGCTAATAAGCAATTAACAATCAGTGAGTTTAATCTCATTAAAGGATTAATCTCGGCTCTTGTTGTCGGAGTTACAGGCTCTGCAATGTCACTTGGATTCGAGCAGGGATTACCCATTTCGGAGATGGCTGCCAAACAGGGTGTAGATCCGCTATTTACCATGATGCCAGTCCTTCTTGTCCTTTTTTCAGGCACATTCATTACTACAATAATTTGGTGTGTTTACCTCGGTGCAAAAAACAGATCACTGCAAAACTATATAACTTCAAAATCCCGGAAGACCCTGGCGTTAAATTATTTGTATGCGATTTTAGCAGGATTTCTGTGGTTTGGTCAGTTCATAGTTTATGGAATGGGTAAAAGCAAAATGGGGCCATTTACATTTACTTCATGGGGTATCCTTATGGCATTGACAATTGTTTTTGCGACAGTCTGGGGTTTGATACGCAATGAATGGAGAGGAACACCTCTGAAAATTTACGTTCTTATGGCCCTTTCCCTGCTGATAATAATCCTTTCGTCGTTTATCATTGGTATCAGCGGATCGAATTAATTCATACCAAAGCTTTTGATTTAAAATATACGCTCTGTAAAAAATAAAAATATGGCAGAACCTTTAATGAATTCCAGAGAACGGATAATCGCAACAATAAACCATCAGCAACCCGACAAGGTGCCTGTTGACCTGAGTGCCACACCCAGTTCAGGTATTTCGGCCATAGCCTACAGTAATCTAATAAATAAGCTCGGACGCGGCGACTTGCAGACCCGGATTTATGATGTTGTACAACAACTTGCACAACCTGACATGACTATTCTGAATCAGTTTGGTGTTGATGTTCTGGATATTGGAAGGACTTTCAACACAAAACCGGAAGACTGGCGTCCGGTTACAATGTCAAACGGTTCGCAGGCTTTTTATCCTCAATGGTTTAATCCAATTCTTATGCCAGATGGTTCGTACAACACCTATGACAGGTCCGGCAAAATAAATTTGTCGAGAATGCCTGTTGGTGCAACATTTTTCGACCAGACATACTTTCCTTATGTGGATGGTTATCCCGATGATTACGGGAATCTTGATAAAGAGATGGGCAGGATCATGTGGGCACGACACGTACACAGCCCCTGGGACCATGCAGGAGATCCGGGATTTTGGCAAACTCTGCGCGAAAATACAATCAAACTAAAGCAAAGTACGGATAAGGCACTGCTTGTCGTTTGCGGTTGCAATCTTTTTGAATGGGGAACTTTTCTAAGACGAATGGATAATTTTCTTATGGATTTGATCTGTGACCCTTACAACGTTGAGAAATTACTGGATGAACTACTGAAAAGACATCTGGCCACACTCGAAAAAGTCTGTGCTGCCATTGGCGATCTCGTTGATATAATCCGTTTTGGTGACGACCTTGGAATGAGCTCCGGACCCTTTATGGATGTAAATACCTATCGGGAATTGTTCAAACCGCGACACAAAATCTTGTGCGACTATGTTAAGACTCATAGTAAAATGCATACATTTATCCATTCATGCGGATCCATATCACTTCTGATGCCCGATCTTATTGATGCCGGAATAGAGATTTTTAATCCAGTCCAGACAAATGCCTACCAGATGAAGCCGGACTTCCTAAAAAGAGAATTTGGAGAACAGTGTACTTTCTGGGGAGGAGGAATTGAAACTGTTGGGACTCTAAACATTGGATCGCCTGCAAAAATACGAGAGCAGGTACTCGAACGTCTTGAAATATTCTCGAAGGGTGGCGGATTCGTTTTCAATACCGTACACAATATCCTACCAGACGTTCCGCCTGAAAATATTATTGCGATGTATGAGGCAGTAAAAGAATTTAATTCAAAATGATTAATAGAACTTTGACTATGAAGAAAGCAATATTCCAGATTTCATTCCTCATCTTAAGCCTGAATGCATTTTGTGGAAATGATCCATCATTGCAGCAAAAGTTAAACTGGTGGCAGGATGCCCGTTTTGGGATGTTTATCCATTGGGGACCTGTAAGTCTCAAAGGAACAGAGATTGGCTGGTCACGCGGAAGCGAAGTGCCAATAGAAGAATATGATAACCTTTATAAACAGTTTAATCCTTCAAACTTTAATGCAGACGAATGGGTGAAACTGGCAAAAGATGCGGGTATGAAGTATATCGTATTTACATCGAAACACCATGACGGATTTTGCATGTGGGACACTAAGTATACCGATTACAATATCATGAACTCGCCTTTTAAGAGGGATGTAATGAAAGAACTGGCAGATGCCTGCAAAAAACAAGGAATGGCCCTTGGTTTCTACCATTCAACCTGTGACTGGCACCACCCTGATTTCCCACTCACAAGCCCAGGGGGTAAAGTTAAACGTCCAACATCAAATCTGGATAGGTACACCACCTATTTAAAGAATGAGTCAGTTGAGATCATAAAAAAGTACGGACCATTATTAGTCATGTGGTACGATGTTCCTATGGAATTTGATGCAGTAAGGGGCCAAAGCGTAATCGATGAAATCCGAAAGGTTCAACCCGATATTATTGTTAACAACCGTACAGGGGCAAAAGGAGATTTCGACACACCTGAACAAAGAGTAGGAGATTTTCAGATCGATCGTCCCTGGGAAACGTGCATGACAATCGCTAATCAGTGGGCCTGGAAACCGAATGATCAGGTGAAATCTCCTGAACAATGTCTCCATAGTCTGATACGTTCAGCAGGTGGCGGCGGCAACCTTCTGTTCAATGTCGGGCCAATGCCTGATGGTCGGATTGAACCACTACAGGTGACAAGGTTAAGGGAAATGGGAGAATGGCTTAAGAAATATGGCTATTCCATCTTCGGCACCCGGGGAGGCCCTTTCAAACCAACTTCCTGGTGTGTAAGTACCAGAAATGATAAAACAATTTATCTGCACATTCTTAACTGGAAGGGTGAATCCCCAAAAATCGTTTTTCCATCTGCCGGAATGAATATTATGGGTATTCGTCTCGCGTCAGGAGGTGACGTTAAGGTAACAAAACGAAGGAATTCCTATACGATCGAATTGGATAAAAACGTCTTACAACCCATTGATACCATTTTGGAAATACTGACAGCCGGAAATGTAATGAATATACAGCCTGTCGAAATCACATCAGAATTAAATTGATAACTCTCAGAAATAAATTATACAAATGAAAAGGTTTGGACAGATTATTGGTGTCGATCCATCACAATTTGAGAAATATAAACAGTACCATGCAGCCGTGTGGCCTGAAGTACTTGAGATGATCACATCCTGCAACATAAAGAACTATTCAATCTACCATAAGGATAACCTTCTGTTTGCTTACATGGAATATACCGGGGAAGATTTTGGGGCGGATATGGCAAAAATGGCAGCAGACCCAAAGACACTCGAATGGTGGGATGTCATGATGCCAATGCAAAAACCACTATCCACCCGATCAGATGGAGAATGGTGGGCGAACATGGAAGAAGTTTTTCATCTGGATTAATAAGTGAAGAATATCCCTTAAAATTTCTGACAATGAGGACCCGAACCGATAACTGCCTTGCAAAGCTTGATCGCATGAACAAAGCGTTGAAGCATGAAGAACCTGACCGCGTTCCGATAAGTGATTTCTTTTGGGGTAGTTTTGTAAAACGTTGGAGAAAAGACCTTGGCCTGCCTGAAACAGCAGAGCCTTACAGTTATTACGATCTCGACTGGATCGTGACCACACCAAACATGGATCCGATAATCCGTCCATTTGAAACGATCCGCGAGGACGATATTGAAGTCGTTGTCAAGACGGGTTTCGGCGCAACGTTACGTAAACGATTCGATTTTCAGATGCCTGAATTTATGACCTTTGATATCGATACAATCGGGAAACTTCAGGTTTTTGAGTTTGATGACCCCTACGACCGTCGCCGGTATTTCGAAGCAGGTGACAACCAGATTGCCGGTGTCGGTGACGGATTTGAAAGAAACTCACCACCCTGGATCAATACAGTAAGATCTTATTATCCTGATATTCCTGTTTATGGAAGTATTATTGAATGTTCCGAATGCCTGACCCGACTTGTGGGACAGGCAAATACACTTTTCTGGATGGGGATGTATCCCGATGAGCTAGGTGCCTGTATTCAGAAAATAGGTCAGTTTTACCTCGATTGTACTAAAGCACAAATAGCTGCTGCCGATGGATTGCTTGATGGATTTGTTATATGGGGCGATGTGGCCTTCAAACAAACCATGCTTTTTGATCCCGAATATTGGCGCGAATATTTCAAACCTTGGGTTAAAGCCATGATTGAAGAGTGCCATAAACATAACCTGCCCGTTATTTATCATGGTTGCGGAAATGTGAGTCTTATCTTCGAAGACTTTATCGAAATGGGACTTGATGCCTATAATCCGCTCGAGGTAAAGGCTGACATGGACGCGATCAATCTTAAAAAACTTTACGGCGATAAAATCGGCTATTGTGGTAATAACAATATCCAGGTCTGGGAAACGAATGATCTTGAACTTATCAAAGAGGAAACGCTGAGAAAATTAAATGCCGCTAAACACGGGGGGTTTATATTCCAGTCGGATCATTCCGTGTCGAGCGGCGTATCGGGAAAAACATACGATTATATAGTTAAGCTGGTTCGTGAATATGGGAAATATCCGTTGAACCTCGGAGAATTTGACCTTTCTATTTAATTAAAAGTTCAAAAATCAAAATTCAAAATCAACGATTCGATAATCCGGCATTTCAGAAATATTTGAAAAGAGCCGGCAGGCTAATGAAACCGGTCGGCTCTTTATATATTTTTTAATTTAAACTTTTGAGTTTTGAATTATTTTTCACCGTACCATCATTTGTAAGGTTCCAAACTTTACCTCTTTCCAGTCACGTGTTTTCAAGCCTTCCTTGACTGCCAGTTCAGTTTTTAGATCCATTGTGAAATCTGTTCCTTCAAGAAATGCAGATAACTGGTTAACATCATTATACATACTAACTGTAAGGTGAGACCCATATGCCTGAGAACCTGCAGGTAAAATACTTCTAAGAAGTTGCCAGCTACCCTTTTTGCCCTTATTTACCAGATCCTGATGCCATGGTTTAAAAATCTCAGATTCAACTTTTTCATAACTATCATCAACTTGTTTCATAATATCCATTGTAATCGTAGTCCCAACTTTCATCGTAAACTCTCCGGTGGTTTTATCAACCTGCTTAAGGAGCACCTGATTAGCCATTTCGCGCGACTTCATTGTTTTGTCAAACATGGCACCTAGCTCCTTTTCGGTCATTTTAGGATAGGCTTTTTTGGCTAATGCCATAACATCAAGCGAATTTACAGCCTGAAGCATGCTCTGAAGAGTGGGAAAAAGTGTAACAGTAAGATATTGTGAACCCTGTTTGGTTCCTGAAGGGGTTAGTGACCACAAGTCCCAGCCCAGAATAGACTTATCTGCAACCCGCTGTTTATGGATACCAGACCAGAACTGTTCAACCTGCCAGTAATCGTTCCCATTCGGGCCATCAACATGCATAAATTCAAATAGTAAATACAATGAAGGAGATTTTTCCTGGGCCTTCGTACCAAGGCTCAAAAGAATTACTAAAGCCAATGACAATAATGTTTTCATAATGAATGAATTTTAGAAATGCAAAAAAGAGATTATGTTTGCCGGAGTTTAAACAGCAATTTAGTGATAGTTATCAGATACTTATAACTTGAAATACCCTGTGCTCATTAGCGTATCAGGAATTGAACCATAGATAAATACTCCTTAACCTAACTTATAGGACAGAACAGTGGTCCTTTAATATACCATAAATTTCTCTTCATATTTCCCTCCTTTCCAATGATTAGTAAAACATTTAAAGGTTGATATCTCTCAATCAAACAAGATGCAATTACCTAAATTTTAAATCTTTAAAATGGGTTGGTGGGTTTGGCCCACAAAACTGGAATAGTATTGGCTGTTTTTTATTTATAACAATTCCAAATAATATAAAGTTCATTTAAAAAATATTTCGTCGTCAACCAATACCTGAATATATTTACAGCAAATTCAACATTTTAGAACTATTTTCAATATATTTACAACTTGTACTCACCAAATACTCCAACAAATGAGCTTTGAAACATATTTTAAAATCAGTTATGGTCTTTATATAGTAACAACTCAATCGGGCAACAAAAAAGCAGGATATGTTGCTAATACACTTTTTCAGGTTACGGCCACACCTCCACAATTTGCAGTAAGCTGTAATAAAGATAATTACACTACTGCTTTAATAAAGGAGAGCGGAGTTTTTGGTTTCTCGGTGTTGAGTGAAAAAGCAAGTCAGACTCTGATCGGCAATTTTGGTTACAAGAGTGGACGTGATTTTGACAAATTCGCGGGGGTAAATTACTTCACTGGCAAGACAGGAAGTCCAATAGTAACTGACTCGTCTGTGGCCTGGTTCGAATGCAAGGTAACACAATCCTATGATGTGGGAAGTCATGTGATGTTTATTGGTGAAGTGATTGATCATGGTTCTATCGACGAAAAGATTAAATCATTGACTTATAATTACTATCGTGAAGTATTTAAGGGATATTCACCTAAGAACGCTCCAACATATATCGGGAAAGAACATATCGACACACTGATTACAGATCAGAAAAAAATAATGGATGTATGGCAGTGCCAGTTATGTCATTATGAATATGAAGAAGAGAAAGGAGATCCTATCTCCGGAATAGTCCCCGGAACAACATTCCTCGATTTGCCGGACGACTGGACCTGCCCTATTTGTGGTGCAGGCAAATTGTTATTTGAGAAGGAATAACTTTAAATTTCCAAATAAGAATATTATTTACATATAAAGAGCTGAAAATCTGTGTATTTACCTGTCAGATATAAAATAAGAGATCGATTTAACATTTTCTTACACTTCTTTTACAATTAGTTAACCTAAAAAATTTGGAGGGGATGGCGGACACGCGTATTTTTGTATTACATTTTTTTTCATAAGTTTAGGTTTAGTTAGGTTAGTTAGTTTGGTTAGTTTTAGTAAAAGGATGGAGCCGCCCGGTTCCGTCCTTTTCGATTCTTATAGCCAGAACCTTGTTTAGTCCGGGCACCAAAGTGGCTGATTCAATATCAATTCGGCATTATCCTATCGGCAAAATCTGATTTAAAAAACATCCAAAGGCTGTATCAAAAGTCTTGTACCGCAGATTTTTTACTTTTGATTCGACCTCATTTTAAAAATTAACCTCCTACATATCATAACCTTTACTTTAATTCCTTAGATTCGCAAAGAAGTAAATCTCTGAAATCATTCAGATAATTGTTCCTTAAGTTATTGCAATATAAGAGAAATGAATAACATCATTTAAATTGTAAAATATGGCTATTACCGAAGAAACGAAACTTGAAATATACAATAAGCTAAAAAAGAATTTAGAATATTTTGCTCCACCGATGGTATCGAAAGAGAACCCAACGAAGACATCGTTTGAGCTAATTGGCAACAAGCCAGTCCCATATGGTTACACCAAAAAGATTGTGCCTGGAATGTTCTTTGCATCAATTGAGCTCTGTAAAGACAGTGTCACTCTGCATTTTTTCCCTATATATCTCGATTCCAAACTCAACGAATACATGCCTTCGATGATTAAATATTTAAAAGGAAAAACCTGTTTTCATTTCAAAAAAGAAGAACAGGTAGATGAAAAGGAACTTCAGGCTGTATTAAAAGCCGGGATCGAAAAATGGAAAGAACTTGGGTATATGAAATGAGAAATACAAAGATTTCAAAAATCCCGTGAGCAGGTTTAAAATTGACTTCTACAAAAATGCTTTTGAAAATCATTTTTTAATATGATTATTCTTCGGATAATAAGTATTTTGTTAATATATGCGTTGATGATCGGGTATGTTGTTTTGGTATTATTGATGATGGTGGAACGGATCATAATAAAAATGGAACGGATCGCGATGATGATAAAACGGATCGCGTTTATGAAGAAATTGTAGGGACAGGTCGCGACCTGTCCCTACAATTTCTTCATCACAATTATCCTAATCATGATCAAAATGATAATGATCCAGGCGCAACTCAAAGTGGATCAGATAAAAAAGTTGTGGACATTAATTTTCTTTAAACGATTTGATAGGTACTATTTATATGACAATTTCTTAT
>CAINLJ010000244.1 GCA_903850335.1 uncultured Bacteroidia bacterium | reverse complement strand
TGTAGTCGGACCAGGTACAGCGTACCGCAATATCTTCTTTGATGAAGTGTTTAGGAAGCACTGATATTGCGGTACTCTGTACCTCCTAACAACGCATATTCATCATTCCTACAAATCTTGCGGTACTCTGTACCTTATTAATATTTATTCATGTTCCAAAGTTATCTGTTTTGAGGTTGGAGTTTCACAACTCCCGATTACTTTGCGATTAAATTTTTTCCTTTTGATACAGCATCGTTTATATTTGTAGAAAACGCACCAACAAAATATTCAAATTAGGTACAGCATACCGTAATACCTTTAACTATGGCTTATACATATGCTTCCTCCTGAAGAAATTTTCCGGAGATAAACTTAACCGGTAACCATGCAGCGAGGAATCCAATCAGCAGCACCGAAAAAAATATCATAAGGATATCAGACGGTATAATTTTTATCGGATAGGCATCAATAATAAACGATCCTCCGCCCTGAAGCTTTACGAGACCATAGGTGATCTGAGCCTGACAGACCGCAATTCCCAAAATAGTCCCGATTACCGCTCCCACAAGGGAAACAGTCCACCCCTCAAAAAGGAAAATGTTACGAATCAGCACCCTGTTGGCACCCATACTCTTCAAAATTGAAATATCTTCTTTCTTGTCTATGATTAACATAGTAAGTGATCCGACAATATTAAATGAAGCAATCACAAGAATAAGAATAAGAATCAGGTAAACAGCATATTTCTCGCCCTGCATCGTCTTATAAAGGTAGTCATGTTGCTGATAGCGGTTTTTAACAACATAGCTGTTTCCCAGTTTAGCAGAAATTGCCGACTGGACCTTATGAGTATCTGATCCCTCTCTTAATTTAACCTCAACTGAATTAACCTTACCTTGCATCTCAAATAATCCGCGCGCAAATTCTATCGGAACAATTACATACCTTGAGTCTGTTTCCTGCTGTACCGAAAAAACACCGGAGGGATAGATAAATCCCTGATTAAAATTTCCCTCAATCGAAGTTCCCGATTTTCTGCCCTTTTGTGGAACATAAATATCTATCGGATTCATCAGGTTAATCCCTACTGATAAAAAATAAGCAACACCCTGTCCTATCACCGCATACTGCTTATCATCTTCCCGAAGTTTAAATTTCCCGTCAACAATCATTGAATCAAGGCCTGTCATGTTACTATAATCTTCACTAACACCCTTGATCGTCGCCAGAACCTGCCTGTTCTCGTACCGAAGCAGCGCATTATCTTCGACTACTTCAGAGAAAAAGAGGACATCCTTCATCTGACGTATCTCCTTTAATAACCTATCCTCTGTTGAAAAGCTCTTTCCTTCGGCAAGAGTTATTCGCAAATCAGCATCAAAGGACGAAAATAGAGATTTTATAAGACTATCAAATCCATTAAAACATGATAATCCAATAATTAATCCCATAGTACCAATCGCCATCCCTGCCGCTGATATTGCAGAAATAATGTTTATCAGGTTGGTTCTCTTCTTCGAGAACAAATATCTTTTCGCTATGTATAACGAGAGGTTCAAAGTGTATGTTGAATTTGAATCACTTTTTACAAGCCTTAACCAATAATCCAGTGCCGGATTTATGCCTGAAGTTTACATCTATCGAATTTAAAATGGCGCAAAACGGGAAAGTTATCAGGTAATAAAAAGGTAAGATTATGAAAAACAGTTTCGATTTACCCAACATTAATATCGGATATTTCATGGACAACCTCCACGAAAGTGACCCGGATTTGCCATAAGTATACCGGGCCTCAATTTCAGAAAAACCAGCACGTTGCAATTTTTCGGTAATATCCCGGATTCCGTATCCGTCACGTACATGTTCTTCGATGAAACCGTTTACAGAACCATGATCGTGGTCGTGCGTGTCGGAACCTCCCTGATCTGAAGGGGTCGATATGAGGAGCATTCCATTATTACGAAGTGATTTATAAAAGTTATTGAAAACAACTTCATCCTCTTGAATATGTTCCATTACATCAACTGAAAGAATCAGGTCATAGTTATAAGGTTCTACGAAAGTTGTGAGATCTGCAAATTCAAAAATCACCTTCCCGTTCAAGCCGATCGAGTTAAAAAACTTATTACAATCGTCAATCTGCTCTACTTTTACATCAACTCCCTTAATGCCGGAATTATTAAAAATTTTGCTTGACCTGTAACTATATTGCCCGAACCCTGAGCCGGCATCAAGAATTTTAATATTGAGGGATGATACATTGCTCTTTAGCTTCCGGAGTTCTTTATAAACATGCCAGGCTCTGAGCAATAAAAGATCAAGTAAAGAATAAAATAATTTCCTCAGGAATGGGGTACGGTTGAACACATTTCCAAGTCGCATCTTAATCGGATCATATTCCATAACAGATCTTTCTTATACAGTTAAAGTTTAGATTGAATTATAATTTAATGTAAAAGCTTATCTATCTTTTCTATATAGTCAAGACTGTCATCAAGGTAAAATTCAAGTTCAGGCACATGTCGTAGCTGGAAACGAACAATATTTCCAAGCTCTCCCCTTAATTTAGCTTTGTGAAGTTTTATGTCAGTCAATACCTCTTCCGCTCCGGCGGAAGGAAAGATACTCAGGTAACATTTTGCCTGAGACATATCCCGGGTAACCCTGACTATTGTTAATGAAAGAATTCTACCCTTCGCTAAAACCTGGGTATCACGTCTTAAGAGTTCTCCTAACTCCTTTTGAATCAATCTTCCGATCTTATTTTGCCTTGTTGAATATTGTTCCATTTTATCCTTAATATGATGCAAATTTAAATAAAATCAGCAGGTTCTGAAGGTTTTAACAATTATCTTTTGGATCGGAATATCGGCAGCAAAGAATTATTACCGAAAAATGGTGCTTAGGCAACAGGATATTTTGGAAAATATTTCCCGAATTTCATTGCTTTTTAACTACCTTTGACTTTAAAGTAAAATTAAAACCCGGCATAATGAAAAAAAACGAATTCAAACTTAAAACGTCACAATTAAAGGAGATCGCATTAAATCTCGGCGAAAAGATTAGTAATGGTCTTAAAAATGATAATACCGAGGTAAAAAGTATCCCAACATACATTCATCCTCTCTCTTCAGGAGCTGAAGGTCAGGCGATTGTATTAGATTGGGGAGGTACAAATTACCGTGCCGCTGTTATTAATTTTGCAGATGGAGTCGCTTCAATATCCCCTGAAAAAACAAGTGGAAGAGAACTCTCTGCCACAACGACTAAAGGCTTTTCGTTGGACGACCTTCTTGGCAAGCAATCAGAATTCGTAAATGAAATCGAACTTCCGGAGAAAGCTCCAATCGGTTACTGCTTTTCTTATCCTGCAGAATGCTTGCCCAACGGTGATGCTGAACTCATTAGATGGACTAAAGGAATGGATATTAAGGAGATGATTGGCAATCCCGTCGGCAAACCCCTTCTTGATGTTCTGAATAATACTGGCAAGGCTGAATTTACCGGGATTAAAGTAATAAATGATACAGTTGCGTCACTCTTTGCCGGATTAACAAATCCAAAATTTGACGCCTATATTGGCCTGATCGTCGGAACTGGAACCAACATGGCTGCATTTGTCAATGCAGAAAGAATTCCTAAAATCGATCCTTCCTTAGAATGGCAGGGGCTCACTCCGGTAAATCTTGAATCCGGAAATTTTAACCCTCCTCATCTTACCAAATATGATGATCTCGTAGATGAGAAATCAGATAATAAAGGCTCCCAAAGATTTGAAAAAGCAGTTTCCGGAATGTACATCGGACAGATCCTTAGAGAGGTATTCCCTGACGGTGGATTTGATGAAACGACTGATGGTAAGGCTCTGACTGATCTGATCAACAGCGATGAAAAGCAGAATAAGAAGCATCTGAAAGTTGCAAAGGATATCTATAAAAGATCCGCCAAACTTGTCGCATCCTCACTTGCCGGATTAATCGACCTCCTTGCAACACATAACAAAAAAATTAAAAAAGTCAGAATTACAGCAGAAGGAAGCCTTTTCTGGAGCGAAGTTTCCGGTTGCAAAGATTATAATAAGATTGTGAAGAGTACACTCAAAGAGTTACTTATTGAAATGGGGCACAAGAAGATTAAAGTCAATATTGCTGAAATTGAAAGTGCCAATATGATTGGATCAGGAATTGCTGCACTCTCATAAATTACTATCATATAATTAATTAAAGGGAAGCATTAATATCTGCTTCCCTTATTTTTTGCCAAAAATCGATTACCTTTGCGCCCCTATGATCGATTTCTTTTACAAATACGGATTGTTCGGCCTTTTTCTCTCAGGATTTCTTTCCGGCTCAATCTTCCCGTTTAACTCGGAAGCAGTCCTGTCATTAATGATCTATACCGGTTTCGATCCAAAGAGTTCACTGATCGTAGCCACAGCTGGAAATACACTGGGAGGAATTTCCATTTATTATCTCGGATACCTTGGAAACATAGAATGGATTGAAAAATATGCAAAGGTAAAAACAGAAAAAATCGATGCCATCCGGCCGAAATTAAATAGATACGGATCGCTGGCTGCCTCACTTTCATTTGTTCCCGTTATCGGTGACATCATTATTCTGGGTTTGGGATTCTTCCGTACCTCTCCCCTTTCAACAATTTTATTCATGACAATCGGAAAAATCGCACGATACATCGCCGTTATTGGTCTTATGAAAATGATAATGTAACTAAATCAGCTTAATTGTTAATTTTGAATTCAAATCCGAATTATGAGAGTCGTCATTCAACGTGTATCGGAAGCTTCAGTAACTATTAACGGAAATATTAAATCATCAATAAAACATGGCCTGTTGGTCCTTGCAGGATTCGAAGGTATTGATAATCAGGATGACCTCGACTGGATTATAAAAAAAATTATCCAGCTTAGAATATTTAATGATGATCAGGGAATTATGAATCTTTCGGTCAAAGATATTGAAGGTGAAATACTTGTAGTGAGTCAATTTACACTTCATGCCAAGACTAAAAAAGGAAACCGCCCCTCGTATATTAACGCAGCACCCCCGCAGGTTGCAATCCCACTCTATAACCAGTTTGTGGAAACTTTATCACAAAATCTGGAGAAACCGGTTCTGACAGGAGAATTTGGTGCCCACATGGTAGTGAATCTGATAAATGACGGACCTGTGACTATAATTATTGATTCGAAAAACAAGGAGTTATGAATGAAGAACTAACAATTCGTAAGGCACAGTCAGCAGTTAATGAATGGATATTAACCTATGGAGTCCGCTATTTCAGTGAGTTGACAAATATGGCAATCCTAACCGAGGAAGTTGGTGAGGTGGCAAGGATCATTGCAAGGAAATATGGTGATCAATCATTTAAAAATGGAGAAGTTGGTGATAATCTTGGTGATGAACTCGCCGATGTCCTTTGGGTGCTCATCTGCCTGGCAAACCAAACCGGTGTTGACCTGACCGAAGCATTCCATAAAAATATGGAAAAGAAAACCAGACGTGATGAACACAGACATTTAAATAATGATAAGCTATTCAGCTGAAAAACTTGATATTATAGAGGGCTTTGACAAACTTTTCAGAAGATATAAAAGTATATAAAATAAATAGTTATGAAACCGTTTCCCGAAGTGATTAACCAGGATTTCAGCGATGAACAAGTTGAGTTCTTTGTCTCAAAGATCATCGCAGATTCTGAAGAATTAAATCATCATGAATGGTATGAACTTGCATTTTCATGCATCGATCTTACTACCCTGAATTCAACCGACCAACAGGCAACTGCTGCGAATCTGGCTGCAAAAGTATCCGGATTCTCAAATTACTTCCCG
>CAINLJ010000243.1 GCA_903850335.1 uncultured Bacteroidia bacterium | reverse complement strand
CTCTGCACCTTTAAGCATTTATTAACAGGTTTTATCCAATAGAATAAGAAATTGTCATATAAATAGTACCTATCAAATCGTTTAAAGAAAATTAATGTCCACAACTTTTTTATCTGATCCGATAAATTGATAAAAAAATGAATTTATCCTGAAAGTTAGGCAAGATTCAGGCAAGAAAAAAGGGTTTATGAAATTTTACTTTCATAAACCCCTGATAATTAAGTAGCGAGAACCGGGGATGATCCGGTGACCTCATGATTATGAATCATGCGCTCTAACCAACTGAGCTACCTCGCCATTATTTCAATTAACTTCTGTGATCCTGCGACCTTCCCGATTGCGATCGGGACGCTCTATCCAACTGATCCGTCCACTGACGGACATTTTTTCAGTTTGAGCGTGCAAAGATAACATCATTCTTGTTTATGTCAAACCATCCCGATGTTTTTTTAATTTTTGATCTGATCTTAATTTAAAAATATTGAATTTTATAAAAATAAGACTATTTTGCACCTATCGAACAGAATAAACTTATTTTTGCACTAAATAGATCCTTCGGTATAAACTACCTAATTAACAAAAGGTTTAGAAGAATGGCCTAAATAAAAGATTGCCAAAACCCTTTATCGTGTTATCCAGAATTATTGGAGCTTTACAAGAATGAATGTTTTTAACCAAATTATCTACGGATGAAAGAGATCAAATTGGAATTTTTCCTTAAAACATCACCTGCTGTATTATTTAGCAGAATCAGCACCCCGTCCGGTCTGGCGGAATGGTTTGCAGATAATGTAAAAATTGAAGGGAAAATATTTACCTTTTACTGGGGCACAACAGAACAACAAGCCGAAATCCTTACTATAGTTCCTAATGTTCTGATTCACTTCCGCTGGCTCGATATGCAACCAGGAAATGAATTCGGATTTGATATCATTCAGGACGAACTGACAGGTGACGTGGCTTTGGTTGTTACTGATAATATTGATGACGATGATGTCGAAGATACAACCAATCTATGGATATCACAGGTCGCAAAATTGAAACATATGATCGGCTCGTAGATTAAATACACCCAAATTCCAAAAAAGGTGTAACTTTGCGTTCGTTTCAGAAACCCATTGCATGAAGCGATTACATCTGTATATTATAAAGAGTTTTATAGGACCATTTTTCGTTACTCTGCTCATCTCCCTGTTTGTCCTGCTTATGCAGTTCCTATGGGTATATCTCGATGAATTGGTTGGCAAAGGATTGGAATTCAGTGTTATACTTGAATTCATAGTCTATACAATGGCAATGCTTATGACCAATGCCCTGCCGTTGGCTATGCTCCTTGCCTCGATTATGACCTTCGGCGACCTGGGTGAGAATAATGAATTATTGGCAATGAAAGCCGCTGGCATATCACTTTACAGGATCATGAAACCGGTTATTGTGCTTAGCATACTCCTTAGTATCGGCTCCTTCTATTTCTATAATCAGGTAATCCCTGTGTCGTATAAGAAACTTATCGCATTAATGTCAAGCATCAGACAATTGCGCCCCGAGATAATTGTTAAAGAAGGTGTTTTCTCAAACGAAATCGATAATTATTCAATTAAGGTCGGCAGGAAAACGCCAAACGGGGATATGCTGTACGACATTATGATTTATGATCATACCGAAGACAAAGGCAATGTTACCGTTACAGTGGCCGACTCAGGCACTATGAAGATCACAAAAGATAAGAAATATATGGTTCTTAATCTTTATTCCGGCCAGAGTCATTCTGAAATGCAACCGTCCGACAGACGCCAGTCAACATATCCTGCCAGAACAGACAAATTTACCAAACAGTCTATTTTCACTGTTTTACAAGGAATGGAACTCGAACGCAAGGATGAGAGTTTCTTTAAAAATCAAAACAGGGCACTCAATAATGACCAGATTGTCTATTTCGTAGATTCAATTGGGAAACAACTTGAAAAACGAAGGATCGACATGGCCATCTCATTAAATTATATCTCCCCGCTTACAACCGAAATCTATAAACTGGCACGAAAAGAGCCCCCGACCCTGAATCCAATCAAGATGGTTCATTATATCAATATTGATTCTGTTTTGACAAAATGCTCAGGGGCAGTCCGTTCCGGAACAATCAATACTGCACTTAACAATGCACGCAATAACATCCGTGCAATTTCACAATCTGAAGAAATGCTCACTTCTACAAGACGGAACCTCAACAGGTTCGGTATTGAATGGCATAAAAAATACACATTTGCCTTTGCATGCCTCGTATTCCTTTTCATAGGTGCGCCTTTAGGTGCTATCATAAGGAAAGGCGGCCTGGGAATGCCATTGGTAATCTCTGTAGTCCTGTTTATATTTTATTGGATCATAACCACTACAGGAGAGAAATTCTCCCGCGAGAGTGTCACCTCTGTCTGGTATGGCGTTTGGTTTGCAACATTTGTTTTTCTGCCGGCCGGAGTATTCCTAACCTACAAGGCGGCTAACGACTCTGTTGTATTTAACATCAGCGCCTATGGCGAATTTTTCAGGCGAATTTTCAAATTTTCCCGAAAAAAGGATAATGAGCTCAAAGAAAATTAGCTTAATAATAATTTAAGTATGAATGACATTAAACTGAATACCATTGAAGAGGCTGTTGAAGACCTCCGAAACGGAAAGTTAATCATTGTCGTAGATGATGAAGATCGTGAGAATGAAGGTGACTTTGTAGCTGCAGCCGAGAAAATAACACCCAAAATGGTCAACTTTATGGCCACAGAAGGACGTGGATTAATATGTGTGGCAATTACCGAAGAGAGATGCGAAGAACTTGAACTGGAAATGATGGTAGGCCGTAATACCTCGCTACACGACACTCCATTTACAATCTCAGTTGATGCGATTGGGGACAATGTAACAACAGGAATATCTGCCCACGACCGCGCCGTAACCATTCAGAAACTCGCCGATCCTGCCACAAAACCGCATGAACTCGGTCGTCCAGGTCACATATTCCCTCTACGTGCAAAGAGCAGAGGTGTCCTTCGCCGCGCAGGGCATACAGAAGCTACTGTCGACCTTGCCCGCTTGGCCGGCCTCGAGCCCGCAGGCGTGCTTGTCGAAATTATGAATCAGGACGGTACCATGGCCCGACTTCCTCAGCTTTTTGAGATAGCCACAAAATTCGGACTTAAACTTGTCTCAATCGAAGACCTTATCGCCTATAAAATAGATAAGGAGAGTCTGATCGAAAAAGGGGAAGAGGTGCAATTGCCCACAGCAAACGGGAACTTCAGACTAATTCCATTTCTCCAAAAATCAAATGGAGTGGAACATATCGCACTTATTAAAGGAGAATGGGAACCTGACGAGGCCGTACTTGTAAGGGTACACTCCTCGTGCGCCACCGGAGATATTTTCGGATCACTAAGGTGTGAATGTGGCGATCAGTTACACAGGGCCATGGACCTGATAGAAGAACAGGGTAAAGGTGTGATCGTTTATATTCAGCAGGAAGGACGTGGAATCGGACTCATGAATAAGATAAAAGCATATAAACTTCAGGAACAAGGCATTGACACTGTTGACGCCAATATCCATCTTGGGTTTGATCCGGATGAACGAGACTATGGCGTTGGTGCCCAGATCCTGTGTAATCTCGGGGTTCACAAGATGCGCCTTATGACAAACAACCCCGTTAAACGAGTGGGCCTGGAGGCATTTGGATTAAAAGTAGTAGAGTCCGTGCCAATCGTGATCAAATCAAACCCACATAACGAGGTTTATATGAGAACTAAACGCGATAGGATGGGGCATGCCCTTTAATAGTTAATATACTTTTATATGTTTGATAATATTGAATATAAGAGTTCGTTTGACAATGCCCCACAAGAGGGTGTAGACTATTATTTGTCAAAAGACGGCTACCGGATTATGACCAGAAGTTTCCTTGTCAACCGTGGATATTGTTGTGGCAACGGATGTCTCAATTGCCCATACTTTCCAAAAGCAACAAAAGGAAATACTACCTTGCGCGAAACTTCACCGGGTAAGGATTAGTCATCATCCATAGCAAAGAACTATACCGATGAAAGGAAAAGACCTTCGTATCATCTTCATGGGAACTCCCGAATTCGCTGTCGCTAGTTTGAAGGTACTTGTCGACAATGGCTATAACGTTGTTGCAGTTGTAACCGCTCCCGACCGTCCCTCCGGAAGGGGACTTCAACTTCATCAGTCGGATGTGAAAAAATTCGCTGTAAGCCATAATATACCCGTCCTTCAACCCGAAAAACTAAAAGACGAGAATTTCCTTACTGAGTTAAAACTATTTGAGGCTGATATTCAGATTATCGTAGCATTCAGAATGCTTCCCGAAATAGTCTGGAAAATGCCTACGATGGGAACATTTAATCTGCACGGCTCACTCCTTCCCAACTATCGCGGAGCAGCACCTCTGAACTGGGCTATTATAAACGGGGACCATGAAACAGGTGTGACTACATTCCTTCTCAAACAAGAAATAGATACCGGAAATATTCTCTTTCAGGAAAAAATAAATATTGGTTCGGAAGAGACAATCGGAGACCTGCATGATAAGCTAATGGTCACCGGAGCAAATCTTGTGCTGAAAACTATTGAGGCCTTAGCTATTGGCGAGGTAACTCCAATTCCTCAGGGTGAATTGGCAATTGACCAAGCACGGTTACATGCGCCGAAAATTTTCAAGGAAAATTGCAAAGTCGACTGGAATAGCTCTGTCGAAAAAATTCATAATCTGGTAAGGGGACTAAGTCCATACCCTGCAGCCTGGACAAATTTAGTTGGGAATGACTGTGAAATAGCGGTAAAAATCTTCAAAACCTCGAAGGAACAAAAACCTCATTCATACGACCCCGGGACAATCCTAAGTGATAACAAGAGTTTCTTTAAGATTGCCTGTTCGGATGGATTTATCAACGTGCTTGATTTACAGCTCGCAGGTAAAAAAAGATTGGAGATAGCCCCATTTCTCAGAGGATTTGCCAATGCAGAAAGTTACATCGCCAAATAGTTATTCATTTTGGCTGGTCTAATAGATTTACTTTGAGCTCACCCTGTATCGTAATGAAATTTGTTGTCCCGGAACGAGGATATCTGCCCTTGTCAGTCTGTTTTTCCGGTAAAGTGCGTTTAAACGTACACCATACCATTGAGCAACTGTCCACATCGATTCTCCAACCTTCATGGTATGTATCTCATTACCAACTGGCGCTCTTCCTCTCTTACGCTGAATATAGACAACAGATCCTTCTTCCGGTATTTCTCCCGGTGGCACATCATTATAGCGATATATCCTTGAAACACTGATAGAGAATTCTTCGGCAATCTGTTCATAGGTATCGCCCTTCTTAGCAAAAAATGCATTCGCCCCATTTCGCTTTTGAACATTCCTGACTAAATAAGGATCGGATGAACCCGACTTACCCGAACGATGACCAAATGAAATGATATTTGGTACACTCTTGCTGCCCTTTTCTGAGTATCCTGAGGGATTGTTATAATAATCGTCAAGCTTATAAAGTTGAAAATCCTCAATTATTTTCAGGAGTCTTTCGGGATACTGAGGATCCGTAGCATATCCTGCCCGTTTTAGTCCATAAGCCCATTTCTTGTAATCCTTAATATTGTAATCAAACAGAAACTGGTAACGCATACCCCCTGTAAGAAACTCCGAATGATCCCGATATGATTCAATGGCATTCCTGTATTTCCGAAAACATTCACCCGGTGCATCATCGTCTTGACTTATAGTTGGTCCGGTCCAGTTACTTTTGCATTTTATCCCAAAATGATTATTAGCGTTACGTGCGAGCGTCGAATTACCGTCACTCGATTCCAGACAAGCCTGAGCCATCGTTATGCTTGCAGGAATATGGTAATCAATCATCTCCTGAATTGCAATCTTTGCAAATACATCGATATATTCTTGTCTTGTAGTCTTTTGTGGCGGATTCCCAAAGCTAAGGCTAACGATAGAAATTACCAGGCCTGTCAAAAAAAACAATTTCAAACGGTAAGAGTGCATACAATGTATCACGTAGATTAATTATTTCGTCTCAAAATTAAAAAAATCGGGCAGATTGCAGTGAGAAATTATCAAATGAAAAATAGTGTACCTTTGAAACCTGCAATTAAGTCCTTATAAAAATACAGATGAGAGAATTAACACTGCCTATAATTTATTCAGAATATTCATCCGATGACATTTTGCCCGATCAGGATAGTCAGCTGATCAGAAAAGCCAGGAAGGCGGCTCAAAACGGTTATGCACCCTATTCAGGTTATCAGGTAGGTGCGGCAGTATTATTAACGAACGGCATCATTATCCAGGGTAATAATCAGGAAAATGCAGCCTATCCATCAGGACTTTGTGCAGAAAGAGTCGCCCTGTTTTATGCGGCATCCCAGTTTCCGGGAATAGCCGTTGAAGCAATTGCGGTAACGATACACAACAATAATTCCGGTAACCCGGCCAAACCATGTGGCGCCTGCCGTCAGGTACTGGCAGAATATGAAGATCTCTCCGGACAGCCAATCCGAATAATTCTGGATAGTGCTGAAAAGATTATTGTTCTGCCTGGTATTGATAGCCTGCTTCCTCTCCGGTTTAAGAAAGATGATCTTCAAAAATAAATGCAAAGTGAAAATGCAAAGATTTGAATATCAACGTAGACTTTCTATTCGGCATTTTCCTTTCCTACTCCACCCTAATCTCGCTTCTCGCCCCGATCCATTGACGATGGTTGCTAATACCACTTAATTCGAGAATGAAGGATGATTTTATGCTTCCTGTTTTAAATGGGATGGTTAACTCCCCATGCTCATCCGTATACAGAACAGGAACCCACTGCAAGGTTGTTTTCAAATCATATTTCGCCTCTCCTATTGGCTCAGGAGAAAATACTTTTGGAGTTGTGTTCAAAGATTTATCTGAGGATTCAACCAACCTATTCTCATTGTTAAAGCCTCGTTTTGTCTTAATTTCAATCACTCCTACAGAATTTAATCCTGAATACATTCCCATCTCAACCGGATCAAGGAGAATCCGGATATCTTCAACATCCTGGGGGTTAACAATCGACAGTTGCGATGCATCCGTTCCCATACGCTGGCCGTCAACAACAATCAAGGCTCCATCCTGAGCGAGGAAAGAGTTCATACCGCGGAAGACAATTTTCTCACCACTCATTTCAAACGGATGGATTGTCTTGATAATTTCCAGAAGATTAGTAGTTCCGTTCAGATACTTTTTCCAGTAAGGATCCATTGGTTTTTTCTCCTCTCCCCTTATTCTTACAGAAGATCTGATCTTATAAAAATCAGGATTCGTCTGGAAATAACCAGCCTTATAAATTTGATCTAAAATATTCCAATCATAAACTGCCGTATTGTTCAGACTGTTAATTATCTCATCCTTAAAGCTTTTATTTAATTTAACCTTGTAGCTTTGTTTCCCAGAACCATCAGTTGCTGAGGCTAAAAGACTATTTCGATCAACGGAAACAGGCAGATTTAAAGCAAATTCCCCTCGTTGATTACAGGTTGTACTGAATTGTTGCAAAGCTGAACTATTCAGACTAAGAAGTGCTCCTGGGACAGGCACTTTCTGCTCATCCAGTACAATTCCTGAGATACGGATTGCTGTGGAGCCTATGGATGAACCCTTTGCCGGATCAACAGCAAGAACCCGGTTCCAATCGAATCCTCTCAAATTATTACTGATAAGCAGATAATCCAAAACAGCACCATCAATTTTATCCATGGGTTCATTTATCAATACAGGTCTTTCAAGCCCATAGATAAGTGATTCAATAAGTTGAGATGATGATGGGAATGAGTATTTATCTGCAAGCGTGACGGCTAATTCTGCTTTAACAGGTGAACCATTAGTATCTGTAATTTTCACCTTTATCACCCCTTCCTCCGATGTTTTATAAGTATTCTTGTTTGATGTTATTGAAATATGCATTGGCTTTTCCTTCCCGGTATAGGCAATTCGTTGAGAGACCAGAACACCTTCATTATTAAAAACCGCAAAAGAGGCCATTTCAGAATTGAAATTATCAAGCGGGACAGTGATCACACCCGACTGTTCGAGTTCAAATTCACTTGCCCAAACTATCTCACCACTGCTAACTGCAACAATCTTAAACTTTCCGCGATCCGATTTAGGTGTCCTGCCAATCACAAGATACAAATTCCTTCCATCGTTTTTCTTAACACTTAGACTCATAGATCCTTGTGACAATCCTGGCAACTGAAACTCCTGATTCCTGCCACAATCACCAGAAATCCTCATCGTAATCTTGCCCTCATCGTTATTAAGTAGATTAAAAGCTCCCAATCCCTTCATTTCAGTAGCGGCAGAGAGTAAAACCTTGCCAGTTGGATCCAAAATATCTGATTTTATATCCACAGGATTTCCGAGCTGATCGGTTGCCTCAAAAACTATTCGCTGGAGAATCCCAGGCACCCGAGTCCCACCTTCAGGATAAAATCTGACATTGATTTTATCAGAGGCAAGTGGTATCTTACTAATCAGATTCAGATGATCCCTTCCAGCAGCAGGAATTGACAAGGAGGCAAAGAGTGGAAGTCCATTCTGTGATGGAGTTGTGAAAAAAATAACCTCGCCAAAGCCATTGGAATTTGTTTTCCCTTTTCCGGACAACAGCTCATGTTCCTGATTATAAATCTGATAATCGAATTTCTTTCCGGATAATGGTCTCCCGGAAAAATTTATAATACTTAGATTTGCAAACTCTTTACAGTCAGCATTGAAGAATGATTTCGGGAAGTCCAGATGAGGGATCATATCCAGATTCTCTGGTCTCGAAATTATGATTTCCTTTTTAAAAATCTTTTTAACATCACCATTTTCCATTTCAGGCGTGTAGGCAATAAGATAATATACATCGCTTGGTAAATCAGCAGGAATCTTTAGATCAAAATCGGCCACTCCATTACGAAGTAAGTATTTACCTTCCAAAACATTAACTCCCTTACAGTTTGTCAGCTGAACCGATAACTCAAGGCTGTTTAGCGATAAGGAATGCGTGACTGCATCTGTAACATAACCCTTCATCCACATTATTTCGCCCTGACGATAAAGTGACTTATCACTCTGAAGTAAAATAAACTGATCAGCCTTTTGGGTACGAAATAAAAGAAGCTGAGTCTTTAGGCGTGTAATAAAATCATTTTCCTGACCTCTTCCCTGAAAAAAGGAGATAAAAAGAACAGCAATTAGAAAGAGTTTCCGACCTGAAATTTTCTTCATTTGAATAAATTATAAGTAATAATAAAATTGATCTCTTTTAATTCCCTTTATCCCCGATATTCCGAAGCGCCTTGCTTAAATCATCTTCCGGTTTGATCACATTATAATTTCCCCAGAAATCCGGATCATAGGGACCGGAGATATCCGCAAAAATGTCGTCCGCTCTAAACAATCCATCGGGGCCAAATCTTAAATGTGATGAAAAGGGGTATTGCTGAGTGACAAGGATATCTGAAACACTACGATATTCTGCCTTAAAATTATCTTTCTTATGCTTTACCTTGAACAAAACATCAGTGCGTGCGGCATAAAATTGCCAGCGACTTCCGATCATCCTGTAGCGAACCATGTATTCGGCTCCCTCCGGACGTGCAATAAATCCAAAGGGTTCTTTTTTAATGAATGTCTCACCGTTAAGTTTAAGGCTCTTCTTGTCCAGACCAAACTCGGCAGCAACCAATGCATAACTCTCTGCATCAATCAAAATCTTTCCGTAATAACATGGAAATTCCACATCTTCCTTTCTCGAGAACCTGATTACCCAGGTAATGCGACCGTCGCACATCTCGGGTTGTTCAAACCTGTATCTGTAAAGATTTTCAAATTTAGGATCCAGAAATGTCTCAAGGTTCCTCACGATGTCAAGGGAAGTAATATACCATGGACCTCCCTGAATCTTGAGACTTAAATCAGTAAAATGAGTATTAAAATTACTCTTCCGACCCTTAAGAAACCTTACCCGGTCAGTTAAATCAGAGTTATAAGGATGTTTTAGAATTTCCATTATTGCCTCCCAAACACCTGTATATTGATTGTCGCGACGAATCGTTTCCCTGTAAAAAGTCACAAGAAGCTGATTTGACTGTTCATAGTTTTTTTCAATATTTTTTCTGAAAGTCTTCAATACTTCTGCAACATCGACCGGGTGGACCTCAATTTCGCGTAAATGAATTGTAACAGGTTCCAGTCTGATCTTTTGAATTGTCTTTAACTCTGTCGCCGTTATCTCAACTGGTTTATAGCCAAGACATCGAAGAGTAAGCAGACGATTGCGAAGTCGCCATGGGATAATGAGGTCGTATTGACCATCCTGATTTGTCATTGTTCCAATTGTCTCTCCCTCAATTCCTATGGCGACATAAGGTACCGGTGATTCCCCCTTCCCTTCAACCACAATTCCCGACAATTTAATTGGAGGTATTTCCTTTTTTGTGATGATCACCTGATTGTCCAGTTTCTCAATTTTATAATCAGCTGAAGGAAGAATTTTGAGCAGAAACTCATCAACAGTCACATTGATCAGATTGACAGAGATCTTACGTGTGGGTAGAATATCAGGATTGTAGGAAAGAAACAGATCATTTTCGTTGACAATTTTTTCCAGGATCTGTTCCGTTGAGGCAGAATCGATCTTGCAACTAATCCGGCGTTCCAATATTCCAGCAGGTTCCTGTGCAGGCATTTCAAACCATAGCAAAAGCAGAAGCATTAGCGCGAAGCATGTCCTGAGAAGCCTCATGGTTTTAAAATTTACATGTTCCGAAATTAACAATTCCGGATTAGATTACCTCCAAATTTATCTTTTTGCCAATATTATTTCGTCACCATACTTTCTAATCTGAAGGTGATGGGTCCGGGCAATAACCTCAATGATATATTCGGAATTCAGATCAGCGAAATTGGCGGTATACAATAGTCTGCCGATATCAGGATTACCTGGCCGGATATTCACCTGATATGTATTTCCAATTACCTTACAAACTTCGGATAGAGGTGTACGCTGAAAACTGATAATCTTTGTAAACCACGAGGCATAATTCGGAGTGAGTATTTCAGATTTCACAATTTCCCCATCCGAAATTCGGAGTAAACCTCTCTTTCCGGCATATAAAACAGCAGGTCTGTGTTCCCCGGGCACTATTCCATTTGAGGAAAACCTTACCTTCCCGGTCTCCACATTGACCTCTACCCGATCTGCTTCAGGGTAGGCAGAAACGTTAAAGGAAGTCCCCAGAACTTCAACCGCAGCATGAGTAGTTTCAATCCGGAAAGGGTGGAGCGAATCTTTAGTCACTTCAAAAAAAGCCTCTCCCGAAAGTTTTACATGACGTGTGCCGGAGACAAATTTTTCGGGATATTCGATGCTGGAATTTGCATTTAGCTTAACCATCGAACCATCGGGAAGGATAATCTTTGTTACGGCGGCAGGATGTGCTCCAGTCGCGGCAGTTAACATTTTTACAGGAGTCTCAATTACTTGATTTGGAGTTCTGAATATTTCGAAGGCAGCAATCCCAATTCCGGCAAAAATGAGTATAGCTGCAGCATATTTCATAAATTGCCAGATAAACATTCCGGATCTCGATGCGTGATTGGATTTAATGATTTTCTGCTGAAGATTATTCCATGCTGTATCCGGATCGGCAGCTGAATAGCTAAATCCTAGGCCTGCCTTTTCCCAGGCATCTGTTAATTCGTTATTTTCAGAATAATCCGGATTTCCGTGAGCAGGATTTTCCGGTTCACCGTTCAGGTAAGCTGTCCGTTGATTTTCATCTTCCGGTAATATGTTTTTCTTGGTATTCATTCGACCTCAATTTGTTTTCTTTTATCAGATAGATGACAGGCATTAATTATTCGGTATTTGTCAATTATCATTTCAATATTCATATATTCAATGACAATCGTAGTTTCGTTTACCCTTACTCTGAAAGATGAAAAACATCACCAGGTGTTTAAATGAGCTGAGTGATGTTCTCAACTGTTTAAGTGCCATAGTCATTTGTGTTTCAACTGTTTTAACAGAAAGATCTAGCTTTTGTGCAATCTCTCTGTATTTCAGTCCCTCTTCGCGTGCCAGTCTGAATATTTCCTGTCTTCGGGGAGGAAGGGAAGCTATGGCGTTTTCTATTTGGTTTAGCAGGTCTGGTTCAGGAAAAAATTCGCTGTAATCGGATCTGTTTGCCTCGTTTTGTATTACTGCCGACTGATATTTTGATTTTATCCGTTCATGTTCAAGGTAATTTATGCAATGATTTTTCACTGATTTAAAAAGGTAATGTTGCAATGATGAGGTAATAATCGTATTGTTTCTGTTTTGCCAAAGGCGGAGGAACACATCCTGAACGATACTCTCCGCGTCCGGCAGAGTACCCAGAAAGCGAAAGGCATAGGCTGTCATAGGGCGGTAACTGGCACGAAAGACTTTCTCATAGGCGACGGCGTCACCCATTTTTATAGCCTCGAATAATTGTCTGTCGTCTCCGGTCAGCATTGATATAGTTTATATCTGCAGATAAATTTACAAGATAGAGAGTTGACAGTTGAAAAGCAAGAGACCCTTAAAGAATTGAAAAAAATATTTCAATAAAAAGAATATTGGATTATCTTTGCACCTCGCATCTAAAAGCAGTTCCATAAGCCCGGGTGGCGGAATTGGTAGACGCGCTGGACTCAAAATCCAGTGATAGCAATATCGTGCGGGTTCGATTCCCGCCCCGGGTACTTTTAAACCGTCTAACTTATTAATAGTTAGGCGGTTTCTGTTTTTAAAAGAGAGAATGAAAGAGAGAATAGAGTTTTTAAGAATAATTCTCCTGGTATTCATTCCAAGTATAACCTGTTCCAAATTTTAAAAAGTCCAAGATCAAAATCAGTTTAAATGGTTTGATCTAATTTAAATTTTGAAGAACACTTTTCGAAACTGTTACGGGAAAAACCGTATCATAATTTTAAAATCACTATTATTTGCATTTTATTACGGAAAAAACAGTATCAAAACGGTGTTTTTTGAAACTCCCTTTGTGCTTTTAAGTTAAAGACTTTGCAAAAGAGAACATCTTGGGCCACTTTCACAAATGAAATTCTTCAAATCTGACCGGGCAAATTGCCGGATAGATTCAAAATAAATCACAAATAGATGAGTTCATCGGTAAAAAAGCCGCTGAAAACATACCATAAAGAAAACTCTCCCTGTAAATGCCAGGATAGAATTGGCTTCAATCATTTACTTTTTAAAAAAGTGTTGGATGAGCTGGCCTGTGGTTCCTGACTGGTCGTCACTTCAACCAAGATTTTTCCAGAATAATACAATTGAATCGACAGCAACTATCCACTGATCAGGGGATAGTTCACCAGTATCCATAGTAAAGTCAACTTTATGCAGAATGCATTCGCCGGACCAACCTATCTTGACCGCAGTTACCTGATGGCTATGTTGATTCTGAGCTTAAAGAATGACTAAACAGTGATAACCTGGAGCTTTTTGAGTTAGTTCAACAATTAGTAATCAACTTGTTATGAGCATAAAAGTAGATAAATTCAATTAATTTAACGGTATGAGGATCTTTATCTTAGTTAATGATGGTGGTTGGTGAATAGCTATAATACCTAAATACCAAGCACTTGGAGTCGATGATGTGCGATATCACAAGAATCAGAAAAAAAGTAAAATATGGCTCAACTACTGTCTGCTCAGACGGTAGTTGCCGCTGACGGAAAGTTATGAAGCATGATGTGTTTGCTGGAATGTACCATCTATGGATCTGGATTATTCGTTTCTTCACCAAGATTTATCTAGGACAATACCATTGAATGAATCACCTGAAACCATCCCCTGGTCAGGCGATAGTTCATCAGCATCCATAATAAGGTCAACTAGACGCGGAACATTCTATGGTTGAATGGATTTTAAAACTCGTTAGACTTAAAATCAAATGACCATTATAGTCATGATTATTCAATTTCCACCTTTGGTACTCTGAAATCATCTAAATGATTAGCTGTTAGGTTTTCTCACTTTTAAAAGTGAGAATAGAGTTTTTAAGTAAACAATGCTCGCCTTGTATTCTCATTTTAGTGCTTGCAAATTCAACGTTTGAATTTCTGTTTCCAAAAGAGTACTGCACAAATTACTAATAATGAATTAATTAAACTAATCAAGATAATTTCCCGAAAATTTACTAAGTTTGAAATAGAATTAAACCAATCAAAAATGGGAACCTACATTGACAATAACCTGATTTCCGGAGAACAGGTTGAATTTGAAACCACCTACCATTGGATTATCTTCTGGAACCTAAGAGCATTATTCACACTGTTTATTGCCCCAATGTTAGACCGGTATGCCGATGAATTTGCAGTAACCAACAAAAGGGTAATTGTTAAGACCGGATTAATAAGCCGGCGCACTCTGGAAATGAACCTAAGCAAAATCGAAAGTGTAAATGTTGACCAAAGTATTATGGGCAGAATATTGGGTTACGGCACAATTACGAT
>CAINLJ010000242.1 GCA_903850335.1 uncultured Bacteroidia bacterium | reverse complement strand
ATTTACTCTTGTCTTAAACGATCTGAAACAGAGCTCAATATCATTTTATCCTGCGATATGCCCCTGATGAGTACTGCCATGATTGGGTTTCTCCTTGCCAAAGCAGCGGTTTTTGATATTACTGTCCCAATTCACGAAAACGGACAAATTGAACCACTTTGCGGAATCTATAAAAAATCATCCTCAGGAATTTTAAAGGAGTTTATCGATAAAGGTAACTACAGGTTAAATGAGTGTATCAGATCAGCTTCCTGTCAGTTCATACCGGTAGATTCGCAAATTCCGTGCAACACCCCGAATTTGTTCCTCAATATCAATACACCCACAGATTTTGGTTTTTTAATATCAGAATAAGATTATGGATAGGTTAAAATTTAGTCCACCAAAGCAACAAATGTCAGGTAAATACCTCCTGATGATTTAATTTTATTGACTCCTGCTAAGCTTGCCAAACCGGGGATACTCAACCAAGCAAAAAGCTCAACATGAAACGGGTTGAATAATAATCCTGAGATTCCTTATCCGAATTCACTGATCCTTTCCAGCCGTCCAACATCCAGCAGATGGATTTGTTTTCCATGCATATCTATTAAACCATCATCCTTAAATTCCTTCATAATTCGAATCACGCTTTCGGTTGACATCCCTGTAAGATCCCCAAGATCGGCTCTTGATAGTGGGAGTTCAAACGAATCACGCAGAAATATTCTGTGGGAGAAACAAAGGAGAATATCTGCCAGCCTTCCATGCAACTGCTTCTGGGTCAATGAGAAAAAGCGACCGTAAATTTGCGAAGTACTTTCGTTCAGAAGATTGATAATATGGTACGAAAACCTGGAATTTTGCATCAGCAGCTGCTTGAAAACTTGTATGTCCATCATTCTGATTGTGGAATCGGTATAAGTTGCGATTGAGTAGGGCAATTTGTCGTTTCCGTCATAAATAGCGGATAAACCTAGCAGACTATTTTTTTTATAGAGGGTGATTATCAGGTTTTTTGTCTTTTCTTCCAGATAAACTTTCACCAGACCATCTTCAAGGAAGAAGATATGAGAGGCGAAAGCCCCTCTTTTGCAGACTGTTTCCCCCTTTTTGAAATTAATGCTAACGGAATTCGAATCAATAATTACTTTCTCCTCTTCGGTTAAGATCTCGTACCAGCTTTGCTCAAAATCGAATGCTGAGCACCGACTTACAGCACCATTTATTTCATCAGATTGATTCATAACGGTTTTTAATAGTTTTTCAGAAACAAAAATAGTTGTTTAAAGTCATTTATTTTTATGAGTTTAAAAGGTTTTGCACCTATTCTGCATACTATTATGTTTATTTAATAACCATGCAACGAGGACCTTTCCTGAGGGCATAATCCATTCCGTCCGAAACGAGTTTTTGTACTCTTGCCACCCTTTGCCCGCGCATGGTTTGTGTCCGTTTATTCCCTGCCCTACCGCGTGTTACTGGAATACCCGCACCCAGGGTTACCATCCTTCAGACGGATCGAGGGTGTATCAAAAGTCTTCTACCTCCGGGTTAAATAATGAAAACGGAATGTTGTGAAGATTTAATGACATGATACACTATGCTTTGCGATTCTTTGCGTTTGCACTTTGCGACCTCCTATATAACTCTTTTTAATTGCTTGATATTGCTTGAAAAAGTTCTGCCTCATAATTTTAAATGAAAATATCTGACTTTTAACGTTCAAAGGTGCAGAGCACCGTTTATATTTGT
>CAINLJ010000241.1 GCA_903850335.1 uncultured Bacteroidia bacterium | reverse complement strand
CTGTGAGGCAGGACAAAATCAGCCTTTCAGAAAATATTGTTCTCCAATTTCAATACCGTTTATGTTTTTGTCCTGCCTTTCAGGCAGTTATTGGTTCGTATATGTTCTTCCGCAGGTCGCTGACCATGCGGTTATGAAAATCCTGACTTTTCAAGTCAGCCTATAACGCCGAATAGTATGCTTTCATTTTCTGCTAGGCTTACATTATGCTGTAATGATACCGACTTATCAGGAGACTTTTCAAGTCAGCGATTAACCCCGAATAGTATACTTTCATTTTCCGCAGGTCGTTGACCATGCGGTTATGAAAATCCTGACTTTTCAAGTCAGCGGTAAACACCAAATGTGCTATACTTTTATTTTCCACTGTGCCTGGATTACGCGCTCATTATCCCGAACGATTGGGCCCCTTTTGAGGTCAATAGATAGAGGCCGAATAAAAAGGGAAAAATTTAACGCAAAGTAAAAAAGCCAGGAAACGCAAAAAACTAAATTTCAGTTTCTAACCGGACACTAATGTAACTACATCTATTTCTTGAAAACCTGACACTTGCCTAAAAACGTTTCTGATATGCATGACAATAAGGAGTGCCATTTTCTTTGGCATAGTATTGCTGATGATATTCTTCGGCCTTCCAGAATGTAGTGGCAGGAGTGATCAGAGTGGCAACTTTATAGCCCTTTGATTTCAAAATATCAACAAGCTTATCTGCTGTAATTTTCTGATCTTCATTTTGATAAAAGATAGCAGACCTGTATTGATCTCCTCTGTCCGGACCCTGCCTGTTAACCTGTGTGGGATCGTGAATTTCGAAAAACAGTTTTACAACATTTTCATAGGTGGTCTTCTTTGGGTCAAACACAATTTTCACGGCTTCAGCATATCCCGTTGTATGACTGCAAACTTCTTCGTACGAGGGTTTTGAACCATGACCTCCGGTATATCCCACTTCGGTGGAGATCACCCCGGGAGCCTTCATCATATAATATTCAACACCCCAAAAACATCCCCCCGCAACAATGGCAGTTTCCGTTTGATTCATTTTCGCCGCTGCAGGAACAAAAATTAGGGAGATTGAATTCACACAATGCCTTGTATCTTTCTTCGTGAAGCCTTCACCCAAAAAGACATGTCCAAGGTGTCCTCCACATTTTGAACACACAATCTCAGTGCGCATACCGTCAATATCCGGAATTCGTGTCACAGCACCTTTAATTTCATCGTCAAAACTCGGCCATCCGCATTCAGACTTAAATTTATCGGTTGAATTGTATAACGGAGCATTGCACTGTTTGCAATTATAAGTACCGGCTTCCGAAAAATTGGTATACTTACCTGTGAAAGGCCGCTCAGTATGTTTATGCAAGATTACAGCTGCCTCTTCAGGTGTGAGGTGATTAAGTTTCATATCCTGATTCTCTTTATTCATATTCATGTTTTTAGTTGTATTTTGTGCAAATCCTGTAAAGACAAAGATTACAAAACAAAAAAGCAAAAGTGAAGTTTTCATGAGAAAAACTATTAAAAATTTGTTCAACGAGTAAATAAACTTTATTTAATTAACATTTCTAAAACCAATATTGTTGAGTATTGAAATATTCTATCCGGAAGCAGTTAAGTTTTTAATAAACATAACCCTAATGCTGCATTACCAACATTCAAGGCTATGTCAATTTAAAGATTATCCCGGACAATCATATTCTTAATACCCGGATTATTGTGGTGTTATGGTCACTTTGATCAAATTGGGAATTAAGGGGTACGTAAACCCGTCGTTCACAACCATTATTTTTTCACTTTCCACAGTACCACCGGATCCGCGGGCAGGTTGATGATTTCCTGCACCTGGATATTCATTTACCTCAGTTCCGTCATCCCAAAGTTTTACCTGAGAAGTAACATCTCCAAAAGTGGGAATACTTCCACTCCACAAGGGGATACCCGTGTCTGAAGCGGCGAAAAACAAGTCATTTGATTGACCAAACATACTTGCGAAGCTCAAATAGTCACCTTTCATCCCTGTAACTGTGAATTCAAATTTATCGCCTGGGAATAGCGGCCCTGCTAAAGATGCTCCAGACTTTGTATTGTAAACACCCGTTGACTTAATCATGTTTTTTGTTTTTAAAGCAGCTGCAAGTGTTGTTGGATCACCACCTTGTGCAATGAACTTAAGTCCGTCGCCATAATCTAAATGGTTACCTTCGAAAAGGGGGTGCTGGTTAGCCTTTGTGATTGTCCAAACACCCGGGGATACTGGAGTCACGAGACCACTGTTATCAGCCAGGTATTTACCTAATATAGATGGATTTCCATCTTCTGAGTTTGCCTTAAGACCCAGACCACGATCTAACTTCCCAGGTTCAAATATTGGATTATCAGCAGTATGAACAACCCAGACGCCCGGAGAGACAGGGGTAAAAGCTCCTGGCAAATCATCAATGCGAACAGTAAATTTCGTGCCCCCATCATTGGAAATCATTACTTTAATTACACTTTCTACGGATGGATAAGTAAAACCATCGTTGACATTACCTATTTCAGTAACCGGAACACTTTCGTCGGGTCCAGTATCAGGAGCAGATTGTGTATTTGCCTGGTACATGCCCATTCCGGGCGCCTCATTCACCTCAGTTCCGGCATCCCATAGTTTTATCATGGATGTAATGTCGCCACTAAGAGGTGTGTCTCCATTATAAAGTGCAATACCTTTCCCGTCAGGTGCAAAAAATAAATCGTTTGAACGGCCAAACATCGTTACAAACGATAGTCGTTGGCCCTTCCCGGCATTAAAAGAGAAAGTAAAGGCCTTCCCTGGCGTTGCCGGACCAGCAGCAGTTGCACCAATGGGCATGTTAAATATTCCTGAAGCAAAATACAACTTGGGAATTTGAACATTTTCGATGGTTACCTTGAATTTCCCGGTAAAAGGTGCACCTGTACCCGGAATATCGCTTTCAAGTTCTTTTAGTTTGTCGCACTGACAAAACAGAAAGAGGCTTGCTAAAAATAATGAACCCTGAATAAATTTTGTTTTCATGATGATACTTTTTTAAAGATTTATACAGGCAAATTTCGGGTGCGAAGATCACAGAAGTATCACAGAAAACACATGATTGTATAACATTTTAAGCCACGGCAATAACAGGCAAATGAAATAAAAATGAGGTTCCTTTTCCTGGCTGACTGAAAACCTGGATTTCGGAATGATGAAGATCAATGATCTTTTTTACAATTGCCAACCCTAAACCTGTACTTTCGCTGTATTGTTTGCCTTTATAATATCGTTCAAAAATATATGGTAGTTCATCATGTTTTATTCCTTCACCTGAATCGGCAATGCTTATTTCAACCTTCCCATGTAGCACTGAGCCGATTACAATATTAATATAGTCTCCCTCCCTGCAAAATTTGATTGCATTATCAATAAGGTTTTGCAGAACCCTGTCAATAAGTAGAATATCGGCTTCAACGATTGGATTATCAGCAGGAAGATATGTATTAATGCTTATGCCTTTCTTTTGCGAAATAATACGATACTTATTGGCTATATCAGAGATCAGTTCCGCTATTGGGAAACGTTCCGGATTCAGCCGAACCTGGTTAGTCTGCAGTTTTGAAAGGTCGAATAAATCACTTACCAGTTTTCGAAGCCGTTCGCAACTTGAATAGATTATTTTGAGATATTTCAATTGTTCCTCATGACTGAGCTGCTCTTTCTTGAGGATAAGTGTTTCAGCATAACCCTGGATTGAGGCTACGGGCGTACGAAGATCATGCGAAACATTACTAATCAGTTCTTTCCTGAATTCATCAGTTTCTTTAAGTTCGCGGATATTATTTGATATTGTACCTGCCATTTCATTAAAAACAAGACCAATAGTATCCAGTTCATCATGATTCTTTACGGGAATTCTCGCATTGAAATTACCAGACTGAAATTCACGTATACCCTCCGTAATTACATTAAGTTTTTTAGTGATAAACCAGATGAAAAATAGCCCTACAAAGGTAGAAACCAATAGAATGATAAAAATGGACCTAATCGTAAGACTCATAATATAACTTCCTATTACCATCTGAGCAGCAGAAACATATTCCTGACTTGCCAGTACTATGTATATATAGCCTGTTAGTCTTGTCTGATCGACAACCTTTGCCGCAGTAAAAGTTTTCTTTTCACCCGGATTGCGTGGGTCATCTCCATAAATAAGGTTATGACTGGTATCACTAAGAAAACTCTGAATTTGTGACAAGGAGACTTTATCGAGCTTTACGACCTTTTCAGGCGCAACATAACTTAAAATTTTACCCTCAGGATCGAGCAGGTAAACTTCTAAGCTAGGGTTGATTACCATCATCGAATGCATGATATCTGCAATAGCTTCCTTGTTTACTGTACCATTTTGAAATTTTGGTTTTATCAGATCAACAGTATTCCGGGCAAGATCCCAGTTTAGTTTCTGGTTGACTTCCACAGAATACTTATTTGCAGAGAGAACAGAAATATATAAGGTAATTCCTGCAAAGATTACAAGTACAAGGATAAATATAGCCGATATTTTCCAGTATAGGCGACTGAATATTAATTTTTTGTTGTGATTCATATTGTTTCCATTTTTGAGCATGAAAGAATTATTCAGCCCGGAATTTGTAGCCGACGCCCCAGGTAGTAAGAATAAATTCAGGTTTATTCAGGTTACTTTCGATCTTTGACCGTAAGCGATTGATATGAGAGTTTACAGTATGTTCGTAACCCTCGAACTGATAACCCCAAACCTGATCGAGAAGCTGAACACGTGTGTAAGTCCGTCCCGGATTCGAAGCAAACAATACGAGCAAATCAAACTCCTTAGGCGAAAGTTCTATGGGTTTACCGTGTATTTCGACGATTCGCAGGGTGACATTAATATAAATACCGCTGTAATTGATTTCATGATTTTCAGCAGTAATAACAGGTTGCTGTACCATTTCCGATCTTCTTAGAAGAGCTTTAACGCGTGCCATTAATTCCCGAATCCCAAAGGGTTTTGTCAAATAATCATCAGCACCCAGCTCAAGGCCTATTATCTTGTCGATTTCTTCCGATTTTGAGGTTACCATAAGAATAGGTGTTCTATTTTTCTCCTGGCGCAATCTCTTGCACACCTCAAGTCCATCGAGACCGGGTAACCTGACATCGAGAATGATGATTTTATAAACATTATTCAGCGCTTTGAGAAGCCCGTCCTTACCGTCAAAGGACTTATCTACGTTTAGTTCCAGATCAGTCAGATGAATTGAAATCAATTCGGCGATATCAGGATCATCTTCAATTACAAGTGCTCTTTCCATAACATGATTTTTATTCATGTAAGGTAAACACTAATAATCACAGAAAGATCACAAAAATTTCAAGTTTTTATAAACTTAAATTTATTTATCATTTCTGGTAATATGATTGCATGCATTAATGTCCCAATGGATAAAAAATATGCAAACCAATTAAATCTTCCAATCAAATATGCTGCAAAAGAAATAAAGAAGGCTTGTTTACCATTAGTCAATAACGAAATATACAGTACCGGCACAGGTGCTACCCACAACAAATACCAATATTTATTTTCTGTATGAGATAAACAAGAAGTGGGCAGACGGTAATTTAGGAATTGTGGATTGCTGGATTGTGAGATATTCCAGTGTTCCCAATTCATCATTTTTAAGGTTGTTAAATCTGGAAGTTCGGTTATCTTTGACTATTGTTGCCACTTGAAAATTGTAACTGAACTTTTAGGATTAAACAAGCAAATTTTAAAAATCAGATACAATTAGGGATTGACTAAATCCTTAACACAGAATTAATTTGAATGGAAAAGAAAACTTTTTTAATACTGCTTTCTATTGTTGTACTAGTCAACTCTTCCGGGCTTTTCTGCGACATATTTATGGAAGATTCTTCATTATATGCTATCATATCAAAGAGCTTTGCAGTTTCAGGGAACTACATGGATATCTATGTCAATGGTAGTGATTGGCTGGACAAACCACATTTCCCATTTTGGGTTTGCAGTTTATTCATAAAAATATTTGGAATAAATTCGTTCGCTTACAAACTCCCCTCATTATTGTTCTTCCTATTAGGACTTACATATACCTTTAAATTAGCAAAGGAATTGTATAATAAAGAGGTTGCCTGGTTAGCGACTCTGATTACCGGCTCAGCACTACATATCATCTTATCAAATAACGATGTTCGTGCAGAATCGATACTTCTTGGCCTGATTATTCCGGCAATGTATTATCTCTATAAGTTAAGCCTAAAGTTTTCAATAAAAAATGTCATTCTTGGTTCTCTTTTTAGTGCAGCTGCTGTCATGACAAAGGGTGTATTTATTCTAATAATCTTGTACTCTGCATTATTTTTGAATATGCTGATACGCCATCAGGTTAAAGACCTATTCAGGATAAGATGGATTGTGTTGATATTGCTAACATTCGTGTTTGTCACGCCTGAATTATATGCTATTTATAACCAGTTTGATTTACATCCTGAAAAAGTAGTCTTTGGAACAACAAATGTCTCCGGGATTAAATTTTTTTTCTGGGATAGTCAATTCGGAAGATTCTTTAACTCAGGTCCAATTAAGGGTGAAGGAGATCACTTTTTCTTTATTCATACACTATTATGGGCATTCGCCCCCTGGGCAATCCTTGGTTTTACTGCGTTGGGAATTACAATAAGAAACCTTTTTTACAAAGAAAAGAATAAGGAGTATCTTACGTTTTTCGGGTTTATTATAATGTTTACAATCTTCTCATTATCCGGATTTCAATTACCACATTACACTAATATTTTATTCCCACTTTTATCAATCATGGTTGCCACTTTAGTCTGGAGGACAAAATCCGGATTAGTATTGAAGATAATTAAATATTCAATTAATACTTATGTCGTTGTATTTGCCATCTTCATCCTGTTGCTTGAATATTACTTCAAAACTGAGCGATTGATATTCAGCATATTTATAATAATAACCTTAGGAATTCTTTTCATTTATTACAATTTCCGCGCAGAAAGATCGGTCCTGAAGTATATCATTCTGGGAATCCTGTCTACCCTGTTAGTGACGCTTTTTCTTAATGTTTGTTTCTATCCCCGTTTGTTAAAATATCAATCCGGATCGCAATTAGCAACCTATACGAACGAGCATTATCCCGGCGAAAAAATCCTGGTAAACTACAATGACTGGATATTACAATATTATACTAAAAATCAGCTTGTAGATATAAGGACTATCGATGGATTAAAAAATGAAGTCAGGGATAAAAGCACAATCCTGATAGCAAATGAAGATTTTTTGGGAAATATAAAATCAGGTAATTTGTCCTATAACATTATAAAAGTATTTGAACATTTTCATATTACCACTCTTAGCCTTGATTTTATTCAAAGTGAATCAAGGGCCAAAGCAATTTCAAATTTTTACCTTTTAGAGATAAAAAGTCTTTCTCAGAATCCTGTTCATTAATGACCAGTTAACGAATTAAGGTACAAACTGTAATTTGCCGGTTACCAGATATGAATTTAGCTGAATGTAAAGAGGTAATTCATTGTAAAGTTCCATAATGTAACAACTCCGATTGCAATTAATTTGGCTAAATAAAAATTCAGTTTCAACTTGTCGTGAAGTAAAAACAGGATCGAATTATTTATTGCAAGTCCCAATAGGGATATAAGCATAAATGTAAAATACTCTGAAATGACTTGTTGATTTTGACTGTGAAAGGTCCAGACCCGGTTTAGTAAGTAATTGGATGTTGCAGCCAGCACAAACCCGGTTGAGTTTGCGATGTATTTATTTATCCTTAACTTTTCCTTTAATACCCAGGTAGCTCCAAAATCGATGAATATCCCTGAAAAGCCAATGATACAGAACTTAATAAATTTCAGAAAAAATAATTTATCCGGACTCATAGATGAGGATGAATGTTTAACAATCTGAATTAATATCAACGGCAAATATAAGATAATATACAAATAAAGTCCGGGCGCGGCTTAAAGTCACAATCGGACTATCCTGGAATACTAATATTGGTCTTCAGAATGCAATTATTGGTACATTCATAACGATTTCTTCATTATTCAGGGCTATAAATTTCCCTTTGTATAAAGGCTTTGCAAGGTCTTGAAATATTCAGGTATTTTCATTCATTGTCTTTATTTATACCTTTGATTTTGTAAATATATGACAGATGCAACTTTCATCAAAAGAAAAACACAGATTAAAAAGCAAATACGGAGATTGGGCAATCGTCACCGGAGCAACATCAGGTATTGGATTGGAATTGACAAGACAATTAGCGGGCGCAGGGTTCAACCTTATTATTAATTCAAGGCACCTTGAAAAATTAAAGTCAGTTGAAAATGAACTAAAGGAAAAACATCGCATTGAAATTATAATAGTTGACGCTGACGTTTCGGAAGCCACAGGTATTGACAAAATTGTGAAGCTGTACTTTCATTGACACATTATTTCAGTCAAAAGTTTAAGGTTCAAAAACGGGGAGGTATCATTTTCTTAAGCTCATTGGTAGCATTTCAGGGAGTGCCTTACCCGGCAAATTATGCAGCAACAAAAGCTTACATCCAATCCCTGGCCGAAGCATTAGCTGTAGAACTAAAACCTTTTGGTGTTGATGTCCTGGCAGCAGCACCGGGTCCTGTTGACAGTGGTTTTGGACAAAGAGCAAATATGAAAATGGGTACTGCATTAAAACCCTCAGAGATTGGAATTCCAATCCTTAAAGCACTTGGACGGAAATCCAATGTTATTCCCGGACTACTTTCCAAGATTCTGGTATATTCCTTACGGCTACTTCCTCGTTGGGCTAAAATCAGAATTATGCAGAAAGTAATGGGTGGTTTTACCGAACATCAAAGAACAGTTTCTTAATAATTTAAGCTTCCTAATCCTTAACGCATCTAATGCTGAAACCGCTGGATTTCTTATTGTAAACTTTATAAAGTCCTGTACTTGAGTTATCAAGGTTCCAATTCCATGAATCTGTAGAATTATATTCTGTTGACGTCCACCACGTTCCAAAATCACCAGGAGTAACATACCCCGGACCCGTGAAATAAAATGCACCAGGAAGGGCAGTAAATCCTGATTCGTTAGTTGAATAATAATTAGGACTATTCCAATGGACTGTTCCTGACTCTTTTAACTTACCGCCGGAGACCGTATCTCCCCCAAGATAATCGGAGAGTGTACTCAGTTCGTCTTTGGAAGGTATATGCCAGCCTGCCGGACAAATACTCCGGTTGTCTGAAACCGCATACCAGTTATAAAACCAGCCGTAGGTATTTACATAACCCTGGACAGAGGTATTCGTTACCCGGGCTCCGGTTGTAAGCGGATCCCATTGCGTATAGTCAGTGATAACCGGAATCTGATCCCCGTTTCTGTATTTGGTTACTTTGAGATTCTCCACCATCCATACCTGAGATCCAATTTTAACGGTTTGATATACATTACCGTCAATATCTGTTACAGTCTCAGTCTGGCTGCCAGATGTTGTAAAGGTCACTTCATTACCATAGGTGGTGCCTATTATGTTTGAGGCATATGCACGCACATAATAAACACTACTGCTTGTCAATCCTGTTAAATTGCTTGTAAATCCTCCGGCTCCGGTGCCGTCAGTTGTGCTGTGCACGGATATATCCGGATTTGGAGATACATTCCAGCATACACCACGAGCTGTTATAGCTGAGCCGCCATCACTGGTTATTGTACCTCCACTAATTGCACTTGAGACGGTTATTGAGGTAACAACTGCTGTTGTCAGGACAGGTGCAGTAGCAAGAGTGTTGAAGGATATTGAATTCCCATAAGCGGTCCCAATGCTATTCGAAGCATATGCCCTTAGATGGTATGTAGTGCCTGGATTAAGCCCGGTTAGCGAACTGTCAAAACTTCCAGTGCCGGCACCATTGCTTGTTTTATTGTCTTCTGTCGACGGCAATTCATTGGTTAAACTCCAGCAGATCCCACGATCCATAACTGGATCCCCTCCGTCAGACGTGACAGTGCCATTCACTGTTGCAGATGAAGAAGTTATGCTCTTAGCTGCAGAGGTAATAACAACTGGCAATGTTTTGGGGGGATTTTTTTTACAACTAAAGATCAAAAAGATCATCAGACAATAACAGAAAACTTTTAAAATGCTGGGTTTATGTTTCATTTTGGCTAAAGGATTAAGGTCTAAATTCACTTGTTACTTTTGGTCCTCTCCACAATCGCAGATAGTTTCTAAAAAACGAAAACCTTCCATTTTGTGTCTTTACAAAACGGGGCAAATGGTTCCATGGAATTCCAGGATTCTGATGATGTGCAAGATGAAGGTTAAAGTTCAAATAAATAATATTCAACCAGGCCGGCATTTTCAAATTATGCGCCCCATTTATGATGTCACGTGGGCTGAAGGCATGATTAACATAGTTTTGTGAGGACCAAATCAACCCGTTTATCATATAAAACATGAACCACGTCATGAAATCCCAATTAAGAATCCAAAGTACTAATACTTGAAAAAGAATTACAGCAAGACTTTCCCATTGTGATATGCGTAGCTTCCCCGAATCGTTTAATCCTTTTAGAAATCCTTTTATTTCGGTGTGTCTTTTTAAGATGCCGATATTTATTAGACGGGGAGAAATTGCAAAAAGGACAACCGAAAGCCATAATGCCAGATAACCAAAACCAATCATCATCAGGTAGAGGTTTCCATACCGTAACCATTTATTCTGACTTTCGTAATATAGGTCCCACATTTCCTCATCAGTTCTGTTTTTACTATGATGTTTAAGGTGGCAGTGTCGATAAAATGTAAATGAAACCCCAAAAAGTAAGCAGAGCCATCGTCCCAGGAATAAATTCCATTTACTATTGGGATTGAGGGAAAAATGCGCTGCTTCATGAATTAAGGAATAAACCGGAATCATTACTATCCCAAAGGACAATCCATAAATAAATGTAATCCCCACAGATTGAGAATTTGAACCTGCGATGAGTAAAAGGAAATACAATAGCGTGCAGGTGAGAATTATCAAAATATTTGCTTTCCGGGGGACAGGATATCTTTTACTCATGTTTTAGGTATTTAGTGAGTGTATAGGCTGCTACTTTACCATAAACAAACGAACGGTCATTTTCATAGAGATACCAGCTTAAGGGTTCATCTTTAACAATCTGACCGGCAAATTCCGTTGGCACCTCTCGTGGAATCATCAGATTTCGGAAAATTACCCTTGAATTATTTTTACCTGTCCGAAGTACTGAAGCAAACAATTTGCCGGTATCATTTTCGCTCATCAATTCGCAGATATTAGATAGTGCAAAGCAATCCACAGAATTTTCAGGCAGAGTCATAAGCCATTTCTGTGCTTCATCGGTTATGATCCTTATCCTGTTAACTCTTGACTTAATAATGTCGAAGTTTTCCTGTTTTAAATAGGCAGGGACCTCATTCTTATTCCTGAATTTTCCTGACAGATACAGGTTCAGAAAATAATTATCTTTAACAGGTAAATTCCTGAATGCCTTTCTGGAACGATTGTAAAAACTATCTGCAAAAGATTTGCTTCCATCATCAAAGTGAAAATATTCCGCAACCAATCCGCGTTTAGCCAGCATTCGTTTGTTGAATAAGATCTTAAACATGTAATGGAAACGTTTCGTGTTCCAAACTTCGTCAAAATAGGTCTCCTGCTCTTCTTTAGACTTTTCGGCAAGTAATCCCTGAACTCTCTTATTGCCTTGTAAAAGTTTGAGAAACTTTCCAGCCAAAAGGATAAAACGTTCGTATTTACCATTCATGATAAAGCCGCGGACTAGAATCTTTTTCTGACTATCCCAAAAATCAGAAGCCTCGTAGCTTAAAAATGGCCTGACTATTTCATATAAACGAAGCCTGTCCGAATGTTCCTGAAGTCCGGCAAATGTGATAAAATCCTCAAAAGAGAAACATTTTATAGCTGCAATCTTTAATTCCAAAAGAAATGATTGAGTAGGATTAATATCAATGCTGTATATTATTTCAGGATTAAACAATAAGAATCCCAAAACATTACAGCCACCGGAAGTAATAGCCAAAACACTTTCATTGTCTTGAATTTTCAGTGCCTGATGATCACTTTCCGGATCTTCCCAATTATGAGTAAATACTAATTTGAAAAGAGATACCTGATCTTTGCTTTTTTTCATTGGATTGAGTTTTAGATATTCTGATCCTGAGACCACAAGCCTTTGGCATTATAAAAGGGGGCAAGATCTATCCCATGCTTTATGCTTAGGTTATAAATCTCCTCCATCCTGTCTGTTGTAATTTTGCCTTTACCTTCTGAATAACTTTCAAATCTATTTTCAAACGCCAGGACAATAGCCTCCAAAATACACCCGTGTACAATATGTGGCGCGGCATACCGATAGAATGTACCGGAATAATCGGGTTCCAGATCATAACCACCAGCTATCTGTCCCATACCGCCATGAAACAGATGTACACCTTTGGTTTGTTCCAGTCTTGTCTCTAAATTCTTTGGATAGCCAGCATCACAGATTATAACTCCGCTTTTAAGGTTGGATAGCTGTATTCCAGTAGCACTTGCTACACAGATTATGATATCAGCCTCAGGAATGAGATCCTGAATATTAACAGAGTAGATTACCTGTTGTCCATCGTTAATTAATTCGACAGCCAATTTCTCTAATCTCAGATAATTACGGGCAGACAGCAGTAATTTCGCTGCTTTGTTCTTAAGAAAATTAGTACAGGCGATACCTATATCACCAGTAGCACCTACTATTAGTATGGAAGACTCTTTTAAATTAACGTTTCGATCCCTTGCTGCTTTTTCGATTCCCTTTACAATAAACGCAGCTGTTAATGTATTTCCGGTTGTAAACCTGGTTTCTCCATCTGAGAATGGATCAAGATTTCCTTCGAGAACGATTGAAGTAAAACCTCCAAGAGTGGCAATTTTTGCTTTGGTTTTTTTAGCATAGGATACGGCATTCCTGACCTTGGCTATATTTACTCTAAGAAAAGAACTATCCAGTTTATCGGGCTCTATAAATGTTTCAATGTAGGTTCCCTTTATTTCTGCACCGGTATTGGATCGCACCTTCATCCTGAACAAAGTTCTGGGAGGGATAAATGAAAATATTTCTTTGATTTTTTCATTTGTAAGTTCTCCCTCGTTTGAAGTTCTTATGCCATTGATGAAGTCTGATATATTTTCCCAGCTATCCTGATGGCCAAGAACGGCAAAATCTAAGCCGGAAGTCGTGCTATCCATACGATTGATTTTTCTCCGGGGATTCCTATTTCATCAAGTGCCTGAGCATAAAGAGCAAGGGCATTGCCACGAATCGTAACAATATCAAGGCCTATATGATGAAGCGAGAGTTTCATACAACTACCACTGCAAACACCACAATGTCCGCTAATGTCAGTAGAGGCAGAAAACTCTGAAAGGATTGTCATGCAATTAAAATGGATCTCCTCAAATTTATTGATAAATGCATTTGGGTCCTCAATTAACTCGTTACGCAGGAATTCGGACGAGTGTTCCAGATGCTCCCTTTCTTCTTCGGCAATCCGAAGAAATAATCGTCCGGCTTCTCCTCCTAATGCATTGCCTACATCTGTATACATTGAGATTGCGAAAGTTTCCAGCATAACCTCCTGAATGATTAGACAGGCAATAAAATCAAATTTGTGAGCATATGACAAAAATTGTTTTCGGACATTTCCCCAATACTGACCATTTAAGTTTATATTTATTTTAAATCCCCGCTCTTTTGCATATGCCATAAAAGCTTTAGCATGCATTCGTTCGCTATTCGCATGTTCAACGGCCTCCATCTTTTCATTTGGATCTTCAATTGTTTCAGCCAAAGATGCAAAATTTGACATACCAATGAGTTCTCCTGTAATTGCCTGCGAAAAAACATCCGAAATAACATTGAACTTTTCAACGGTTAGAAATTCTTTTTTCATGGTCTCCATAATGATAAAAATTTAAAGGTTATGTGTTTAAGTTGAGAATCCTATACAAGGGAATAATCAGCAAACGGGATCCCGTGTTTTATTTTTTCAATCTGGTGTTTATTGTCTTTTAAGCTTAAAACCATTCCAACTGAAGAAAATGTAAGTCTGAATATTCCTTTTATACAGGTATTCAAAGGATCTTTTTCATGCATACCCATTGAAACAAAAGAATACGATTCTTCGAATGCGATATTTCTGGCATGGTTAATCATGAAACGGATCATCTTACTGTTGTTTTTATGTGATGCCAGATATTTGATGTAAATCATCCTGATAGGCTCATTGATGACTGGCAATTTTGACAGACCAAGCATAGAATTAACCATTGTCATTGTTTTAAGGAGAAAATTCATTTTCCACGTCACATTTGTTACAACATTTTGTTTTGCGGTCATAGTGTCCTGAAGGACCATGGCAGCAATGATCTTATTTTCAATCTGTATGGTGTAAATTGAAGTATCCAGAAGTTTCTCTCTCGTTATCACACTGCCTAATTCATAATTACAATAATATTCATTTAGGAACCTAATTAAATCCTCTGATACCTTACCTTCAATGATTTCAAATTCCAAGTTGTGTGATTTTCTTTTCCTGCCAATGAATTGATGGATATAGAAAGTTCCAATATTCTCAAAATCCGGGGTGTTTTGCCTGTTATGCAGAAATCTGAAGGGTTTTAAGTTCCCCTTGGAAAAATTTGCAAACGCAAGATCTGCTCCAATCGAAAGGACATGATTCTCCAGCTCTCTGCATAGCCGAAAACCAATTGTTCCATTTCGGTATGCAGCTGCAATTTTGAAATCGGCAAAATATTGGAGGGGTGTAATTTGCCCGTTGACATAAACATCCTGTTGTGAGACACAAATCGACCCTACAATAACGTCCTCATCCAGTGCTACGAAAACATAACTTTTGCCCCGCATTTCAAGGAGCTTAAAGAAGTCCGGCTTCCTGTCAATTCTCAGTGATATCTCTCCTTCCATTCCTGAAGAAGAAGTCAGTTCGATTAATTGTTGATTATCATCATAGGCTGCTAATCGGTACCGGATCATATTCTGGAGATATTAAATCCTATTAAACGATTCACTTTAAAATATCTAAAACACTCATCCGCAAAAAAGGTTTAAAAATGAAAGATTTAGGTTCCTGTTTCAAAGCATTCCTAATGGATTAGTAAACCGGAAGGGTCACATCATTAACTGAAGTTGTTCTTTTTCTGCTACTAATTTGAAGAACAAACGCATAATTCCTGGAACTTTTTCAGGGTCAACTTGCGTCTTTCAGTCACCCTGAGACTTAATAGCCCCTTACAACCCCTGTAAAAGATTAAATATTTCATGTTTAAAAGTAAAAAATACCGTATTAAAGGTATGGGATCAAAATTATCATTCAGTACTTTTACCAACTAAATTAACTAAATTCACAACACTTATGGTTACAAGTACGACTAAACTAACAGATAATAAAAACACATCCGGCTGGCAGGAATTCTGGTTAAAGGAAGACTGGTGGGCAGTTTGGCTTGGGTTAGGTATTGTTATTCTTGCTTATGTCTTTTATCTTGGCGGGTCCAGTATCTCATGGATTGCGGTAGCACCGGCAAAATGGTCTACGCTGGATCAGCTTGCAACACAATTATCAACGAACGCAGTTCGGTATCTTGCTTTGCTTGGATCCTTCTTAATTCTGTTCACCCTTGTTGTTTCATTTATCGGGCAAAAACCAAAGGACTTTATTCCATCATTTATATTTGTTTTTATACTTTCGACAATCATCTATTTTGCGGGAAACTGGGACCAGGCCAGTCGATATAATCTGGAACCTCCACTAATGGCTCTTCTTCTCGGTCTGATTATTTCAAACGTAATCGGATTACCCCGATGGCTGGATGCCGGCTTCCGGGTTGAATTTTATATTAAACTTGGTATCGTATTGTTGGGTGCCACTTTGCCATTCACACTAATTATCTGGGCCGGTCCGGTAGCTTTTTTACAGGCTTCAATTGTATCTATTGTTACATTCTTAGTTATATTCTTCACTGCCCGCAAGTTGGGTCTTGATTCCAGGCTCGCCGCAGTATTGGGTGCCGGTGGTGCGGTCTGTGGTGTTTCAGCATCGATAGCAGTTGCAGGAGCCGTTAGGGCAAAGAAAGAGCATCCCCCAATCGCCATAAGCCTTGTCATTTTTTGGGCTATTATTCTAATCTTCGTCCTACCCTTAGTGGCTCGATTGATTCATCTGCCAACAGGAGTAGCCGGTGCCTGGATCGGGACGTCTGAATTCGCTGATGCTGCCGGCCTGGCAGCCGCCCAATCATATGGTAGTCATGCAGGTATAGATCCAGGCATCTCCGGAACAGCAGACCAGGCACTTGCATCATATACCCTTATAAAAGTTATCGGCCGTGACATGTGGATCGGCATCTGGGCATTTGTACTGGCTCTTATTGCAGTCACAGTTTGGGAACGCTCTGAAACAAATTCAAAAGTTCAGGTCGGCCAGATATGGTGGCGCTTCCCTAAATTCGTAATTGGGTTTCTCGTCGCTTCATTACTTACAACATTGATTGTTCGTGGAAATACACTTGTCGATTATAACAAATTAGTTAAACCTTCCCTTATCGCACCAATCACCTCGTTACGCACCTGGGTGTTCACGTTCAGTTTCTTTAGTATCGGGTTGACGACGAGATTTCGTGAATTGGCAAATTCTGGTGTAAGACCATTTGTTGCCTTCACAGCCGGGGTTATAGTAAATTTAATATTGGGTTATATCCTGTCTGTAATCGTTTTCGGAAATTATTGGTCTTCAATTGTCACCCATTGAAAATTTTCAATTCAATTCAACGTAATAATTCAGGGCAGGCCTGTAAAAAGTGTACCCATTTTCAAAACGATCCATCAGTCGTTGAAGAGGCATATCCCGGGCTCAGAGTAATGAGTTCGGGATTTGCCTCGGTCCGCGATCAGGACGGGTTCTGCAATTTCAATCAACTGTATCTCTCTGCATGGGACTGTTGTCCAAACTTTGTCTCAAAAACATCTGAGCTGATCTCACCTGCTCATTAAGCCTGCTTTCACGACAATTCTATCAATTCTGTTAATATTTTTGATCCCGATTGGATCAGATGAAAAGGTTGGGGAATGATGAAAAATTGCATTTTTATCTAATAAAAACCGACTTGCAGAAATTTAGTTGCCAAACAAATCGAGGTGCAGAGCACTGATGATATTTGTAGGATTTGATTCCCTCCTGGTTTAAACCATCTTCATGTGCTGATGTGGTCTGGGCCAGATCGTTTAAAACGACGGATGAAGACTAACAAAATATAAAGAAATGTTATAAAAGGCCAGAAATATATATACCCCCCTTATGACTTTGATTATATGGCCAATCTGGAAACTAAAGTCATTAAACATCTAATTTCCTAAAATCATATTATGTAATTTATTTTTTATGCAGGTAAATCACTTCTCCTCCACCCGAAGCCAGATGGAGATTTAGATTATCTTTTGATGTAAGTGATCGGATCTCTTTGACAAGCAGATTAGGATTACTTTTGCATTCCGGGCTATCGGTATAGATTTCGGCAAGATAATTGCCGGCGGAAAGAAAATCCAATGATACCATAACATCCCTTGATTCATTATTGGTTACAGTTCCTATATACCAATCCGAATCTTTCCTTCTGGCAAAGGTTATATATTTTGAGATTTCAGCTCCAATGACTTTTGTTTCATCCCAGACTGTTGGAATCCGTTTAATATAATCAAACCCAGGTTGATTTTCGTATGCTTCCGGGAAATCACAGACCATCCCTAAATAGCTCTCCAATACGACATACATTGCCAGCATATGACAACGGGTACCCATCATTACAGGTTTAATATATTTGACCACAAATTTGTCATCAGGAACTGCTCTGAAACCACCCAAATGATAATCTGTGGCTCCGGCCAGCAAACGTGTGAAAATAACATTAAGATCATGATCGGGGGTAATTAATTTTGCCCATTTATTAACTTCATAATTCAAGGTTCCTTCACGTGTGAATTCATTCGGAAAAGTTCGTTGTAGTCCGGTAGGTTTATAGGCGCCATGAAACTGAATGTGTAAATGATGAGCTGCAGCCCTTTGCAGAATTTCAGTTTGAATATTCACCATCTGCTGATCATCCCGGTCCATAAAATCAACCATTAATCCCTGGATACCCCATTTTTGGTAAAGTGTAAACGCCTCTTCAAGTTTTGGATACAAAGCTGACCAGTGTGTCCAGACCCGGATTCCTACCCCTTGTGACTTTGCATAATCGCAAACTTTTTGCATATCCAGACCATCGACCGGACAAGTGACATCAAATTCTGTTCCGGGCTGGTAATTCGCCCCATTATTAACATACCATTCATGCCCACCCTGCTCTACGACTGAATGGTATTCCAGCCCATTTTTAGAGCAAAAATCGATATAGTATTTATTGGTTTCAAAGTTGTTTCCCAAGACTATGGTTGTATCCGATACAACTGTTCCATTCCACCAGGGAAAGGTAGTTTTACCTGGTTTGATGAAGGATATATCTTTAATCTTACAGGGTTCATTCAGGCTTGTAAGGATATTTGATTCAAAAAGATCACCCAGTCTGTCACTGATTAACATGACCCTCCACGGTGTTTTATGTGGCAGATCAGCCTTTACCCTGACGATGTTCTGATCAGGCAAGGGAGACAATTTGCTGCATATTACCCCGTTGTGTTTATTTAAGTACATGCCTGCATAATCTGAAAGTGCAGCCTCCGTAATTGCCATATAGATACCATGGAAATCAAAAAGTGCCGGAAGATCCATTAAGGTGTCTTCCTTGATTTCGTTGTAAGCCAGTCTTGTATATAGACCTTCGTGGGACGTGGTAAACCCTGATCGGAAAAGTGTAAGAACTGTTGGATTCCCGGTTAGATTAAAGTTAGAATTTTCATCACTCATACAGTATGACTTCCATTGTTCTTGTTTTGGGAATTCATACCTGAAGGCTATCCCGTCATTAAATACTCTGATAATTAAATTGATATGTCTGTGAAAGGAAGTTTGTTCTGTTAACGGAACAATCATCTCCATGCAATGGTTTCTTACCCTTTTATTTTTGCCTACTATCAAATCGTAAACTTCATCTATTTCATTGATTTGAGGGCTAGCCATGTCAATATTCTTCCCGAAATATCCGGATTCCAAGAAGTCCAGACTAAGACTTGATTTAGCGACTAACGCTTTGTTTTTGTAAGTTACTGAATACGAAAGGTCTGATAAATTATTTTGAATAGAAAAGATAACATTTCCATCGGGAGACTTTAATTCGGCTGCTTCTTTTTCCTGGATTTTCACAAATGTTGGGTGTTTTAGACCAGTGTGAGCCCTTAAGTCTACCGGGTTTGTTGCAGACAAGCTTTCGAAGGGCATGAACGATGGGGTTAGCATTGCCACCAGTCCAATTAATATCAGGTTTAAGTTTTTATACATATTGTTTGGTTAAAGAGAATCATTTTGATTCAGTGAATTAATATAAATGTAACCATGCCTTTTTTATCAGATTATTTTTTGACAATCGGGTTTTTTAAAAGGGATTAATAATTTAAAGAATAAAAGCAAATATAGATAGCATATTGCAGAAAAGCTGAGAAGAATCCGAAAAAGAATTACTGATCAAATGCAGCAAGGTTATTCGTGGTGGCAATGAATATCTTGAAAATGGATGATGGTTTCGAAGGTTGGTTGATGATACGCCATACCTTGAAGGCTGGTTTGCTGTCAGAAAGATAAAGTGATGGCATACCAACGATAGGGCAAAGGTGCCGGCTCCTGGTCAAACGATTTTGAATTAAATATTTTTGGAGTTGAAATAATATAGGGAGAGACGCAAAATTTTACGTCTCTAATCTTTAATTAATTTTAAGACATCCATGGAATTAACCTGCAACCTTTGGATAGCATTGTATAATATATAATTCGCTCAACATTGGAAACTTTAAAAATGGTCAATGACTTGCGGGTATTTACACTTTCCAGAAGTCTGTGCAATTTCAGGCAAAACTAACCTTGATGCAATAATGCTCCTCCTTCATTTTTTATTGAATCTTCCCCGATATCAAGGCAATCCTGCATGTAAAACATAAGATAATTGAAACTCGTTTCCATGTCTCAAAGGATTCACTACCTGGATTGTTTCAATTGGAAGTGAAAAACAGATGGTTAAAATATTCAAGCAGAATAAATATTTTTTTTGTAAATTGCTGCTCAATAATGCGAGACAATCGCCCTCAAGGTTCTCTATAAAATATCGACGTTTTGCATCGGTGAAGAGTCGTGATTATCATACAATAAGGAGGGATAATTTAAACGGCAAATCCATAAATACACTGAAAATAAAATTTAGAATGTTTTGATTTTCTTACTCATTGTTAATGAAATACATATTTACGCTAAAAGATGGTATTGGACAATTACTCCTTTTAAAGAATGAACCAGGTTTTGAACAATATTTATATTGGAAAAAACCCGGATTCTCCTTTCATACTATTGCCTGGAACATGGGCGAAATTCAGAATGTTATAATTGATGAAGTTAAATACGGGTTTCCTGCTAACTCGGTTTTGCCCATAATGCTTAATCAATCTTTTAAGTTTGAGCGCCCTGAGGATATAGCTGCATGGCAGTTTAACAGAGAGTTTTATTGCATCCTTAACCATGATGCAGAAGTTGGGTGTATCGGTTTTTTATTTTATGGCCCTTCACCTACCATGTTTGTCTCACTTGATGCAGAACATAAATATAAAATGGGTCGACTTCTGGAGCTGTTTCTTGAAGAATATGAATCAGATGAGGATATAAAAGGTGAAATGTTAAGGATGCTGCTGGTAAGGCTTATAATCAAGATAACCAGACTGGCTAAAAGGCAATACATTGGCAAAGATGACGTTGCTGAAGATAAGTTTAATCTGATCCGGCAATATAATGTTTTGGTTGAAACATATTTCAAAAAAGAGCATCAGGTTCAGTTTTATGCTGGCTTGTTGAATAAATCGCCAAAAACAATTTCAAACATCTTCTCCTTATATAGCAAAAAAACCCCGCTTCAAATTATTCGCGAAAGAATAATTATGGAAGCTAAACGTTTGTTCTATTACACCGATAAAGCCGTAAAGGAAATAGCAGACGACCTGGGGTTTGAAGATGTCGCCCATTTTAGCCGGTTTTTTAAAAATTATACCGCACAAAACCCTTCTGATTTAAAAAAACCAAGCCAAAAGCATTAGAAGGGAATAATCTACAAATCTTAGGGAACAATGTCCATTTTCTGCCATCGTAATTGATGGCATTTTTGTGCTGTTAAATTCAACAATGTCAATACCATAAAATAATTGAAATTTTAATCTAAACACATTCAATAATTCATAAGTCGTAAAGCAATGAAGAAGATTATAATAGCTCTATTTACAGTCGGGATTTCCATTGGGATTTCTAATGGTCAATCCAATATCCGAACAAAACATTTTAATCTTGAGAATGGAATAGGTATTCAAGGGTACGATCCGGTAGCCTATTTCAAAGAAAACAAGGCAGTGAAAGGCAAAAAGGAATTTGCTGTGAATGCAGAGGGAGTTATTTATTATTTCTCAAGTGCGGAGAACAAGAATCTATTTCAAAAAGATAATATGAAATATGAACCACAATATGGTGGGTGGTGTGCTTATGCAATGGGGGCTGTAAATGAAAAAGTTGCTATTGATCCTGAAACTTTTAAAATTTCAGACGGGAAACTTTATCTCTTTTACCATACATGGATTAACAACACCCTGACCAAGTGGAACAGTGATGAAACTAACCTGAAAACTAAGGCAAATAAGAATTGGCAAGATTTATTTCACTAATTAAACACATAATAATAGTCATGAAAGCAAAAACACTAATTTCCTGGTTACTTCGAATAGCTGCTTCAGCTATCCTCTTGCAAACACTTTACTTCAAATTTACGGGCAACCCAGAATCCGTAGAATTATTTACGAAGCTCGGGGTTGAACCTTGGGGCCGCTATTTTACAGGCAGCATAGAGTTGATAGTGGGTATTCTGTTACTTATACCATCCACTGCATTTGCAGGATCTTTTTTAGGAATCGGTCTTATGGCAGGAGCTATACTTTCTCACCTGACAGTTATCGGTATCGAATCCAGGGGAGACGGAGGACAATTATTCATGCTGGCAATCACTGTATTGATCAGTTGCCTGATAATTGCCGTGCTGCATAGGAAAGAAGGTGCATTATTGTTCAATAAACTTATTAAAAAGAATAAATATTGATATGATCTTTCAGCAATCATTGCAACAATTGCAATTATTAGGTAACCTTATTTCCTCATTATCTGACGATCAGTTTATCCGTCAAATTGGATTCCTGGGAAAGGCGAGCATTGGTGGACATACCAGACACATCATTGAGTTATTTCAATGCACTGTTAATGGTTATACCTCTGGTGGAGTAGATTATTTTAACCGGACCAGAGATCTCAGGCTGGAAAGAGATAAAATATTTGCCTTCTGTACAATCGAGCAACTAAAACAGGATGTAAGACTTCCTGACAAGCAGTTAAGACTTTCCGTTGAACAGACAGACTCAGTAGGAGATTCCTATGTACTTACGACATATTTCCGGGAAATAATTTATAATAATGAACATGCTATTCATCATTTAGCATTAATCAAAGTCGCTCTTATGGAATTAGGACTGGATATTGTGGATAAGGATTTTGGAATGGCCTATTCGACCATCAAGTACAAGGCAACTTTGAAAAATGTAGAATCATTCTGAGATTTAAATCAATTTCTGATGTTGCCTGTTTGCTGTCAGAATCAAGTCCTATACTTTTATCGGTTACCGGATTTGGATTTTAACTTATAATTTCCACTTATGTGCACAGTATTATTTATACCTCAAGATGGTAAATTTTTCTTTGCTTCCCTAAGGGATGAAAACCCTGGAAGGAATAAAGCAATGGCACCCAATATTAAAAAGATTGGAAATTCTCTGGTTTTAGCTCCTGTAGACCCGGTAGCTGGTGGTACCTGGATAGGTGCAAATGATACCGGAAATGTTATTGTATTACTTAACGGAGCTTTTGAGAAGCATGAACGCCAAATAAAGTACAAAAAAAGCAGGGGATTGATCGTCTCTGAATTGTTAGAGTCCGACTTGCCTGTTCTTGACTGGAATCTTATCGATATGGAGGGTATCGAGCCATATACATTGGTAGTCTGGAGTGAGGAAAAGTTGTTTCAATTGGTTTGGGATGGTAAGAACCGACATAGGCTTATGTTAAAGTTGGACCAATCGTACATCTGGTCTTCTTCAACCTTATACTCTGAAGAGGCAAAAGTCCACAGGGAAGAATTATTCAGGAACTGGATAGTCATGAATCCTCCTATCTCAAAATTATCCCTGTTTAACTTTTTTAAACAGCATTCCGATAATCAGAATGGGTTTATAATGAACAGAAATGAGCTTACAAAGACACTCAGTTTTTCACTTATTGAATTTCAGCCTTACTCTTCAGCAATAATGAGTTATTATGATCTTTGCAGTTACACCTATCATAATAATTCATTAGAGTTAAAAGGTTCTGTTATGGGTTGCAATCTGAATAATTCTTTATAAAACGAAACCATCATTATCCAAACTATGACAATTAGCGAATGATGAGTAAAGGAAGCTTGTATTTTAAGTTTAAAGCACTCTATATTAAGTCAGCAAGCTGGGAATATTGGCCAATATGGCTGGTATATTTCCCACTGAGTTTTTATTATGTGTATCTGTCTATCAAGGCAAGATCTTTCTTTTTCTTCTCCGCTGCAAACCCTTCCATTGAAACAGGCGGAATGTTTTTTGAAAGCAAATGGAGTATATTTCAGTTAATTCCGCAAGAATATTTCCCTCCAACCATACTGATAAATACGGATAACGATACTTATCAGATTTCAGAAAAAATGAGAGCTGCCAATATTTCTTTTCCAGTGATTGCTAAACCAGACAGAGGTGAAAGAGGCTGGTGCGTTAAGAAAATAAATTCTGTTTCAGAGTTGATCAACTATAAACAGTCAGTAAATATTCCATTTCTCATCCAAACATATATTAACTTACCTGTTGAACTTAGCATCTTTTATTATCGTAATCCCCAAAGTAAAAATGGGAGTGTAACTTCGGTTACATTTAAAAAATTACTGGCGGTAACTGGTAATGGAAGATCAACCATTGAAGAACTTATCAAGAAAGATAACAGGGCTTTCCTGCAATTTAATCGGTTAAAAAAGGAAAATGAAATTAATTTCGATGTTATTTTAAAAGATGGGGAAGAAAAGCTTTTAGTACCCTATGGAAATCATGTCTTAGGCACCACATTTTTAAATTATAACCACATTATTGACCCCGAGTTAAATGCAGCTATTGACCAGATTAGCAAAAGAATACCTGGGTTTTATTACGGCAGATACGATTTAAGATGTGCCAGCATAGAGGAATTGAAGAAAGGCATTAATATTTCTATACTCGAATTAAATGGTGCAAGCGCTGAACCGGCACACATTTATAATCCTGGATTTTCATTTTTTAAAGCGCAGTTAGTTTTGATCCGGCATTACAAAATGTTATATCAGGCTGCCATAGCGAATAAGAAAAAAGGGGCGGTCTTTATGTCTTACCGTTCATTTTGGAATACAAGGAATCTTGAAAAAGTGCTTAAACAAAAAATTAACGTCTTATGAGTTTGATTGGAATTCCTATCGGTTTTTATGGATATATTTTCCCAGGTAATATAAACCTTATGGTGATTGAGCTTTATAAATCAAAAAGATACAGAAATCTTTTTATAGTATTAGGTTTGATCGTTTTATTTGAAAGTATTTATTGCGTATCGTCACTGCTATTTTTAAACGTTATTCAATTAAACCACAAGTTGTATAATTCTATAGAATTAACCTCCAGTTTTTTAATACTTATTATGGGTATATGGATGGTGATAGAGAATCGGAAGGACATTAAACGGTCTCAACAAAATACGGTATTAAGAGGAGTAATTAGCATTATAATCCATCCTCAACAAATTCCTTTCTGGCTAATTGCGGGAGTTTTTGTAAGAAAATTTGCTTACGTCAAAATGGATAATTGGGGCTTATTTAATTTTGTCTTGTTCAATTCCATAGGAACTTTGTGCGCCATGGCTTTATATATGATTTTAGGAAATAAGATATTGAATTACTTTAGTTTCCACATTGGTCATATAAACAGAGTCATTGGTGGGGTATATATATTTCTGGCCTTTTACAACATTTCCTTATATTTTGTTAGTCTTCATCTGTTGTTTTAAACGATTTGCCACTGGTCCGGATTATCGTTCATTTTAATTGAATCATCGGTTCCAAATGGATCGATGTAAAAAAGAGGTATTGCGATTTCCACCAAAACTAGGATAAACTAATATTCTAAAGGTCTGTATTAAATCAACCTACCTTCAGTTATTTTCATTGAAATGTATTGTTTATTTTTGGAAATTTCATTATACTCAGTGCCAAAGGTTAACACCAGATGTCAATTTCCTGGATCCATTTGTTAGGGAATTGGTCTGGCGAAAGACCACTCGATGTGTTCAAATCCCCCCAAAACCTGGCAAGAATCTCGCAACAAAAAAAACACCTACCTAAACAAATAGATAAGTGTTTGATTTTTAAGTTGTCCTGTCAGGTTTCGAACCTGAACTCTTCTGATCCAGAATCAGACGTGTTGCCAATTACACCACAGGACAATATTAATTAACAATAAGAATAAACAACCGTTTGCCGCTGGCCATTTGCTGCTGGCAACTGGCAACTGGCTCTTTATGACTCACAACTGGTAGCTTGTTATGGCGGCTGGCATCAGGTCAGGCACGGCTTTCCGCTGTCTGCAAATCCTTTCTTGATTGGCTATTATAACTAACCCTATACTGAAAAAAAATCTTGCCTCACACAAAGATCTGCAAGCAGCAAGTGCCTGGTCGCAAGTTGCCACTCGCATGCTCCAAGCTGCCAAAAGCCAATAGCCAACTGCCAAAAGCAAGCTCCAACTTGCCTCAAGCCCTCCCCAAACGATTTAGAACTTAATTGGTTGACCCGCCAAGGCTCGAACTTGGACTCTTCTGAACCAAAATCAGACGTGTTGCCAATTACACCACGGGTCAATCACTAATGTCTTATTATTTAAGACGGCTGCAAAAGTACAAAGTTTTTTTTTGTTGCAAACTGATCAGACCTAAAAAATAAAAAGTATCGGATTATTTGTTCATTTGGTTAGAAATCTGACGCTTTCGCGTAACCAAAAGTTAATAAATGATAATGTTAAGCCCTGAAAGAGGGGAACGGATAAAGATTATTAATATCTTCGCAGCAATTTTACGATCTGGTTCATTCCATTTCAGGAAAAAGAGCCATAAAATTATATTTACACGCTTGCTATGAAGACAAAAGGATACAAGTTTTATAATGTAGTCATCGGATGGTTGGTATTTCTCGTTTCGGCTATAGTCTACCTGAGCACTATTGAACCAACGGCGAGTTTCTGGGATTGCCCGGAATTCATCACCACCGCTTATAGCATTCAGGTAGGACATCCTCCCGGTGCCCCACTGTTTATGATTATGGGACGTATCTTTACGATGTTCGCCGGAAGTACCGCTACGGTTCCGGTGATGGTAAATGTCCTCTCGGCTCTGGCAAGCGCATTTACAATACTATTCCTCTTCTGGACTATTACCCACATGGCTCGCAAGATGATGGGAGATAAGAATGAAGAACTTACACTACCTCAGTTGATTGCCGTTTTAGGTGCAGGAGCTGTTGGCGCCCTGGCTTACACTTTTTCCGACACTTTCTGGTTCTCTGCTGTCGAAGGAGAAGTATATGGTACTTCATCATTGTTCACTGCCCTCGTATTCTGGTGTATCCTGAAATGGGAAAACGAAGCCGATGAGAAATACGCAAATCGCTGGATTATACTAATTTCTTACCTTATAGGACTTTCAATCGGTGTTCACCTTCTGAATTTATTGGCTATCCCTGCCGTAGTACTTGTTTATTACTTCAGAAAATATAAGACTACACCTGTCGGGGTTTCTATTGCTGTCGCTGTTTCAATGCTCCTGGTAGCCATTGTCATGTTTGTCTTTATCCCGGGGATCATTGTTCTTGCTCAATGGTTTGAACTAATTTTCGTCAACGGACTGGGCGCTCCGTATAATACCGGATCAGTAATATATGCCCTTCTGGTTATAGCCGGGATTGTGTGGGGTCTGAAATATACGAGGGAAAAGAAAAAGGTATTGGCTAATACCTCTATTCTGGCCCTTGCCGTAATGATCATTGGATATTCATCGTATGCGTTGATTGTTATCCGGTCGTCGGCAAATCCTCCTATGGATCAGAATAATCCGGATAATGTATTCTCACTTTTGTCATATCTTAACCGCGAGCAATATGGAAGTAAACCGGTATTTTATGGTCAGTATTATAACGCACCGCTCGATACTGAAAATCCTTATTCAAAGGGAAGCCCAAACTATATTGAACGCAACGGCAGATATGAAATTTCAGATTATAAGCAATCAGCAAATTACGACAGCCGTTTCACAACCCTTTTCCCAAGAATGTACAGCAATAATCCTGAACATGTTAAGGAGTATCAAAATTGGGCAAATATAAAGGGAACTCCGGTACAGGTGACAAACAGGGAAGGTGAACCACAGAAACTTATGAAACCTACTTTCTCTGAGAATCTGACATTCTTTCTTACCTACCAGATAAACTGGATGTACTGGCGCTATTTCATGTGGAACTTCTCCGGACGTCAGAATGATATTCAGGGCAACGGGGATATTCTTAACGGAAACTGGATCACAGGCTTTAACTTCCTGGATTCTATACGACTGGGTGATCAGGATCATTTGCCAACATCTCTTGCCCATAACAGGGGGAAGAATAAATATTATATGCTTCCGTTAATCCTGGGCTTACTGGGTTTATTCTTCCAATTTAATGCCGGGGACAAAGGGAAAAAAGATTTCTGGGTAGTCATGTCACTCTTCATCATGACAGGCCTTGCAATCCTTGTTTATCTGAATCAGGAACCTTTGCAGCCCCGGGAACGTGACTACGCCTATGCTGGGTCATTTTATGCCTTTGCAATCTGGATTGGGTTTGGAGTTCTTTCATTATATCAGCTACTGAATAAGGTTTCCCCGGCTAAGATAAGTGCCATTGCTGCAACAACAGTCTCACTTCTGGCTGTTCCTTGTCTTATGGCAAATCAGAACTGGGATGATCATGATCGTTCGGGTCGATTTACAGCACGTGATTTTGGCCGCGACTATCTTGAGTCTTGCGCTCCAAACGCGATAATCTTTACAAATGGGGATAACGACACCTTCCCTCTTTGGTATGCACAGATGGTCGAAGGGGTAAGGCCTGATGTTCGGGTTTGCAATTTAAGTTACTTTCAGACTGACTGGTATGTCGATCAGATGAGGCGGAAAGCCTATACATCCGATCCGTTGCCAATTAAATTCGAGCATAACCAGTATGTTCAGGGAACACGCGATGTGGTTTATGTTCTTGATCAGATAAAACGACCTGTTAGTCTCAAGGAAGCCGTCGACTTTGTACGGTCTGAGGATCCAGGCACCAAATTGCAGCAGGCTGATAATGCCTCATTCTTCCCGTCAAGACAATTAATCTATCCGGTAGATAAAGCAGCAGTACTTGCCAATAATGTGGTTGATCCTAAGGATGCCGATAAAATAGTTCCTCAGATGGAAATTAAGCTCACAGGGAATTATCTGACAAAGGACGAACTGATGATCCTGGATATGATTGCCAATAATAACTGGAAGAGACCAATCTATTGGGCAATAACTGTTGGGAGGGATAAATATCTGAATCTGCAGGATTATTTTCAGGCAGAAGGGTTTGCATACAGGCTTGTTCCGATTAAAACCCCTGCAACCAGCGGACAGGTAGGTCGGATAAGGACTGATGTCATGTACAACAACATCATCAACAAATTCAAATGGGGCAACATGAACGATCCTAAGGTTTATCTGGACGAAAATAATGTTCGCATGTCGATGAATGTCAGGAACAGTTTTGTGAGGCTGGCTGACGGATTGCTTGAACAGGGAAAACGCGATTCAGCTATAGCAGTACTAGACCGTTGTAATGAACTGGTACCAAATGAAAAAGTTACCTACAACTATTTTAATCTCCTGATGGTTGAATCCTATTACAGAGCATCACATAATCTGATTAAGAATGCTACAACCGACAGCTTATCACTTGAGGTGAATACTTTCCCTGCTGCTACAAAGAAAGCCAACGATGTTGTAAAGATAATGGCCAAAAACTGCGAAGAGGAGTTAAAATATTATTTCACCCTCGATCCAAAGTTCCGTGCCTCTGTACAGGACGAATTGCAAAGGGCTTTTTATATCATGCGCGAGCTGAGTAATATAGCAGGTCACTATGGTGAGAAGGCCTTAAGCGACGATGTTGCCAAAAGATTGAATGATCTTGTGTCTGTTTATCAGCCTGAATTGGCCGGTGAAGGATTAAAAAAATAATATTTTTATTTATTCTGAATAGAATTATATACTTTTGATGCGAATTATTCAAAATTTGTGTCTTTAGATCATCGAAGGAATGAGATTTAAACTGCAGGTACACCTTCCGCACTACATTACCAAATGGTTTCCATTAGCCATCTGGAGGATGCCCGACGATTCGAAAACGGTATATCTTACTTTTGATGATGGTCCAATTCCGGAAGTCACCCCATGGGTTTTAGAACTTCTTCGTGAACACGATATTGAGGCAACCTTCTTCGCAGTTGGTGAAAATGTGTTCCGTTACCCTGAAATATTTGAACAGATTATCGAGGAAGGTCATGCTGTCGGGAACCATACCTACCATCACATGCAGGGACTTAAATCTGATAACCTGACCTATTATAAGGATATTGTTCAGGCGGACAGACTCATCGGATCGAATTTATTCCGGCCACCTCACGGTTGGTTAAAAAGGGCACAATACCGTTACCTGTCAGGCAGATATAAAATAGTAATGTGGGATGTGATCTCCTGTGATTATAACCAGAATATTACTAAAGAAGAGGTTTTACAAAATGTGCTTGATTTTGCACGGGCAGGTAGTATCATCACATTCCATGATTCTAAAAAAGCTGCCAACCATTTATACTGGGCTCTTCCCCGGGCTATTGAAGCTTTAAAAGCCGAAGGATACGAATTTGGAAAGATAGAATTCCCGAAAGTCCGCAGACTATTCTATTCTCCTGCATTACAACGGATACGTCGTTTACGCAATAACCTGAGACAGCTAAGCCGCTGGGCATAATTTTTTAATTTGCAGATTTGCCTTCCCCCTGATTGTAGTTTTGGACCTGAACCTTTCGGATCCTGAATACTGACTTGGTGAATTGAATAAGTTGGATTTGAAGGGCTCATGTGACAATCATGATACTAAATACCGAGGCGTTGTCATTGGGCCGGACAGAGCAGGGCCTTCAGCCTGTAGCCGTAGTAAAAGTCGTCCAGCCGTAAAGCGTGCCTT
>CAINLJ010000240.1 GCA_903850335.1 uncultured Bacteroidia bacterium | reverse complement strand
CTGATATTGCGGTACTCTGTACCTCCTAACAACGCATATTCATCATTCCTACAAATCTTGCGGTACTCTGTACCTTATTATTATTTAATCATGTTCCAATGTTATCTGTTTTGAGGTTGGAGTTTCACAACTCCCGAGCACTCTGCTGTTAAATTTTTTACTTTTGATATAGCCTCTTTCTTCTTAGGAGGATCAAAATAGTACAATTCACTGAGTAAATCAACTATTGTATGTCCAATCATTGACTGGGTTCCCTCAAAATTATTGGTTATTATGGCAAAAATCATTTTCTCACCGTTGTGATTTTCAAATAAACCTGCCAGACTTCTTACGCGTGTCATCGAACCTGTTTTTGCTTTTAGATTTCCTTCCAGTTTTGACCCTTTGAATGAACCACTCAGGGTGCCGGTTAACCCGGCAACAGGTAATGAATTAAAAAAGACATCCCTGTTTTTGCTAAGGTAAATGTATCGAAGTATCTCTGCAAGTGTTTTGGGACATACACCATTCGATCGGGACAAACCACTGCCGTCGGCAGGATAAAAACCATCCGTGAAAATCTTATTTTCTGACCAGAATTCTTTCAAAACCTCAGCACTACCTTTCAAATTAGAATTACTACTTCGTACAAAACTAATTTCACGCAGCAGATGTTCGGCGAAAAGGTTTATACTTTCATGATTGAGTGGAATGATAATATCCTGAAGCAGAGGAGAAGGCTTATCTGCCACTTCTACGTAACCTCCATATTTTGAATTTACTTCAATTCTAATCTTACCTGAAAATTTAATGGATTTTAATATCAAGACATTAATAAATGCTTTGGCAGCACATCTGGCAGGATCGGGCATCGCCGCTTTGACGATGAAATCAGAACGTCCCTTCGGGATTGTTCCTTCGATTAATTGTGAAAAAGAGCCGGGAGCACCATAAACGATTGACTCGTCCTTGTTGTTATCTGAGGATAAAACATTATTAATCAACCGCAGACTGTCCGTCACAGGTGACAAATAGTCAATAACCGCAGGCTTTCCTGCTATGTTTGGAGTTGAAAAGTGAATCTTGTACTGATTATCAGAATAAGTGAGTCCGGAAACCCCGGCTCCATAATAATTCCCAATATCTTCCCATACCCATCCGCCAGGTACCGAAGTCTCACCAAAATGAGAAAGATCAATAATCAAATCCCCACTTACTGATTTAATTCCCTTTTGAAGAATGGCATCTGCCCAATCTTCAAATGTACCCCGATAATGCTCCGGAAAATATTCTGAATAAAATGCAGGATCTCCTCCCCCCTTAAGAACCAGATCTCCTTTGAGTTGACCATTTATCGAATCTAACCGGCCGGTATATCCGATCTTCGTATGAAATATATATTCAGGACCCAGAATAGATAGTGCAGCGGCAGTAGTAACCACTTTCATTACTGAGGCAGGAACAAGACTAACCTGCTTATTTTCAAACACAACTTGCCCATTCTCAGCATTAATAACACAAACGGAATACCCTGCATTTTGCAAAATTAAACTCTTAAGCGCCTTAGGCTGGTTAAAACCGCGAAGGGTCAAAGTGAGTACAATAAAAAGGAGTATTATCTTTTTCATAAATAAAGAAATGTTGCATGGAGCCGCCAAATTACCTAAAATCTCCGAATGGATTATTTTTAGGTTAAAAATTCATGTCATCAGAATTAAATGCAGATCAAAAAAATATTCAGATTTGCGATAAGGGTTAATTACAAGGTAACTGTCTCTTGAGCATACATTCACTCTTAAAACAGAAGCTATGAAAACATTTTATTTCCAATCCAAAAAGACAGTTCTGAAGATAACTGCTCTACTAATAATTTTCATGGGATACTTTGAAGCTTCACTTGCATTACCTTTGGTTCCTAAATCAAATCAACCGGACACTCTGACCTATGTTCAATACAAGGGGTCAGTCATTGATCAGGAAACCAGGTCACCACTTGCCTTTGCATCTTTAACTCTTGATGGAACAAATATCGCAACAGTTACCAATACAGAGGGGGAGTTTGCTTTGAAGGTTCCCAAAAATCTCACAAACGGGAAAGTTTCGATCTCTTTTCTTGGGTATAAGGATAAGAGTATGAGCCTTTCGTTATTTAAGCAGGAGAAGACCCGCATAGAGATGGAACTTCTAATTGTGGCATTAAACGAAGTTCGTGTTTTTCCAAAAGACCCTGAATTACTTATCCGTGCGGTAATGAATAAAAGGGGTGAGAATTACTTTAATGAACCTGTTTCGATGACTGCCTTTTACCGGGAAACCATTAAAAAAAGAAGAACCTACGTCTCCCTGTCAGAGGCAGTAGTCGAAGTTTTTAAACAATCGTATGTCTCAAACAAGACTGATATCGCACAGTTGTACAAGGCAAGGAAAAGTACTGATTACACAAAGCTTGACACGCTGACATTTAAACTTCAGGGTGGTCCATACAGTACTCTTTATATGGATATTATGAAAAATCCTGACATGGTTTTTACGGATGACATGATTGGGTGTTACGAGTTTAATCTTGAAAACATAACAAAAATCAACGACAGGCTTATTTATATCTTATCATTTAAACAACGTCCGCATGTTGACCAGCCCCTTTATTTTGGTAAATTATATATAGACACAGAAAGTCTTGCAATTACAAGTGCAACATTCAACCTGAACGTGTCCAACAAGGAAATGGCAGGCGACATGTATATTAAGAAGAAACCGGTTGGTGCGAAAGTTTATCCCACATCAGCATCTTACCGGGTCGATTATCGCGAAAAAGATGGCAGATGGTATTACAGTTATTCCAGAGGCCAAATTACTTTCAAGATTGAGTGGTTTAAGCGGCTCTTTAACACCATTTATGAATCAACTATTGAAATGGCGGTAACAGACTGGGAAAAGACAAAAGATAAGCCTTCAAAGAACAGTGAACGAATGAAGCCAAACATCGTTCTTACCGATGAGATTTCAGGATTTGCCGATCGTAGTTTCTGGGGAGAATATAACGTTATAGAACCTGAAAAACCAATTGAATCGGCGATACGCAAAATCCAGAAAAGACTTGAAAGAGAACTAAAGTAAAATTTAACCTCTTGTTAACAGTGGGCTGGAAATATTATTTCAGAACATTCAAGGATTGATTATCTTTGTCGGGTTTTAAATTGTTGGATCTGTTTCATCTAAATAACTGTCTGCCTGACAGCAATATTAATGTTTAATCGAATAAATAAACAAAAACAATGTTAATCGACAAAGTAATCGGAAGAGAAATTCTTGATTCACGCGGTAACCCTACCGTTGAAGTAGAAGTTACCCTGGAGAGTGGAATTATGGGACGTGCTGCTGTACCGTCAGGTGCATCAACCGGCGAAAACGAAGCACTTGAACTACGCGACGGAGATAAAAAAAGGTACCTTGGTAAAGGTGTACTCAAAGCCGTTGAAAATATTAATACAACTATTGCAGAAGAGATTGTTGGAATGAGTGCTCTTAATCAAGTCGCTATTGATAGTAAACTAATTGAGCTTGATGGTACTAAAACAAAATCCAATCTTGGTGCAAACGCAATTCTGGGTGTATCACTTGCTGTTGCGAAGGCAGCTGCGGCTTACCTTGACATGCCACTGTACCGTTATATCGGAGGAACAAATGCTAAAACCTTACCGGTTCCAATGATGAACATCATCAATGGAGGTTCTCACTCCGATGCCCCTATTGCATTCCAGGAATTTATGATCCGTCCTATTGGTGCCACTTCATTCCGCGAAGGACTTCGTATGGGTGCTGAGGTATTTCATAGTCTTAAAAAAGTTCTCCACGATCGTAACCTTAGCACTGCTGTAGGTGATGAGGGTGGATTTGCACCTGCACTTTCAGGAACCGAAGATGCGTTAAACAGTATTCTTGAGGCGATTGTAAAAGCTGGTTACAAGCCTGGCCGTGCAGAAGATGGTGGTGATATTTCTATAGGCCTTGACTGCGCCTCATCCGAATTTTACGAAGATGGTATTTATAACTATGCCAAATTCGAAGGTTCTACAGGATCAAAAAGAACCCGTGAACAACAGGTTGATTTCCTTGCCACTCTGGTAGCCAATTATCCTATTGACTCGATCGAAGATGGATTTGACCAGAACGACTGGGAAGGCTGGGTATTACTTACAAAAAAAATCGGGGATAAATGTCAGCTCGTTGGAGATGACTTATTTGTGACCAATGTTGAATACCTTAAAAAAGGAATCGAATTAGGTGCTGCCAACTCTATCCTGATAAAGGTTAATCAGATTGGTACACTTACCGAGACCCTCGATGCTATTGAAATGGCTCACCGTGCAGGTTACACAAGTGTCACTTCACATCGTTCAGGCGAAACTGAGGATGCAACAATTGCAGATATTGCTGTTGCAACAAACAGTGGCCAGATCAAAACCGGTTCATTAAGCCGCTCTGACCGTATGGCAAAATACAACCAGTTGCTTCGTATTGAAGAGGAATTGGGTGCAAGTGCCATTTACGGATTTAAAAAAGTTAAGAAAGGATAAATCTTTTCTACCTATAACAATGACAGCCGTCTCATTTTAATTATGAGACGGCTGTTTTTTTTGATATTATTTGGTTGTTGCGAGAAACTTCCGATCCATCTGAAACATAACCGCATAATCTGCCACCTGCGGAAAATTAAAGTATACCTATTTGGCATTATCCGCTGACTTGAAAAGTCAGGATTTTCATAACCGCATGGTCAACGACCTGCGGGAAAAAACAGACACACCAACAACTGCCTGAAAGGCAGGACAAAACGATAAAAAGTATTGAAATCGATGACTGCTATTTCCAGAAGGAATAAATGTCTGTATCAAAAGGAAAAACTAAAATGTAATATCTTCTTAGAATATTAATCCATCTAAAAAGGTTACAAACTACAATAAAAAAATCTCTATCGGTTATCAATCTTCTCGGGTGAAAGATCGTGATTCGTCAAACGGAATTCCGCCATCGACACGAACCTGGTGGCAGGTCTGCCGTAATTACAATACGGATCGATACTGATACCGCCACGCGGAGTAAATTTCCCCCATACCTCAATATATCTGGGGTCCATAACCTTTATCAGGTCTTTCATGATTACATTCACGCAATCTTCGTGAAATCCCCCGTGGTTCCGAAAACTAAAAAGGTATAGCTTCAGACTTTTACTTTCAACCATCTTAATATCAGGTATATAGCTTATATATATGGTTGCAAAATCGGGTTGGCCTGTGATGGGGCACAAGGATGTAAACTCAGGACAATTGAATTTCACCCAATAGTCATTGCCCTGATGCTTGTTTTCGAAGACTTCCAGCACCTCTGGTGTGTAACTGAAATCATAAGCCGTCTTTTTTCCCAAACTCTTCAAATCATCCATCTTCCCTCGATTTTAAATAGTTTAACAATCCTCTGTTTCTCAGTTTGCACGAAGGACAGGTACCACAACCTTCACCAGGAACACCATGATAACAGGTGATCGTCTGGTACATAATCAGATCAATTATACCAAGGTCATCAGCAAGTTTCCAAATCTCAGTTTTATCAAGCCACATCAATGGAGTATGTATCTTATATTGATAATCCATCGAAAGATTTAAGGTTTGATTAAGTGAAAGTATAAATTCATTTCTGCAATCAGGATATCCGCTGTAATCAGCCTGACCAACACCCGTTATAATATCGTGAATGGAATTTGCCTTGGCAAAGATTGCTGCATAGGTAAGAAAGATCATATTACGTCCCTCGACAAGAGTATTAGGCGGACTATCATCGGATTGATCAAACTCAACTTCCATATTCTGATCAGTTAAGGAGTTATGCGATATGCTGCTAAGAAGATCAATATTGAATATAGTAAGAGGTACTGAAGCCTGTTCTGCGATCTTCTTCGCGGCAGAGAGTTCAACAAGATGACGCTGACCGTAGTTAAAAGAAATCGCAAAGACCTCATCGAATTTCTGCTTTGCCCAGAAAAGACATGTTGTTGAATCCTGTCCTCCTGAATAAACCACCAATGCTTTAGTCATGAAACCTAGATTTGCTTAATTAAGAAAGGATTATACGATACTGACTCGTCAAACGAATCGATGCCCTCAACTTTCTTCACCCAATTGACTACGATAATAGTAAATGGTAAGACAAGGATCTCATAAACAGTTTTAATACATGCCTGAGTAAGAACCATTCCCATTAAAATGTTAACCGGAAGCAGACCTGCAAAGGCAATTGAAATAAAAATCATTGAATCTGCTGTCTCGCCGACCAGGGTAGAAAGTATTGCCCTTACCGAGAAATCTCTCCCCTTCATCAGGACCTTTACGCGGCTCATCACGAATGCATTAAGAAATGATCCGATGAGGTAAGCCATCAGACTGGCCAGAATAATTCGCGGGGTACTTCCTAAAATTGTTGAAAAGGCCTCCTGATTCTTCCAAAACGGTGCTGCCGGAACCAAGATAGCCAGACTGAAAAAGAGCACGGCAAGGATATTTACTGCGAAACCGGACCATATAATAAGACGTGCTTTCTTATATCCCCAAACCTCTACAATCACATCATTAATAATATAAGCAATAGGGAAAATTAATACGCCTGCAGGTGCTGCCCAGGGGCCGATGAGGATAATTTTCGTAGCTAAAATATTAGCCATCAATAAACAAATTGCAAACAGGATGCCTGCAAACATAAACAATACGGAAACGGTTCTTTTCATTTAACTTGTTTTTTACGTGGTGTTCAAGCACACGGAGTTTGACCTCAGATTGATCGGCAAAGATAATAACAAATCGTGTAAATCAATAATCACTTTGGGTAATGCTGAACTACTAATTTTCTTTTACTTTTGAGGGTGAAACAAAGCATTATGAATTAAAATCAAAAATAATATTCCACAATAAACATGAATCAGAATCTGGCAGAATTGATAGAAGTTTCGAGGGTTTACGGTAAAAACAAGGCCTTTGTAATTGCAGGTGGTGGTAACACTTCTTACAAAGATGAAAATCATATTTGGATAAAAGCAAGCGGTGCGGCATTGGAGACGATAGATGAAAATGGGTTCGTAAGTCTTTCGCGCGAAAAACTTAAAATTGTCTCAACAAGAATTTACAGTGAGGATTCAGTACTGCGCGAAGCCGAAGTGAAGGCTGACCTGTCAAATGCAATCGTTTCAACGGGTAAAAACAGACCTTCCGTAGAAACTTCACTTCACGAAATCATTGATTATCCGTTTGTCGTGCATACCCATCCGACAAAAGTAAATGCTCTTATGTGTTCACTGCATGCTGCCGAAGCTTGTTCTGAACTATTTGGAGATCAGGCACTCTTTATCCCTTACACTGATCCGGGATATATTCTGTTTAAAAAAGTCAAATCGGATATTGAAGCTTATACGACAAAGTATTCCAAAGTACCACAAATAATCTTTCTTGAGAATCATGGAGTTTTTGTAGCTGCTGACACAATAATTGAGATTAACCAAATTTATGCTGATATCATTCAAAAGATTGATCAGAAAATTCAGGCTGATCTGCCTGATAATGATCAGAAAACATTTGAATCACCACTTATTGAACATATTGGTCAACTGAATCCTGGATTTGAAAATTATTCAGCTAAAGGCGTAATCAGCGACTTAATCCATTTTTTTGCAATTAACTATGAATCTTTTTTGAAGGCAAGCACAGCCTTCACTCCTGATGATATTGTTTACTGTAAGGCATATTACCTGTTTGTGCCATTCTTTAATGAAGACCAGAAGCAAATTGAGTCAACAAAAATCCTTGTCTCAGATTACCAGAATGCTTATGGTTACCTTCCAAAAGTTCTTGTTCTTGAGGGGAAAGGGATCATTGCAATTGAAGAAAATATCAAATCTGTTTTGAACGTACTTGAAGTCTATACTAATATACTAAAAATAAGCTTCTTGTCCGAATATTTTGGAGGACCAAAATTTATGAATAAGACTCAAATTGAGTTTATTGATAATTGGGAGGTTGAGAATTATCGTCGTAAAATGGCTAAATCATAATACTTTAATCTATGCATTTACTTGATACAGAACTTATGCATCCGCGCGATCAGATCGTGCTGATCATTGGAAGAATATACAAAAACGGAATGACAACCACTTCGGGTGGTAATATATCAATCATTGATGATCAGGGTGATATCTGGATTACTCCCTCAGGAGTCGACAAAGGATCCCTTGGCCCGGATGATATAAATTGTATTAAATACGACGGAACCATTCTGGGGAAGCATAAACCCTCGTCTGAATTTCCTTTTCACAGGGCTATTTACAGGATTCGTCCTGATTTAAAGGCGATCATCCATGCACATCCACCCGCATTAGTCTCATTTAGTATTGCTCACGTTATTCCGGATACAAATGTTATTCCACAGGCCAAATATGTCTGTGGTCCTATTGGATACGCTGACTATGCAATCCCCGGAAGCGAAGAACTTGGCGGGAAAATAGCATCTGAATTTGCTAAGGGTTACAATGGTGTAATCATGGAAAACCATGGTACCGTGGTTGGAGGTACTGATATGAAGGATGTTTATCAGCGATTCGAGACTCTGGAGTTTTGTGCAAAAACAATCATTAATGCCAAGACAATAGGAAAAGTAAATTCGTTGCTGGATGAGCAGATAGAGGCTTTTGAGGCACAGATACCACGACTTTTACCCGAAATGGAGCAAGTCACCCATCCTTCAGACGAACGGGCATGCCGCGAAGAGATAACACGAATTGTCCGGCGGGCCTGCGATCAGGGGTTGATGATCAGCTCATACGGGACCGTCTCGGTTCGTTGGCGCGGAAATGATTTTATGATCACTCCTACAAATGTTTTGCGATGGAACATTCAGTTAGAAGATATCGTTCAGATTAAAGATGGGAAAAGGGAACCCGGGAAAATTCCCAGCAGAGCCACCTGGTTACATCAGGAAATCTATCGGAGAAACCCACATGTAAACTCAATTATTCTCACGCAATCACCGTATTTAATGGCATTTAGTGTCACGGGACACAAATTTGATGTTAGAACGATCCCCGAAAGCTGGATTTTCCTTCAGGATGTGCCTAACGTACCTTTTGGTAGTCATTTTAAGGGAGAGGAGACTATTCTGGATCTGATAGCTAAAGATACGGCGGCTGTGATAGTAGAAAATGATTCAATTATTATCACGGGAGACAAACTCCTTCAAACTTTCGACCGGCTTGAAGTGGCTGAATTTAGTGCAAAGTCACTTACGATGGGTGTACCTGTTGGTGAGCTTAAGCCGATTGGAGATGAGGAGATTGAAGCATTAAGAAAGAAATTTTTGGGTTAAGATTCATGATCAAACAACTGGCAAATACCCTTTCAAAAGTAGGGTTTAACGCCTTTTTCTTCCTGATGATCGGAGCAATTACGCTCGCCTGGTTAGGCCCTTCGGTCGGGACCTCGGAGGGGGTGTTGCACCTGCCTGCCATTGCCGGTTTTGGGGTATCTGTAATTTTTTTCTTTTATGGTGCTAAACTAAGTCCCGAAAGTCTTCTTCACGGATTAACAAAATGGAGGCTTCATATTCTTGTTCAACTCTCAACATTTGTTCTTTTCCCACTCACAATTGTTATTGCAAGAATGATCTTTCCCGACTATTTCGCCTCGAATATCGGGCTTGGTATATTTTATCTCGCCGCATTACCGTCGACAGTTTCCTCATCAGTAGTTATGGTTTCGATTGCCAGGGGTAATATTGCAGCTGCAATTTTCAATGCGAGTATTTCCAGTATCCTTGGAATATTCATTACCCCATTGCTGATGAGTGGAATTCTGGAGAAATCACAACCTGATTTTGATATAACCCATACCATTTTATTACTTTGTCTTCAGGTATTATTACCTGTTATCCTAGGGTTGCTTCTGCACAGAAAGCTTGGACATTGGGTATCACACTATAAGATTGCACTCCGAAACTTCGATCAGTTTATCATACTCCTCATCGTTTATACGTCCTTCTGTGAATCTTTTTCGGATAATCAATTTAAAAATTTCTCATTTATTGAGATTTTCAAACTTGGCTTTTTAATGATCATGTTCTTCCTTATTGTATTTATTCTTATGAACCAGATCGCCTTATGGCTGGGTTTCAAGCGGGAGGAGAGAATCACGGTTATTTTTTGTGGTTCAAAAAAATCACTTGTTCAGGGTGCCGTCATGGGTAAGGTGCTTTTCCCTGATCAGGCAGTCCTGGGTGTAGTCCTTCTTCCCCTGATGCTTTACCATGCACTTCAGCTTATGGCTGGAAGTACAATAGCCAAGGTTATGGGTAGGGTTAAGAGTGAATGAAAGGGACGACGGGAAAGAGGTGACGGGGCGACTGAACGACGGGGCGACTGAACGATGGGGCGACTGAACGACGGGGCGACTGAACGATGCAACGACGGCAAACATATATGTCCTGAAATAGGTTTACAGAAAAAAAGTAAACTAAAAACAGGATTATGAAGTTATAATTAATCAGTTTTAAGGACGACTCATAAGGAGAGTAAACAGTTTTACGGATGAATTACTATTAAAAACCCAGAATGGGTGAAAT
>CAINLJ010000239.1 GCA_903850335.1 uncultured Bacteroidia bacterium | reverse complement strand
CTTTAGAAAGAGCTGACACCTACAGGCAACTCCTTTCAGATCATAAAAGGGGAATTGCCTGCACTTCTGCTTTCTTGTTTGATCAGACACCCAGAGTATATGAGATCCAGCATTGGGTTACATTTCTTAATCAGGATACCCCGGTTATTCTGGGTGCCGAAAAGGTTGCACAGAAAATTAACGCTGTTGTGCTGTTTGCTCACTCTAAAAAAGTAAAACGCGGTAAGTACGAAGTTGTTTACGAATTAATTACGGATAATGGGACTGCTAATCCGAAATTTGAAATTACGGAGAAATGCCTCCTTCTATTGGAAAATCAAATAAAAGAACAGCCTGAATACTGGTTATGGTCACATAAACGGTGGAAACATAAGCGGAAAAAAGAAATTTAAAATATAACCAATTAATCCGGTAGCTAATGGGATATTACATGCTTCGTTCAATGTCGTGGCTGATTTATAAAATTCCTGACCGAATAACATACCTGATCTCGGATCTGCTTTTCGTGATTCTGTTTTATCTTGCCAGATACAGACGGGACGTGGTAACCTGCAATCTTTCAAAATCATTCCCTGAAAAATCTAAAAAAGAACTCGATGATATAGCCGTTAAGTTCTACCATCATCTTTGTGATTGCTTTCTTGAGACTCTTTATTTTGATTGGATTTCGGATAAGAAAGTTCGGGAACGGGTTAAATTTATTAATCCTGAAATGGCAAACGAATATATGGAAAAGGGAAGGACTGTTATTGTACTCATGGGACATTATAACAATTGGGAATGTTTCAATAACTGGGGATTACATTCGGAACATAAATCATATGCCATCTATAAGAAACTTAGAAACAGGTCGTTCGAAAGGTTCTATATCCATCTGCGAAGCCGCTTTGGTTCGTTTCCTCTCGAACGTGCATTAACCTTCAGACAACTGTCAGAAGACCTTAGAGATAGCATTCCGAGCCTGTCTCTTTTTCTTATTGATCAGACACCGCGGGTTCATGATATTCAGTACTGGACAACCTTTCTGAATCAGGATACTGCCGTACTTGTAGGGCCTGAGAAAATTGCGGTAAAGTTAAATACAGTTGTACTATTCGGAAAAACAAAGAAAGTAAAAAGAGGTTTTTATGAAGTTGAGTTTGAGCTCATAACTGAAAATGCTAAATCGTGCAGGAAATTTGAAATTACAGAAAAAAGTACGAATTTTATGGAGCGGCTTATTATAGAGAGTCCGGAGTTCTGGTTATGGTCTCACCGGAAATGGAAACATAAGCGTGCGACATGGGAATCAGAAAACTTGCAGCAAGTTTCACCGGAAATCGTTTAGCATTTATACCTGCCTGATTTTATGAATAAGAGGATAAAAGTTTCGATTGTACTGTTAAACTGGAATGGATCTCAACACCTGAAACAGTTTCTTCCTGGAATCGTTAAGTATTCGAACTACGACTGGGCTGAAATTATTGTTGCTGATAATCTTTCCTCTGATGATAGCTGCAGGATAGTTGAGAATGATTTCCCTTCAGTTAAACTGATACGGCTTAGCCAGAATTTTGGTTTTGCCCTGGGATATAACATGGCATTGAAAGATAATTATGCTGAATATATCCTGTTGTTAAATTCTGATGTGGCAGTTAGCGAAAACTGGCTGGATCCAATCGTTAGGGCGATGGATGAAGATCCTCTGCTCGGCGCCTGCCAACCCAAAATATTATCCCTTTATCATCCTGAGAAATTTGAATATGCCGGATCCTGCGGAGGTTTCATAGATCATCTTGGATATCCTTTTTGTCGGGGCAGAATTATAAACTCTCTGGAGGATGATTACGGACAATATGATAGCAGAATTTCAGTATTCTGGACAAGTGGAGCAGCTATGCTTGTCAGAGGATCACTTTGGCATGATTCCGGTGGGTTTGACTCGGATTTCTGGGCACATATGGAAGAGATTGACCTCTGCTGGAGGCTCAAAAACAAAGGTTTTAAGATGGGCGTTATTCCGGATTCAAAGGTTTATCACCTGGGTGGTGGAAGTCTTGCCTATGGTTCGCCACAGAAAATCTACCTTAATTTCAGAAATAACCTTTTTCTGCTTTATAAGAACCTGCCTGAAGGCAAACTTTTCAAGACTATATTCGTACGAATGGTACTTGATGGTGTAGCGGCAGTTCAATTTTTAGTCACTGGTCAGTTCATGGCATTTTGGAAAGTGCCACGTGCACATCTGGATTTCTACAGGAGTTTATGTTCGTTACGTAAAAAGAGAGAAATTTTGCTTTCAGGTTCCATAAATATTGCTCATCCAGAGATTTATAAGGGAAGCATAATCTTTGATTTTTTCCTTTTTGGAAAGAGGAAGTTCTCCTCCCTGAACTTTCACACACATAAAATCTGATGGTAATAATCCTGATAAAATTCAAATGTAATTTAAGGATAACAGTTGAAATTTTAATATTCACCTTCATCAATATTTTTTAATTTTAGTCTAGCTCTAATATCATGAGAATTGTGCACGAAAATACAACAGCCTTGTTCATCGACTTTCAGGAAAGACTTTTTCCTGTGATGAATGAAAATGATCTTTTATTGAAGAATACAAGGATTTTGCTTGAAGGATTATTCATCCTGAATATTCCTGCAATATTTACTCAGCAGTATACTAAGGGTTTAGGGCCAACCATTGAGGAGTTAAGTTCTGGTGTCCCTGATTTTAGTCCTATTGAAAAGACAGATTTCAGTTGCTATGGTGCGGTAGATTATAGAAGTTATCTTGAAAAAAATCCTTCTTACGGTACAATTATTATTTGTGGAATTGAATCACATGTTTGTGTATTACAGACTTCTGTCGAATTGAAGGATGCAGGCTATTTCCCGGTTGTTGTAACTGATTGTATCTCTTCACGTACGTCAATTAGTAAGGCAGGGGCCCTGGAGCGGTTTCGTTTTGAAAATATTATGACCACCACCTGTGAGTCGTTGTTATTTGAGTTAACCCGAACTGCAAAGAACGATGCCTTTAGGGCAATTTCGAAGCTTGTTAAATGACAGCAAGTTGAGTAATTTGTGTGGTAACTGGATTTAAACGGAGAGGTCGCAGAGTGAAACCGCAGAGAAAAAATATCAATACATTAACTCTGCCAAATCTCCACACTCCTTCTCTCCGT
>CAINLJ010000238.1 GCA_903850335.1 uncultured Bacteroidia bacterium | reverse complement strand
TGATCATTTAAAATTGCATTTTAGATTGATTAGTGAAAAGGGCGGGAATTTAAAGGTTTGCATTTACATTCCGTCCCTGGCCGGGACGTTTGTCCATTAGCAATTGCCTTTTCTACCCATATTTTGTTCCTTGCGGAACATTTTTCAAAATAAATTATCTGGCAGATCCAGGTAAAAACAGGTTTGGATTCTTGGTTTTCAATCGAGCATAAGGTGGATTTTGTTGGGAATATCAAAAGGCGAATAAAATTCCTCTGACCCGGTCTTCCATATGACAGAATAACCCCAATAATGTATATATCCGCCAACAAAACACAGGAGGTGTTGTCCGGCAGATGGAGCCATTTTCAGTGGAATTGCTTGTTAGAGGCGGATTAATCTCTTTTTATTAGAATAATAATTTCTTTAAGTGCTTAAAATATTGCGTATTAGAACTCTGAAAGGAGTTCAATGTTAGTGACCCTCAGCGAAACTGAGGGTAAGGCATAGCGATTAGAAAACAACCCGAAACGGGTTGAATCATATCTTTATTTTCAGATGATGTAATATCCCAAAAATTGCATTCACCATTACAAAACCTTTACACTAAAGACAATGAACTGCTTCCACACGTAAATGGATCGTCATCCCAGCGGCATTAATTGCATTATTTGTTCCAATAATGACAATCTTTATGCCTTGTATGATAAAAATTATGTTGGTAGCGTTACCAATTATTCATGGCATGATAAGTTATGACTACATCAATGCGACCCTGCAGATGAGCATTCAATTCACAAGTAACAGTGTAATCCTGAAAATAGATTTCTTCAGCCTAATTCAGCAATCTGGCACTCAAAGCCTGGAGTGTAGCTTTTTTATCATTCGTATTTACAAGTACCGAGATATTATGCCTGCTGCCCCCATATGAAATCATGCGGATAGGAATATCCTGCAGTGATGAAAATACTTTGGCCGCAAAGCCCTTCTCCTCGGCAATCATATTACCTACTATACAAACAATAGTCTGATTCCTGTCAATCTCCACCTTGCCATATTCCTTTAATTCGGCAACTATCTCGTCCAGATGTTTTGCATCATCAATCGTGACAGAAACGGCAACCTCTGAGGTCGTTATCATATCGATTGAAGTCTTGAAGAACTCGAAGATTTCGAAAATATTCTTTATAAAGCCATAAGCATTAAGCATCCTGCCTGATCTGATTTTTATTGCAGTGATACCATCCTTCGCTGCAACCGCTTTAATACCAGTAGTTTTACTTTCAGAAGTAATTAGGGTTCCCGGATCCGGCGGATTCATTGTGTTTTTTAAACGAACCGGGATGTCATTCATCATCGCAGGCAACACCGTTTGCGGATGCAGAATCTTTGCACCAAAATAGGCCAGCTCTGATGCTTCATCGAAGGATAAAGTGTCAACCTTCTTTGTATTTTCTACAAATCGCGGATCATTATTGTGAAAGCCGTCGATATCTGTCCAAATCTGGACTTCCTCACTGTTTATTGCAGCACCTACCAATGTAGCAGTGTAATCAGACCCTCCACGCTGGAGATTATCAATCTCACCGGCTTCATTCCTGCAAATGAATCCTTGTGTAATATAGTAATCAGCTTTAGGTTGAGATTTTAGAATTTCGTTGAGTTTTTCCTTGATAAAAAAGCTGTCAGGCATCTTATCTTCATCAATCTTCATAAAATCGAGCGCTGGAAGGAGAATTGCATTGTAACCCGATTCCTTTAGGAGCAAGGTAAAAAGCGCCGTGGAGATTAGTTCCCCCTGTGCAAGAAGTGCACGTGCCCCTTCTTCTGGAAAGACTCCGGAGGTATAAGATTTGATCACTTCAAAACGCTCTTCAAGTATCCTTTTGCCGAGATCCTTTGATTCATTCGTTTCATAAAGATCAAAGACAACATTGTAATATTTTTTTTCAAGGGCACTGATCACTCCCCGGGCCGATTCTTTATTCTTTTTGGATAGATAATCTGAAATTTCCACCAGACTGTTAGTCGTTCCGGACATTGCCGACAAAACAACAAGTTTTTGTTCACCGTCTGTAATAAGGTTCATCACGGTCCTCATCGTTTCGACTGATCCTACAGAAGTTCCTCCGAATTTGAATACTTTCATGCGTATTGAATTTGTATTTTAACTGTTTTATCTAAAAAAGAATTAAAAATCAGATGTTTTGTTGAAATATAGTTTGCAAAAATAGAAATTATTTGCTTTTGACGTTAATTTACAATTGTTATATTTACCAGTCCGAAGAGGATTCTAATCATCGGAATGAATTTTGCCCTTTTCCCAAACTAAAAATATAAAAATGATCATACGCCCTGATAAGATTTGCTTTTTGATCTGCATTTTGATTTCTGTTTCGGGCAATTTAGTTCTCGCACAGGATCTGGATGGGTATAGGATCAATGGATCGTTTAATCCTAAAAACAACACTGTTAAAACTGAATTTCAGTTCAATGGATATACAAACTATTGGCACGACATATACCGGGAGGAAATCCAGTATGGGAATTTATTCAAGATAGCATTACCGAATGTGGCAAAATCAATTACCCAAACTAAGGTGGATCTGGCTGAGGATCTGGGTATTCCAGGATTAACACTTCAGGAAGGATTTTTAAGTGATTTATTCAAAAGTAATTATACTGTTTTAGACCAGCCAAACATCTCCACTTTAACAGAATCTGTCGGGAAGGAAAACGTTGTGGCTTTGGTAGATCCTGATTCTAAGATTGGGAGAATAATTTGCTCAAAGTTTTCCTCTGCCTTACGCTGGAAGGAGAAATTAAAGAGTCATCAGTTCAATGCCATGAACTATGTTGAGGTTAATGCTTTTTACCTTGATAATGGAGTGAGAAAGATCTTCGTTATTGCATCAAAAAGTAAGGATCTAAGAGAGAGGCTAATTCATCAAATCCAAAATGTCAAGACCACGCTGGCAGATTATGACCTTCAAAGAGGTTGGTTTGGAACCGGAACTTTATTAAAAAGTGTGACAATCACACCCGGGCACCCGCTTGAAGTCATTGGAAAAGGTATGAATGAGGGAAATACGTGGTTTACCTTTAGCGGTTATATGGATTTCTTAGCGAAAAAGGAGATTGAGGAGTGGCTTAAGAAAGTTAATCTTCCAATTGTTACAGATGTTGGATCGAACATTGGATATGTTAAAAATATAGGTGCACAGGCACTCTACGGATGTAAGTCATACGAAGGATTACAACCACAGAATATGTATACACTGGATTCATGGCTTAATTTTGCTCATAAAAACGAAGGTTATACTTTTCGATCTCCTTATGACCCCGAGGCAGATGCCTATCATTATGATGGTTATCTGGCAACTGAGGGAAATAAGGAGCAGGTTGATAATGAAAATGTCCCTTTTGTTACTGCAACAGGTTACCTTGAGGACGATGCTGTGCCCTGCATGGTTCTCTTTACAAAGAAAGGTGAGCCTTTTACACGTGAACTGATGTGGAAGTCTATTCTTGATCGAAAAGAAGTGGCGATAACCGGAAATGGTAAAATGATGGGACCGGCACCTTATCGGAATGCACTTGAACTTTTGACTCTTGACCGTGTATCACTTGAGGAATATTTTGGTGACCGTATCAATCTTGAGGCAACTACTAAAGGAAATCAATTAATTGTTAATATAACAAACACTTACAACCATTCTTTGTCTGGACAACTGGAAATTGTACTTCCGGAGGAATTGAAAATTTTGGGGTCGCTACGGAATGTTGTGAATATGAATCCTAATACTGCGGATACCCTGAAATTTGAAGTGAATCCTCAGGCAGCAGCTATGGCTAAGACGAATCCCATTGCTGTTCATTTTAAATGGTCAACAGGTAAAAAAAGCACAGTAACGATGATCGACCTTCCGCCTGCGATATCAGTCCACCAGCTTCTTTTTGGTAATGCACCTAAAGTATCTTATCCTGTTACAATTCATAATTTTACGGGCCAATCTTCATTTCCTGTTCAGGTTGAGGTCCTTGATTCAGACAATCAAAACAAGATCGTGTTTACTGATAAAAAAACTTGCACTGCACAATTTGGCACTTTTAAAGATATGATTTTTGACCTCAGTGTTTCCTCAGGAAACTATAAGGTTAAGGTCACGGCACTTGGTACTGAGAACCTGAGTCAGCTTGGTGTTGGGAAAGATGCAGGAGCTCCAAAACTAACTGAGATTGATTTGAATGGAGATGGTATAAACGAGTATATTCTCGAAAATGACAGTGTACGGGTAGAGCTTTTAACTACAGGTGCAAGGATCATTGAATATTTTGTAAAGTCAAGAAACAATAATGTTTTATTTAAACTCTGGCCTGAAAAACCTGTGGATGACAAGCGGGAATTTCGGAAACGAGGCTATTATCCTTTCGGCGGCTTTGAAGATTTTCTCGGTCAGGGCAGCATGGAAGGTCATAAGGTTTATACTGGTGAAATTCTCCAAAGAGAAGGTAATCAGGTTAGTGTAAAGATGACAGCTGATTATTTCGGCAATAAACTTGAAAAAATATTTACACTTTATGGTAATTCTCCACTTGTTGAGGTTCGTTATGCGATGACATTTATAAACCCTGAAGCAAAAGTCATTGCCCCTGTTCCTATTTTGGTACTGGGCAATAAACATGGAACTGAAGATATTTTTACCGTTCCTGAGGCAGACGGGTTTCATGAATACCATAAGAAACCAGAGTTCTATTTTGGTAAGGTGATATTCCCAAAACAAGGGTGGGATTCCGGATATGATCCGCTTCAGGATATTTCGTTCGTCGGTGCATTTCCTGTTACCAGACCCCTGTTCCTTCACATGTTTCAAAATCTGGCTACCAATGGCGATGCCCATTATGATTTCAATGAGTTTCAACCCTGGGTTCCTATAGTTCATAAGACCACCTCTTACTTTACTTATTATCTTTGGGGAGCCGGAGGGAAATGGCAAAAGAGCCTTCAGCAAATGCAGGATAGGAATCTTATTACTTCCCATTAGAGAGCGGCCAAATTTTTCACTTTTAGTCTAAGAATAATTTTGATTATGAATATTCAAAAGCATTTCAATCAGTAAACACCTGTAAATATGAAAAGTAGATCGAAAAAAAATTACTTATTGCTCGTTTTGGCAATGTTCTTTTTAGGCAGTATCGTTAAAAGTCAGAATCTGGATGGGTTTAAGTACACCGGCAGTTTTAGCCCTGACAGTAATGCAGTTACAACTGATTTCCAGTTTAATGGCTATACAAATTATTGGCACGACAGTTATCGCAAGTGGATCCGTTACGGAAATCTGGTGAAGTTTGCAATTCCAAATGTCGGCTATACAATTGCCCAAAGTAAAGTAGATGTTGCCGAAGATCTAAAAATTCCGGGATTATCACTGCAGGAAGGTTTCCTGTCACACTTGTTTAAGGCCAATTACCTTTTGTTGGATCAGCCTGATCAGCAAAAGTTCAGTGAAAGTATTTCTGGAAATAATGTCCTTGTCCTTGCAGATCCGTCTAACGGAGTGGGGAAGAAGCTGGCGGAAAAACTCTCAAATGATACCTGGAAGGATAAGCTGAAAAGCCACCAGTATGGAGCGAAAGACTTTGTCGGGGTCAATGCATTTTATCTTGAGAATGGCCCGAAAAAGATCTTTGTTGTCCTATCACAGGATAAAGCATTAAGGGACAAGCTATCTGAACTTATTAAAGGTACCAAAAACATTTTAGAGACCTATGACCTTCATAGGGGCTGGTTTGGAGTAGAGACATTGCTAAAGAGTGTTACCTGTACTGCCGGTCATCCGCTTGAAGTTATTGGAAAAGGGATGAATGAGGGGAATACCTGGTTTACGTTTAGCGGATATATGGATTTTCTCGCTCAGAAGGAGTTGGTGAATTGGCTTGCCAAGGTAAATCTTCCGGTTGTAGCAGATGTAGGCTTCGGTGGTCAGATCTATGGATTGAAAGACTATGATAGTTTGCAGGTTCAAAGTATGTTTACTAAGGATTCATGGATTAAATATGCCCATCAGAAAGAAGGTTATGTTTTTAGGTCTGTATATGACCCTGAAGCCGATCCATTTAAGTATGATGGCTATATTGGTGGAGAGGGAAATATAGAACAGATTGATAGTGAAAACGTTCCATTTGTAACAACTACCGGTACTCTCGATAGCGATGCAATACCTTTTATGATGCTTTTCCTGAAAAAGGGATCGAAAATTACAAAACAATCGATGTGGGAAGCGATTATGGATCGGCGCGAGGTAGGTGTTTTAGGCAATGGTAAGATGATGGGCCCTGACCAATATCGGAATGCACTCAATCTGTTACTGCTCGACCGGGTGGTTATGGAAGAGTATTTTGGTGACCGTATATCACTTGAAGCAGGAACAAAGGATTATGAGCTTAGTGTGACAGTATCTAATACGTATGATCATCAAGTGTCTGGAAATCTTGAAGTAGTACTTCCCGCTGAGCTTAAAATTGCCGGTTCATTAACAATCCCGGTAAGCTTACCCGCAAAATCCGCAAAATCGTTGAAATTTGCTGTTAACCCCCAGTCACAAGCGATGGGAAAGGCAAATCCGATCGCACTTCATTTTAAATGGGGCACATCAACAAAAAGTACACTCACAATGATAGATCTGCCACGGGCAATATCAGTTCATCAGTTACTTTATGGACATACTCCAAAGGTTACTTATCCGGTGACGATACACAATTTTTCCGGTAAACCGAATTTCCCGGTTAAGGTTGAGGTGCTCGATAAAGACAATCTGAAGAAAGTCGTCTTTACCGCAACCAAAACTTGTTCTGCCGAAACGGGTAAATTTCAGGATTTGTCGTTCGACCTGAACGTTCCGGCCGGGGGGTATAAGGTTAAAGTTTCGGCACTGGGCCTTGAGAATATCAGCCAGTTAGGCGTTGGAAAGCCTGAGGGTAAACCTTACCTCTATCCCATGGATCTGAACAGCGATGGTGTAATGGAATACCGCATGGAAAATGACAGCGTTCAGGTAACCTTACTTTCTACCGGAGCAAGGGTGATCGAATATATTGTAAAGTCACGAAATGATAATTTGTTGTTTAAATTATGGCCTGACAAGGCAAATGATGATAAACGGGCATTCCGGAAGAGAGGCTATTATCCATATGGAGGATTTGAAGATTTTCTGGGACAGGGAAGTATGGAGACTCATAAGGTTTATGATGTCGAAGTGATTAAAAAGGAAGGCGATTATGTTCAGCTCAAAATGACAGCCGACTATTTTGGAAATAAGCTTGAAAAGACTTTTACTCTCTACGGTAATTCCCCGCTTCTCGAGATTCGGTTTGCACTTACCTTTAAAAATCCTGAAGCGAATGTAATCGGTCCACAACCAATTCTTGAACTTGGAGCCAGTCACGGACCTGAGGATGTTTTCTCGGTTCCCGAAAAGAATGGAATTCATCAGTACCGAATGATGAAAGAGAAATATTATGGCCGGCTGTTTTTCCTTAAAGAAGGATGGAATGCCGGTTATGATTCAAAGGAAGATATCACGTTTGTTGGTGCTTATCCTGTAACAGAGCCCTTATTCTTACACATGTGGATGAATCATCCTTCAAACGGTGATGCACATTATTACTATACCGAATTCCAGCCATGGGTGCCTATCTACCAGAAGAGCACCATGTACTTCTCGTATTATATCTGGGGAGCAGGTGGGACATGGGAAAAAGGTGTTCAGGCACTGAGAGACCGGAACCTCATAACAGAGCAATAGCCTGAAATAAAGTGGCAGTTTAAGTAATCTTCATCATGAAAAATTAATTTTTTATCAACTTTTTAATTATGAGAAAATTAAAAACGGGTCATTCAAAGACATGGAGCCTTGTAATAGTTTTAATTGCATTTGCTACCTTCGCTAGTGCACAGAAATCAAAGGATACTCATGATTTATCGATCACTAAGATTGAACTGGGTTATCCTTGTCCTGCAATTCCTTATTATCATTTTATTGCAGAGGCAGACTTGCCACAGTCATCAATCATCGAAGTCGAGGCTGAGGTTGATGGGAAAGTTCTTCGGGCAACCGAGCTTAGAAGGGCAGGCGATCTGGAAGACCGTAACAGGCCACCTCTCTCCGAACGTCCACCGCAGGGTTATATCGCTTCTCAGGATGGCACTCATTATAAAGACCTAAGCGTCATTGGTTGGGTGAAATGGGAGCCTGGGAAGGATTATTCAATACGGATTTCTGTCCGGATGAAAAAAACTGTGCATGGTTCGGTTGATGATATGGTGTTGAGTTCAACAAAAAAAGTTACAGCACCTAAGCATGTCGCAGTGTTTGATCCGAAGTGGAAAGCCTATAAGTCATTGGTTGTAAGTGAGACAGCCGGGATAAGCCGGTCGAATGAACCTGTGGAAGCATTACTGGCATTTTATCCCGATGAGGCACAGCAGCTAACCAGAGATATCCGGGTAGTGTCTGTAGATCCAAAATCTCATGTTCTAACAGAGGTGACTTCACAGGTCTATGATGTTCAGGAGTATCTGAAGGAAGATGATCTGGGACCAGATAAAAATGGTAGCCCAACAAGGAAAGTTCCACTTTGGATGCCTACAGTAAGTACCCGTGTCGCTTTTCTGGCTGATGTACCGGCAAGAACAAGCAGGGTTTTTCTGATCTACTACAACAATGCTGATGCTGTTTCGAAGGTCTACAAGACTGATTTGCAGGTTTTAGGTGAGGCTCCCGGCCTCACAATTGATAACAGTGTTTTTTCGGTTATCCTTCACCCGAATTCAGGACACCTGGATCAAATCTCATTAAAAAACAGGCCTGAGGTACCATTCTTCCATCGTCTCGAAACCAATGGTGCAGTGCACTGGAATCCTGATATTTATGTCCCGCCTCATCCTTGGACCCATACCGCTGACTGGAAGCCTCCCCATAGTATGAAAACCGTCTCCGGGGCCGTCGTTGCAAAAAGTGAAGTTTGGGATACTATGCGTGAACTTCCGGAAGTCGACGCATCTGTGAGGTATGAATTTTACCCCGGCGTACCTTATTTTATAAGTTCAACTTGTATGCGGATTAATCAGACCGTAAATTGTCTGGCACTGCGAAATGCAGAAATGGTTTTTAAACGTGAATTGATTACTCATGCTGCCTGGTATGATGTTGTTCGTGATTCGGTCATTGTGTATGACGTGGCTAATATGCCGGATCTGACAGATTTAAAGATGGAGGCAGATGTACCCTGGATAACTTTTTTTAATAAAGAAAAAGGGGTCGGCTTTGCCGGAATACAGCTCAATTATGCAAATTCAAGTATCGAATCGCCTACCCGCCTTTTAAATCCATATTTTTATATCACAGCAGGACCCTGGATCTACTGGGCCAGGGCACTTTCTCATCCTTTCCTTTCTTCCAATATGCAGCAGGTCGTCCCTGTTTTAAAAGGGAATGTGTTTTCTGAAAAATGGGCCTATCTGGTCTACGAAATTGACAAAAACAGTACTCCTTTTGCCTCTGTTATAGAATGGCAAAAACGACTGACTCACCCGTTAAGAATGCAGCTGGTTGAAGAGGTCGATAACCGTGTTTCAAAGTCCCTTCAGGAAGTTTTTATGGATAAGGGGAAAACCGGGTGGGAAGGACGAGAAACCGGAAAACATGAAAATGCGAAATAGGTTGTGTTACAAAGAATTTTTTGTTTAGATATGCATTTGGTGTAACTTGGCGCTTTGGTGCCTTCCTGGTGATTCTATTATAAATCTTAACAATGTAATGTATTAAAAATGAAAAACATAATATTTTTCTTCATAGGAATAATCCTGGCTTGTACAAGCACTATGACTATTTTTGCATCAGAAAAACCATCCGGCAAGGAACCTCTTATTGTGAAGAAATGTGCAGACTTTCAGGTTACAGGCGATGGTGGCAGTCCTGAGTGGAAAAAAGCAGAGTGGCTTCCGCTGCTAAAACTTGATCAGGGAGGGGCGGAGGACAAAACGAGGTTTAAAATCGTCTACTCAACAAAGGGGATTTACGTACTGTTTCAGGGTGACGATCAAAAGATAACTACAACCTATGATAAAGATTTTGAAAACCTTTTCATGGCTGACGTTTTCGAGGTCTTTTTTCACCCTGATCCAACAATCCCAATTTATCTGGAATATGAAATTAACCATTTGAATAAAGAACTGGTGCTATTGATACCGAATCTGAAAGGAAAGATTAATGGTTGGATTCCTTGGCATTACGAAAAGGAGCGGTGTGTTATCAAAAAAGTCCATATCGAAGGTGGAAAAGCAGAGATGGGAGCAGCAATCAAATCCTGGAGTGCTGAGCTTTTCTTTCCTTACGGTTTGTTCAATCCGCTGTCAAATGTTCCTCCAGTTAGCGGAACTGCCTGGAAAGCAAATTTCTACAGGCTGGACTACGATAGCGGCAAGATGATTAAATTTGCCTGGACACCTATTAATACCGGATTTCATGAATATGAAAAATACGGCACTATAAAGTTTGAATAATTTTGACGCGGAATAATCCATTAAATTATTTTTTATTAATAATTTTGTTAATGTGGTTATTCTGAATACAAAGTTTAACAATATCTATTATTGTGGAGTACAGCAACCACATTAAAAAACGGGGCGTAACCGAAAAGCCAAATGAGTAGGAATGTTGAAATGAAAAATGATGGATGCGCAAAAGGTTGACATGTTTATCATGACTAACTCGAAGTATTTCGAGAGTTACCAGCTTAATTCAATCAGGGAACGCCTGATCTCTTTGGATGACAACAGATGGGTAATGATTTCTACAGTTCAATTAAAGGATCCGACGATTTATCTGATTATTTCGATTTTAGTCGGTCATTTTGGGATTGACAGAATGTTGAATGGCGAAATTGGTCTTGGTGTCCTTAAGTTGATAACCTGTGGAGGAATGGGTATCTGGACACTTGTCGATTGGTTCCTGGTAATGGGATTGACAAGACAGAAAAATATGGAGAAATTACAGCCATTTCTATACTAAAAAATGACCAGGAACAAGTTGTATGTTTTTTTATCTGCAGCTTGTTTGGCTGGAAGTGTATGGGTTGCTTTTGCTTACCGGCATACTGCTATTGAAAAAAGTGATTTCATAGTATGCTTGTTTAAACGTGTTACAACCTTACCATGCCCCTCCTGTGGGTCGACACGCTCGTTATTGGCAATCTTGAAAGGAGACCTGTTTGGTGCATTTATGTTAAATCCGATGGGTTTTTTATTATTTGCTATCCTGCTGGTAACTCCAATATGGATTTTATTTGATGTAATTACAAAGAAATCGACACTCCTGGTTTTTTTTAGGAAAGGTGAACATTTTCTGAGTCGAAAGTGGGTGGCTTACTCTGCTGTTGTAATCGTGATACTAAATTGGATCTGGAATATCTTCAAAGGAATTTGAATTGGTTCTGTATCCTAAAAAAATAATAACATCAAATAAATTGGAAATTCCCACAGAGTAAATCGGATTAACCTGATTTAAAAGAAACTGTTTATCAAATTGGAACAATATAGAGCCAAGATTTCCCTTCCTTCCTATTTTTTGTCAATCAGGTGATTTAGAAATTTCAGAGAAGATTCGACATCGAGTCTTTTTGCAATAATATGTTTGGTCTGATCGAGGATATAAATAACAGGAGTGCTGTAAATATCATAAAGTGACCTGAAGTTGGAGGTGACTGACGGATCCCAAACATTGGTCCAGTCAAGTAGTTTGTACTCTATGATTGCCTTAAGCCAGTCGTCTTTCTTGTTTTGTGTACAAACGGCAAATATATCAATCCCTTTGTCCTTTAACGGCAGGTAGAGATCTTTGTAGAGTTGTGGAACACTCTTCTTACAATGACTGCAATTGGGCTCCCAGAACAGAAGGATCGTATATTTTGCATTCATTTGTCTGAGACTGTAGAAGTTTCCTTCTGAATCCGGAAGTTTAAGTTCGGGTGCAAGATTTCCAATGAGATTTGGTTTGGTGACTCTTACCTTTTCCTGCAATTTGGCCAGAGCTGTAGAATCAAGCCAGTTTCCCTTGCCATTGAGGAAATAGCGTTCTCCAATTTCGACAAATAGCTTATCCATACCCATTACTTCTGATGTAATTGCTGCATTGAGTCGTTGCAAGGAAATATACCGGTACATTTCGTCATTTGCCTTTGACTTTTCAATAAGCGCGAAAGTCGGCTTCATCATTGAATCAGGAATTTGTAACAGTGTATTTTTAAAGTAATTATCTAATCTACTTTCAATCAGAGGAGTTCGTATCATTCCCGGCTCAGCGAAATTAAAATTGTCCCAGTAATGGTCTTTGTTAAAATTGTAATTCATCACCCATTTCAAAGAATCCGGATTTTTGCAAATAGCAGGTGGAATAAATGCCGGAGCCCTTGGATAAATCATTGAATGGAGAAAATCGGCTAAAAATGTACCCGGATTTTCCGACGTTTTTTTTGTCCAGTATTCTTCCATCTCCTTATTCAACTGATCAAGACCGGCAGTAATAATTTTTACCGAATCCTTGTTGTTTTTATGGAGCTCGCCTTCTTTCTGGAGCTTGATCTGTTTATTTCGCTGAACAGATAAAAACTCCTGATATTGCTGAAAAATTTCAGTCTCTGCGGCACCTTTGAACGTACGTTTAGCCTGAGGTGCAAATGATGTATGTATGTAGAATTGCTGGTCGGCCCCTAGAAGAAAATCAAAGTAATTATCCTTATTTAAATAGATTACATAGATCCCTTTAGTGCGCACTTCCTTTGCACTAAATACCGCTGTTCCTGTTTTGTCAAGCCTTGCAGAATCAATCCGGAGTACCTTACTGCCATAGTAATGAGCGAGATATATATTTGTATCTTTCAATCCCTCCAATGTCAGCTTAATTTGAAACGGTTGCGCCAGTGAGGATGAGAAAGTTATAAATGAAGCAATTAACAGCAGAGAAAGATATTTAAGACAATTTTTCATCGAATTCTATTTTCTCCAAATTTAATAACTACTCATTAAATGACAATTTTTAATTACTTTTATTCACACCCAAAATATCAAAAAATGAACTACAGAAAAATCATTTGTATTGTAATTACACTATTTGTTTGCAGTTGTCAGTCAGATTATTATTCTGCAAAGGATTTCAAATCAGTGACAAAGATTGATGCCCATGTTCATATTTCAAGCGATCGGGGTTATTTTGAAAGACAGGCAATATCTGATAATTTTAAGGTGATAACGATTGGTGTAGATGAATCGGATTCCGCATCTGTTGAACATCAGCATATATACGCTCTTAAATCCAAAGAGAAATATTCAGGGAATGTCTATTATGCAGCAACATTTCATTTTGATACATTGGGTTGGAATACAGATTCCTGGAGTGAAAAGGTGATTAGTCATTTGAAACGGGATATTTCCGGAGGTGCCATATCTGTTAAGCTTTGGAAAAATATTGGGATGACTGTCAAAGATAAGAATGGGAAATTTATTATGATTGATAATCCGGCAATCAAACCTGTCATTGATTTTATCATAAGCAGGAATCTGCCAATTACCGGTCATTTTGGAGAACCGTTAAATTGTTGGAAACCATTAAACCAGATGACAATACGTGGTGATAGCAGTTATTATGCAGAAAATCCTCAATACCATATGTTCGCCCATCCGGAATACCCGTCCTATGAGGATCAGATCAATGCAAGGGATCATTTTCTTGAAATATATCCGAATCTCAAATTTATTGGCTGCCACCTTGGAAGTCTGGAATGGAATGTTGATGAACTCGCTAAGCGACTTGATAAATATCCGAATATGGCAGTTGATATGGCTGCGCGTGTTTGTCATCTGGAGGTTCAATGTGTGAACGATCGTGAGAAAGTACGTAACTTTTGCATTAAATACCAGGACAGACTCTTATACGGGACTGATCTTGGTGACTATGGCAACACGAAAGGTGAAGACCCTGGTAAACGAACTCATGAAATCTGGCAACACGACTGGAGATATTTTACAACCGATGATGAGTTGACTTCAGTCGATTTCAAGGGTACGTTTCACGGTCTCCACCTTCCCAGGCAAGTGATAGAAAAAATATATTATCAGAATTCAATCAAGTGGTACCAACTTTCAAACAAATAGTATTGAAACCTGCAATCTGTTGGCGACGGCATATCGAGAACCTGTTGAACATTGATCAATTCTTTCTAATCGCCTCCTTTGGGAGGGCCAAAAATATCATTGTGTCAGGCCCACATTCCCATAACTGCTGTTAATCTGAATCGAAGATTTAGGGCTTTCAGTCTTGCCTACAGTACCTGTAACCTCATAGCTGAAGTTTTGACGGGTCGTGTTAAGTTTTCCTTCAGGGTGATCGATATTGCAGTAATGGCCTTTGCCGCTCAACTGATAAGAAGCATCAGAAGCTACTCCAAGTTTTATTCCTGCATACTTATTTTCAATATTTATGGATTCAAATCCTGCAGGTATCACCTTAACAGTAAATCCCCCATAACCATTAACCAGATTTAGTTTGGTGTTCAATTTGTCGACTTTGGTACCAGTGTACATCGAGTTTAGGACCAATGTATTAACATTCTGAATGTTATAATTGTCATATTTTGAATCTGCTTCAAGCTGATTGCAATTTTCAACTGCTATTCCTGAATACCGGGTCTCAAATTTGAGATTATTGCCTTTGTCAAGACGCAGTTTGGAGTAGCGTAGAACCAGCGAGAGATCCTTAACTGATTCGATGTTTACCTTGCTGTATGCAATATCAAGTGCAAGGTCAGGAGAGATTAATTTCTGAGCGTTTAGTTCACCATATTTAATTTCAAAATTACCCTTGCCAGTTAGATCTTTCATATTGACTGTCCCATATTTCTGAATTATATCCAGATCGCGGTCAACAGGAACAGCAATATTGTAATCAATACTAAATTCATTATTGTTATTGTTCATACTTTCAATCGAGGTTATTGCCGAGACTGAACTTCCGCTTTGATTGATTGATACATTGATATTGTTCAGCAGACGCCGGGCCTTTTCCGAATTACCTTCGACCCAGATATCAACTGAGACAATTACTGAGTCAGTTCGGTTGTTTTCAATATAAATATTTCCATATTTATTGTTAATTGCCATTTTTTGTACACTGTTGACGGGAAAGCTTTTGTAAACTTTCTTCGATATTTTAGCTGCATTTGCATTTATCGAAACCAATAGTATCAAAAGGATCAAAATACTAAATTTTAGGGCTTTCATGATTTTTACTTTTTAATTGTTTAACATTTTCAAGATCTGTTTTTATTGTATTCACGATATCGAGCTTTGTTTGATAATATTCGATCATCGCGTTTATAATCCGTTCATCGTTTGGATTCGCTTTATATTCCTGTTTCAGGTTGACAAATAAACTGTCCATCTCTGAGAGTTCACGTTTAATCTGAACAATTTCCTTTTTAGAGCCAATTCCTTCACCGGCCATTTTCTCAAGATCCTGGATTCCCCTGTTTATCTTGGTTGTGTAATAATAGGAAGCTTCATTAAGATCGTTTTTTGCAGTGCTCATCTCGTTAAAATGAGGTTTTGTCTCCGTTAACCGAATTAAAAGATCGGCCGAGATCAGTATAATGAGTAAAACTGCTGCGACTTTCATGAATGGCGAAAAATGCCATCTTTTCTTCCTGCTATTCCTGGTAGAGAGTTTTTCGCGGAACCGGTCAAAATGACCGTCTTTGGGTTCTTCCTCAAATTCATCGCGACGATTTGTTAATAATTCATCCCATATATTCATAAATGTCTTCCTTAAATTGTATGTTTTTGTTTTCCAAAAGGATCTCCCGGAGTTTTTGTCGTGCCCTGGAGAATTGAGTCCTTGAGGTTACATTTTTTATTCCTAAAATCTCGCTGACCTCTTCATGATCGTAGCCTTCGAGCAGGATTAGCGACAAAATTGTGCGATAACCATCAGGAAGTTTTGCGATAGCTGATTTTACCTCGTCAACTGTTATCGATTCTGTATCCGATTCAGTTTCTGACAAAACAGGAAGTTCTGCATGCAGATCTTCAAAGATCACTTTTCGCTTTCTCAGAATGTCTAAAGAACGATTGATCACTATTTTTTTTAACCACGATCCGAAACTCACTTCACCACCATAACTCTTAAGCTTCCGGAAGGCGGCCAGGAATGACTCCTGCATGATATCCTCGGCTTCCTCAGGAATTCCAACAATTCGCAGACTTGAGTTATACATCGACTTGTAATAGAGCCGGTAAATCTCAAATTGAGCACTCTGATCACCCTCCTGGCAACGATCGAGTAGGTCCTGATGAATATTAATATATTTTTTCTCCAATTTTCTTAAATTCTGAGTAAAGGACGAAAGTAGAATTTCTTTGTTGCATTAAATTTAATACTTTTAACAAAAATCAAATTTACAATGAAGAGTTATGATCCTCAGATGCATACGGCCGAACATATTCTGAACCAAACCATGGTACGAATGTTTGGATGTGAAAGATCTTTTTCAAGCCATATTGAGAAAAAGAAATCAAAATGTGATTACAGGTTCGACCGTTTACCCGATGTTGACGAACAAGCAGAACTTGTTAAAAACGTTAACGATATAATTAGCAAAAATTTAGAGGTAGCTGAACATTTTATTTCCCTGACAGAGGCAGCCGTTAAATTCAACATTGATCGCCTTCCAGAAGATTCGGGCGACACGGTTCGAATTGTCACTATTGGGGATTACGATGCCTGTCCCTGCATTGGACCGCACGTTGCCAATACTTCCGAAACAGGAGTTTTTCAGCTAATCTCCTCCTCATTTGAAAACCAGGTTCTCCGGATTCGATTTCGATTGATAAATTGAATTCCTGTATTTCTGTTTACAAATATTTGACTTGTTATATTTGAATTTCTCATTTCCATAATGCCTTCACTCGAAATATACAAAGCCTCGGCCGGGTCTGGAAAAACTTTCAGGATCGTTCGTGAGTACTTAAGAATGGTCTTTCAACGGCCATCATCTTACAAGAATATTCTGGCAGTGACCTTCACAAACAAGGCTACTGCCGAGATGAAAGACAGAATCTTAAATGACTTATCATCACTGGCAACGGGAAAATCCTCCGGACATCTTGAGTACCTTAAAGCAGAGTTCAGGCAAAGTGAAGAACAGATCAGAACATTAGCATCCCAAATACTGAAATTAATCCTTCACGACTATTCACGTTTCTCTGTAACTACCATTGACAGTTTCTTTCAGCGTGTAATTAAGGCCTTTTCCCGCGAAATGCGACTAAATTCATCGTATCGCACCGAACTTGATGTACAATTAGTTCTTGAGGAAGCGGTTGACAGATTGTTTATGGAAATTGATTCGAATGAAGGACTTAGGACCTGGATGCTCGAATATGCCGGTGAAAACCTAAAGGACGGGAAAAACTGGAATTTCAGGGATGATCTTACGAGTCGTGGAAAGGAACTTTTTAAAGAAGAGTTTAAGCAATTCAGCGAACCCCTTCTGCAAAAACTTCAGGATAAGGGTTTTCTAACCCGTTATAGTCGCCAGTTACACAAATTGTCAGATGATTACAAGCAAAAATTAATCGGAATCGGGAATCAGGCACTGGCACTTATTGCAGCTAACGGGTTAACCACTGAAAAATTTAAATTTGGTAAAGGATCGTTTGCCAGCCATTTTAATAAACTTAGTGCCGGGGATCTCAAGCTTCCGGGAACACGGACAACCGGAGCTTGCAATAATCTGGAATCATGGTATAAAGCCGGTGATTCCGATGCTCTAAAGCAGCAAATTCAAACAATTTATACAGCAGGATTAAATAGTCTGCTTGTCACTTCGATTGAGATCATGAATACGGAGGGGATTCTTGCAAATACGGCAGATGCAATCCTTTCAAACCTGTTCTCTTTCGGCCTTCTGACAGATATAGCTTTAAAGGTTCAGGAAGTTTCGAAGGAAAAAAATATTGTACTCTTAAATGACTCTGCCCAACTCTTGAGTAAGGTGATTTCGGGAAGTGATTCACCATTTGTTTATGAAAAGATGGGTTCTGTATTTAGAAACTTCATGTTAGACGAATTTCAGGATACCTCCCGACTGCAATGGCAAAATTTTAAGCCGTTGATTGAGAACTCATTGTCTGAAGGAAACCGGAATATTATTGTAGGTGATGTAAAACAGTCCATCTATCGTTGGAGGAATGGTGACTGGAATTTACTTGCAACTGAGGTAGAAAAAGATCTGGCTGCCTTTGGAAGTACCGTAGTAGCGTTGGATACGAATTGGAGAAGTGCTAAGAATGTTGTTGATTTTAATAATAGTATGTTTAGGGAGTCTTCCCGATTGCTAAATAATGATTTTGAATCAGCACTTTCTTCTTCCGGCCATTCATTTGAAGAGTTTCCGGGTATGAAGGGTATAATAGAACAGGCATATAGTGATCATTATCAAAAATACTCAGGCAAGGTTCAGCAGGATGGATATGTCCGGGTTCAATTTATTGAGTCAGACGATACACAAAAAAAAGGTGAATTTCGCGATTTAGCGGTAGGGGAATTAATAGCTCAGATTGAGCTTGCACAGGAAAGAGGTGTCCGTCCAGGTGAAATTGCAGTTCTGGTCCGCGACAAGCGTGATGGATCAATCGTTGCAAAAGCATTGCTCGAAAAAAAGTATGCATCACCTGACACACATTATTGTTATGATGTCATTTCTAATGATACACTGGTGATTGGTCTGTCGCCTGTTGTGAAATTTATACTTAATTTATTTAAATTGTTTTCAAAAGGTCCTAATGACATTGTTAAATCGGATCTTATTTACAGTTATTTTAATTATTTACAGCCTTTAATCTCAGGGGCTAATCAGGAAGTGAAAAGTGGTCAGCTTCACTCATGGTTTAACATTCCCGCTGAGGTGCCCGAATTATTCAAACCCTGGTTCCGGGAATCAGAGGATGTTAATTTCGATCAATCTTATCTGAGCCTTCCGCTGTTTGAACTCACATGCCGGATAGCCAGCGATTTTGAATTGCACCGGATTGCTGGAGAACTTGTCTATCTTGAAGCCTTTATGGATCTGATCCTCCAATATGGTCGTGATGAGGCTGGTGGAATTTCCGGATTTTTGAATTGGTGGGAGACGTCAGGAAGCAATAAAACAATAACGCTTTCAGAAGGGAGAGATGCTATCTCAATTTATACAATTCACAAGGCAAAAGGGCTTGAATTTCATACGGTACTCGTTCCTTTCTGTGATTGGGAAATAGCGCCAAAATCAAATAAAGTACAATATTTGTGGTGCCATCCCGATACCGTGCCCTTTAATCAGATGGATCTGGTACTGGTTAAGTATGGATCAGCATTACAGCAATCCCTTTTTTCGGGAGCTTATTTCAGAGAGATGCTTTATTCTTCAGTTGACAACCTAAATCTGCTCTATGTCGCCCTGACAAGAGCAGTCAACTCGTTAATAGTCTTTTGCCCGTATTCGTCAAAGTTAACCTCACCTAACAAGAGTATATCATCCCTGATTCAGTCAGTAATTGAAAATCTGCCATTAATGGATTCGATTGACCGTACGAAATATATTAATCTGAATGAGCTTTGGAATCCTGAAACGAAGATTTTTGAGCTTGGAGACCTCAGGAAAGTAATACATTCAACCCTATCAGACACATCAAACAACAGGTTATTGGACCACTTTATTCTTACTGGTCGTGAAGAACACCTGAATCTTCGAATTCGTAGGGAAACCTATGTGGACCTGTACGACTCCCTGCAATCCGAAAAGGTTAGCCATGGAAATCTGATGCATGAATTATTTGAGAAGATTGACACAATTGGCAATGTACCCTCATCTATAAAAAAGGTATTGTCCGAAGGTAAGATTGATACTCCAACTGCCCTTGAATACGAAAGGCTTATCTTTTTGGTTCTGGAGAAAGAACCTTTCAAATCATGGTTTAGTGGTGAATGGAGGGTATTAAACGAACGGGATATCCTTCGTGGAAAGGAACAAAGGCACCGTCCCGATCGGGTAATGATTCGGGGTAATGAATTAGTTGTGGTTGATTACAAGACGGGGGTAAGATCCAATAGTCATGGGCTGCAGGTACGTGGCTATCTGAGGGATTTTGTGAAGATGGGGTATCTTAATCCTAGGGGTTATCTCTGGTATTTATCCGAAAATGAATTAGTCGAAGTATCTTAATTTTTTGAATATGAGAAAAATTCTAAATCCATATGCCCGATCGGGCAGGGAAACCTATCAGTGTTTTGGTTGCTCACCCAATAATCCGATTGGATTACAGCTCGAATTCACCACCGATGGTGAGGTTGTAGTTGCAAAATGGATGCCCAGGATATCACTCGAGGGATTTACTAATGTGTTGCATGGAGGCATTCAGGCGACTCTTTTAGACGAAATAGCAAGCTGGGCTGTTCAGACCCAATGTAAGACAATAGGAGTTACATCGTCAATTGAAATTTCTTACCGTCGTCCGGTGATAATCAGTGAGGGTGAGATCACACTTCGGGCCCGAATTGTGGAGTCGGGAACAAGAATGGCTGTCATCGAGACCGAATTGCTTGGGAATAATGGACAAATATGTGCAACAGCCGTTATAAAATATTTTCTATTTAATGAAAAAAAAGCTTCTGAAGAATA
>CAINLJ010000237.1 GCA_903850335.1 uncultured Bacteroidia bacterium | reverse complement strand
CAGCCTGGTTCATTCCAAGCCGCATCGATTCAGTAAGAATACGGGTTGCGTTAAATATCTGGTTTCCCTCAACTCCCTGAATGAATATATCGAGAACAAAGTTTTTATATTCAAATGAGTTTGTCAGTCCATAAGAGAATTTCGGGTTTGCATTTCCGATGACGCCTAAACTGTCGCTGCCTGATTTGGTCTGCAGGAATTTTACATTTCCGGTTGTGGGATCAACGCCCTCATCATATTTTCCGTAGAATGATCCAAGAGGTAACCCTGCCTTAACAAAAGCCAGGTTATAGGTCGTCCCCGCAGGATTCACAGCTCCGGTATGAATAGTAGTTCCAACGATGTCAAGAACTTTTCCTTTATTTACATAGATGTTGAAGTCAGTACTCCATTTAAAATCGCGGCGAACTATATTTTTCGAGGCGATCTGAAATTCATATCCTTTGTTTTCAAGGCTCCCGGCATTTTGTAATGCAGTAGAAAATCCTGTGCTCAGTGGTTGAGGGACATAAAGCAGCAGGTCGCGGGTTGTTTTTTTGTAGTGATCTGCCATGATTGTTATCCTGTTATCGAGAAGGGCGATGTCGACCCCGATATTCAGCTGGTCAGTTTTTTCCCATTTAAGATTTGTGTTTTCAAGTGTATTGGGTATGTAAGCATTGACAGCGTTTCCTCCGATGATATACGATGCAGGATTCAATAGTCCAAACCAGGCATAAGGATTAGCCTTGTCATTTCCAACAGTTCCCCAGCCTGCACGAATTTTCAGGTCATTGATTGTAGAGATCCCGGAGAAAAAATCCTCCTTTGAGATACGCCAGCCACCCGAAAAGGATGGGAAATATCCCCAACGATTATTTGCTGCAAACTGTCCTGAACCGTCGGCTCTGAAATTGGAAGTTAACAAATATTTATCCTTGTATGAATAGTTTAATCTTGCAATATACGCGGCATGAGACTTGTCATAAATTGCTACCTGTGGAACTGCCTGAACTGTACCGGCTGTAACTGTAGTAATTGCCGTACTTCCTCCAAACCCGTGAGAAGAGATAGACAATGAACGGGCATTTTCCTTTGATGCCATAAATCCGGCAAGAACAGATAGATTATGATTCCCAAGCTTTTTAGAGTAGTTAAAGGTATTTTCAGAAATCCAGTAGGTAAACTCATTATCGGTTTCGGCAGCTAGTCCGTCCATTGATCTTCCGTATCTGGTTTGGGTAGGATTCTGGAAAGAGCTATAAACACCATTACTATGTTCGAATCCAAACAGACTTTTAAATTTCAGATCCTTGATAATAGTTGCTTCAGCAAACAGATTTCCATGCATCCGGTTGTTTACATATTGAACAGCAGGCTGAAAAACTGTTGAATATGGATTTTCAAGATCGGGAATAAATGGGTTTAAGGCATATTGGTCCGGATTGGTTTTATCCTTGATTCCAATAATCGGAACTGTGGTAAGCAGTCGGGTAATAACACCGTTTCTGTCGTTCTCCGGTACACTCACGTCACTCCAGCGGTCATAGGATATGTTTGTCCCGACTTTTAGGAATTTGGAGACTGTATGGTTCAAATTTAATTTGAAAGTTGCCCTTCTTACACTGTTATTCAGTATAATACCATTCTGATCTATAAAGGAACCTGATAAATAATAGTCAGTCTTTTCATTTCCACCAGCCATTGAAACCTGATAATTTTGTGTTGGGGCATTTCTGAAGATTACATTTTGCCAGTTAGTATTAGCGTTATAAAGATTCCAATCGGTTGAGAGACCTAATTCACCGGCCAAATCCTGAAACTGAGTGCTGTTAAGGACCGGAAGTTTTTTCCAGACCTGAGAATTCATTGTACTCACATTTAGAGTGATCTTCGTCTTTTGGTTTGATCCGTGTTTTGTTGTAATGAGAACAACTCCGTTTGCTCCGCTGCTACCATAGATAGCGGCAGATGAGGCGTCCTTAAGGATTGAAAATGATTCGATATCTGCAGGGTTAATTTCTGAAATACTATAGGTTTGTACGCCATCCACGATATACAATGGATCACTGCCCGAAGTAATTGAAGAAGTACCTCTGATTTTGATTGAGAATCCTGCCTGAGGTTGTCCTGAAGGTCTGATTACCTGTACACCGGCTGTTTTACCTTCGAGCATATTCCCAAATTGAGTATTAGGACGGTTGTCTAATTCTTTGGATGAAACGACTGCTACTGCACCTGTTAAATCTTTTTTACGGGATGTACCGTATCCTATGGCAACGACTTCATTCAGACCAATTGTCTCTTCACTAAGAGTTACATTGATAAGGGTCTTGTTTCCAACCTGGATTTCCTGCGATTTCATCCCAACAAACGAAAACCGTAAGATTGCATCTGAGGAGATATCTGTCAGCGAATAAGCTCCGGTTACATCCGTTACTGTACCGGTTGTACTTCCTTTCACGAATACGGAAACTCCCGGAACCGGCTGACCATTTGGGTCTTTTATAGTTCCCGAGACTTTTTTGCCGGATTGGTTTGAAGGAGAGATTTCATCCGGCGAAAGGATGATTTTCCTGTCGAGGATAAGGTATTTTACATCTGTTCCTTCGAAGAGTGTCTTCAGGACGTCTTCGACTCCTTCGTTTTTAGCATCAATTGAAACCTTACGATTTGCATCAATGAGTTTTTCATTATAAAGAAAGTAAAACTCAGATTGATTCTCGATTTTGTCGAGTACGGTCACAAGTTCAGTATTTGAGAAATTGATCGAAAGTCTGGCTTTTTGGGAGTAGGCATCATTTGCCCGGGTTTGGAAAAATCCTATAAGCAAGAGAACAATGACGATACGCATAATAAGAAGTGTTTTCTTCAGGTGATGGAAAGGCAATCCCCTGAATGGTTCATTATTTTTCATATATTTGTAATGTTTGATTAATAAAATAATTCTGAAAGGGATGATTTTGAAGGAGATCGTTGGCGCGATTTCCTTTTTTTGTCATTTCTTCAGGCTAAGAGCTGTTTATTCGGTTCATGATCTTATCAGTTATTTATTATGATTGTTTGTGTTTCGTTTTTTTGAAAAGTATTACCCTTACTTTTTGAAAGGTTCCACTTGCATTCATCTCCCGGGGTATTATTTTGTAACCTATCGGTGAGGTCATACTCAGGAGATCCAGCACCTCGACGAGAGAATCGTCTTCAAATGTTCCGCGAAAAGAAAATCGTTCCAGTTCTTTGTCGGCTAATTCAACTTTAATATTATACCAGCGTTCAATTCTTCGGGCTACTTCGGTCATCGCATCTCCCCGGAATACAAGCTTCCCATCTGTCCATGCCTTGTATTTTGATGGATCTGCAGAACTTACAGTAACCTCACCATTACGGTAAACCAACCGTTCTGAGGGTAAAAGCGTGATATTTTTCGTGTTTGTGCTATCCGAAAACATTACTTTTCCATTTTGAAGCACTACCTCAACATAGTGCTCGTCCCGATAGGCATTAAGACAAAAACTTGTACCAAGTACCTGAATCATTGCACTTACAGTTTTAATTTCAAAGGGTTTTCGCTCATCGTGGGCAACATCAAACCAAGCCTCACCTTCCAAAGCGACATTTCGCTTATCCGTAAACGGTAACGTATACGATAGGCTCGAACCGCTGTTGAGCCAGCCTTTTGTCCCGTCAGGGAGATTAAAAGATACCCGTGAACCCATTGGTGCATGAATGACAGAACTCACATATTGATCCTTGTCTGAAATTTTACTCCAAAATCCAATAAATAATCCGCTTGCCAGAATTAGTGGGAGTAGTAATATTGCCGCAGCTTTTGAATAGAATGTCAAAATGCGGTTTCCAAATGTTTTCTTTCTTTGATCCTCCTTCTCACGAATCATATGATGAACCCGTTCGAGCAGAAAAGTAAGATCGGTTTCCGAAATTTTCGATTCATCATTGATAGTTTCCCAGTCCTGCTCAAGATGATTACGCAAGCCATAATCCTGCGCTCCCAATGCAAACCGCTCTTCAACCCAATTAATATCGGTTATATCGGCTAAGCCGTTAAGGTATCTTTCGATCCTGTCAATTTCGTTTTGTTGTAACATAAGGTAAGATTACTTTGAAGCGTTATCTATGATTACTTGCGCTTTCAATAACTAATACACACAAGACGTGCGAATCTCACATGAATTATCAAAGTTTTTTTAGAAATAGTAGCGAGGCAGTATCAAAAGTCTTTATGTTTAGATCTCAATTCGCCAATTCGAGAACTAGATAATAAACAGGACAATAAAAAGGATTTCAGCAATATTCCTGTCTTTCAAATGATAACGTATGAATTTGAGTGATTCGGAGAGGTAATTATCTACTGTTCCGGGAGAAAGCGCAAGTTCTGCTGCAATGTCTTTTATCGGTTTCCCTTCCTGCCGGCTTTTCCGGAAGATTAAACGTTGCTTTTCAGGCAGTTTAGAGATTATCCGTTCAACCTGTTCATTAATAAATAGTGCATCTATTTGCTCTTCTGCTTCAGATGAAGCTTCATTCTTAACTTCCCTGGATGAAGTGAGGAATTTATGCAGATACGATCTCTCGCGGAATACATTACAGATCTCATTATAGGCTATAGTGAACAAATAGGACTTAAATGAGGTATCTTTTTTCAGTTTACGGTGATTTTCCCAGATTTTTAGAAACACCGATTGTACAAGCTCCTCTGCTTCCTCCTTTGATTTTAAATACTTCAACGAAAAGACATAAAGCCTGGCGGCATATTTTTTATATACCAGATCAAATGCATTTACATCGCCTCTTGTAAGTTTTTCAACCAGTTCGTTTTCTGTTGGAAGCACCTTAAAGGCTTTTTAGAAGTTAGTTGAACGCAAATATAACTATTATTTATGGATTACCTGTCTGGCAAGCAATCTGGTTGCAAAAGTTGAGAATGCTACGACAGTAACAGAACTTGCCGGCATAAGAATGGCTGCGACGACTGGTGAGAGATTACCGGTCAGGGCAATGGCTAAGCCTATGATATTGTAAAGGAATGAGATTCCGAAACTTAGTTTTACAATCAGAATGGATTTTTGGGCAAAGCTGATGTATGAGGTTAAATTCTGAAACCTGGAGGCTTCTATGATCGCATCACCGGCAGGGGAGAAATGGTAAATATCATCTGCTATCGAAAGTGCCACATCGCTTTGCATAAAAGCACCCGAATCATTGAGCCCGTCACCAGTCATCATCACGGTCTTTCCTTGTTTGCGTAAACTTGCAACGAAATCCTTTTTCTGTTCAGGACGTTGATTAAAGAATATCTTATCTGCCTCAAAATACTGTTCAAGATGTTCCTTCTCTGCTTCATTGTCACCTGAAAGAAGAAACATGTCGTAGCTTTTTGCTAATTTCGGAATGACTTCTCCAAAACCGGGCCTGTACTTGTTACTAACGACAAAGTAGCCTTTAAAAATTTCATCAATTGAGAGATAGACACAACTGGAAAGTTGGTTTAAATCTTCTTCCTTCTCTTCGCATACAAAATTACGGGAACCTATTTTAACCGGTTTAGAATCTGCCTTTGCGTAAATTCCCTTTCCGGACATTTCGACAAAACCATTGGTTATAAACGGCTTTACTTCATTCAGATATCTGTCAAGTACCTGACTTAAGGGATGAGTAGATTGTTGAACCAAAGATTTTACAGCTCTTGTTTCGGATTCTGTCAGAGGGGTGCCAATAAACTGAATTTCATTTTCATCAGGTTTTGTCAGTGTACCTGTTTTGTCAAAAACCATTGTATCAATGCGGGTTAGTTTTTCTATAACCCGAATATTTTTCAGATACATACCATTGCTTCCAAGGATGCGCATAGCGGTGCCCAGAGTGAAAGGCAATGACATAGCCAGTGCGCAGGGGCATGCCACAATTAGAACAGATGTAAACACAAGCAAGGCCGTCCGGAAATTACCAATGAACATCCACCCGGCAAATCCTGAAAGTGCAACGAAAATTATAGTGATTGTAAAGAAGACGCTTATTCTATCGATCATACTTGTCAGTGATTGGTGATCACTCTTCACGGACTCATTTTGATTCCACAACTGCGTTAGATGGCTTTGTTTTACCTCCCTTTCAACCTTGATTGTAATGGCTCCGCTGGTTTGAATTCCACCCGCATAGATCACATCGCCAGGGACTTTTTTTACCGGCACGGATTCTCCGGTTACAAAACTATAATCAATGAATGCAGATCCCTCAATAAGAGTTCCATCAGTAGGAATCAGCTCCTTGCTTCGTAAAAGCAAGATATCGCCGGCTACTATCTCTTCAAGTAATGTGCTGACTTGTTTTCCATCAGTCATTTTCGTTACGGCAACCGGAAAATATGACTTATAGTCTCTGTCAAACGAAAGAGACTGATATGTTTTACTTTGATACCATTTGCCAATAAGCAGGAAGAACAGGAATCCGGCCAGAGTATCCGAGTATCCCGGGCCACGGGATGAAAATACTTCATATCCTGTCATAAAAAACAGGGCAAGTATACCCATAGCAATGGGAAGGTCGATGTTTATAATTCCTTTTCGAAGATTTTTGGCGGCTGAAATGATATAATCACTTCCACTATACAACACGAGGGGAAGAGCCAGTATAAAACTTATATAATGAAGAAAAGTACCAAGAAATTCACCAAGAGGCTTTCCATTGAAATATTCCGGTAAGCTATACATCATCACATTACCAAAAATAAAGCCGGCCACACCAATTTTATAAAACAAGGTACGATCGACTGAATGGATGACTTTTTTCTCAAGGGTTTTCAGCGAGATATCCGGGATATAATGAATTGAGGCCAGTAGTTCAACAACTTCCCGGAGTGATACTTCGTTTGTGTTGAAACTGACAGTGACCTCTTTCCTCACAAAATTCACCGAAGATTGTTTAATCCCGCTATTTAAACGCGACAGATGTTCCAGAAGCCAAATGCATGACACACAATGGATTGATGGGATATAAAAGGTCAGTCCCGCTGAATTTCCTTCCAGAAATTCGTATAGTTTCTGTTTTACCTCCTCCTTATCCAGAAAGGCATACTTGCCATGATGATCCGGTTCTGAAATCCGGACTCCTGGTGTCTTATCAAAGGTATAATACTGGTGAAGCTGATTTTCATTGAGAAGCTGATACACCTGTTTACAACCGGTACAACAGAATTTTTCCATGCCAAATATATGGGGATCTTTACCACAATCAGCCCCGCAATGGATACACGTGTCATCACTCATCAAAAGAAATTTGAATTTTTCACTTTACATTTTGAACTTTTTGCTCTGTTGCATTTGGCTTGCAGCATGGATGTTTAACCGCTTCTGCTGCATTTGCCGGCGTGGACGGACTCATATGTGATGCAGGTGTAAGTTTTTCTTTGGGAGGACTTAGATAAGGTATTCCTAAAGTCAGACCGCGTAAAATAAAAATTATACCAATAACAACAACGAGATAGGGGATCAGCTTATTCATTTTACTACGGATTGCACCAGTAAACACATTACCAATCCAGCTAATCAGTAGCATCATAGGTAGTGTTCCCAACCCAAAAAGGATCATAAAAGCCATTCCAAGCGTAATGTTTCCGGTACCAATGGATCCTGCAATTGCAAGGTACACTAAACCACATGGTAACAAACCATTTCCTAATCCAATAAGAAACAGGCCTTTATAAGACCGAACCTTAAATAATTGCTGCATAGCCCGTCTAAGTGGCTTCGTTAAAAATTCAAGATTAACCCGAAAATGATTTTTAAAAACTAAAGGAAATAGTACAGACGCAATCATTAAACTTCCCATAATAACCGAGGTCCACTGTTGAAAACCCAGCATATGAAAACTCTGACCTATCAATCCGAAAAAAGCCCCCATTACCCCATAGGTCGTGGTCCTTCCAAGATTATAAAGCAGTCCGCCTGTGATTTTCTGTCCAAAATTCTTTCCTCTCAAGGGTAGGCTTAGTGCTATCGGACCACACATACCAACACAATGAAAACTTCCCATCAAGCCTAAAACCCATGCAGTTATTAGAATACCCATCTCCCGGAAATCTATTTTAATTATTGAACATTAAAATAATCTTTTTCGATTTCATACCTATCCTTACCTGCCAGCCATTCGAACGTTACAGTATACCTGCCATTCGCAAGGTTCTTCTCATCAATTATTAAGGAATCCGTCCGAAGCAAGGTGTTCATCCTGAAATCAAGTTTCCTGTCCGAAGGTCTGTAAAAGTAAATATGCATAGAATCAGCCATCTGACAGATGGACTTTGCAAAATGTACATGGATAAGACCATTTTTACCGGCCAGATTTATGCTATCCCGGAAACCAAGTGAGCGGTGGTTAATATCCATCTGATGAGTAAAATCGGCTCCTTTCTCATAGTAGTCTTCTGTAACGAGGTCGTTGTTCTGTCGTAGCGAAAAAACAACAAAACCAATCATGAGTGAAATAAAGACTATAAAAAAAAGAATGATGCTATATCCCCAGTTTAATTTCATTGGTAATTTCTATTTATGACTGTAGCAAAGAAAGGGATATTTTTTGGTTCTCAGTACTCCAAAATTCCATAGACAAGCAGGCAAAAAACTTTAATTGTCTGCACCTCCACTTTGTCCAAATCAGTTTATCATTTTCTGTCGGGTCCCAGAAAATTTGTATGATATTGCTGGAGCAAAGTATTCCCTTCGTAAATGCCAACCTCAATTGGCGTGCTTTTCCCGGTAAGATCTTTCTTATTCAGATTTACAATGACAACACTTTCGAGAATTCCCTGTGTTTTAAGAAGAGTCTGACCCGTTGTGAGCTGGATAGTTCCTGACCCCGGAGTGATTAACTTTAGATTAATTCTCTTATCCGTTTGCGTTTTATTGATGATTTTAAGAAGATAAAGATTTGAATAGTTTACAGAATCGACTCTCTGATAGATGGAACCCGAAACACGAAGAATTGTTGTGTCGATAGGCTTTCTCTCAAAAATTGCGATACCAAGGAAAACTATCAATATTGCCAGAACTCCCGAATATGCATAAGTGCGGGCATTCAGGACAGAACGTTTGCCGGTTTCAAGGCCATAGACGGAATCGAAACGGATCAGATTTTTTGGCCGGTTAATCTTTTCCATCACGATATTACATTCGTCGATGCAGGCTGTACAGTTTATACATTCGAGCTGACTTCCGTTTTTAATGTCGATTCCGGTTGGGCAGACTGAAATACACTGATGACAGTCAATACAGTCACCTGTACTTTTTGGGCCTCTGGGTTCACCTCTTTTGTAGTCATAAATAACTGCAACAGACTTTGAATCCAGCAGAACTCCCTGGAGTCTTCCATAAGGACAAATCATTGTACAAACCTGCTCCCTGAAGAATGCATATATCCAGTAATAGAAAATTGAGATCCCAAGCATTACGAAGAAGCCGAATAAATGCATTTGAATTGGCTCTGAAATAATGGCCCAAAGACGCTCAGGACCTATTATCCAATTCAGAAAAATATTTGTTATCAGAATGGAAATCAGAATAAACACTGCATGTTTGGCCATTTTCCGGAGAAAATTCTGAGAAGTCACCTTGTGGTTCTTTTTGCTTCCACGGTAATTTCCTTCGAACAGGTATTCGATCCTTCGGTAAACCATTTCAAGAAAGAGGGTTTGCGGACAGGCCCATCCGCACCATAGTCTTCCATAAATAACTGTGAACAGGACAATAAACACGACGGTTACGCCCATTATTAATGCCATGAGATAAGAGTCCTGCGCCCATATCATCTGCCCGAAAATAGAAAACTTTCTATTTGCGACATCAAAAAGCATCAATGGGTTTCCGTTTATTTTTACAAATGGAGCAAGCACAAGAAAGGAAATGGCAATCCAGGCCACAATGGTTCTGCGTGTGTACCAAATTCCTTTCGGCTGTCTGGCATAGATCCACTTCCTGTGACCCGTATCAGTGATGTTAATAGGACGGTCACGAAAGGTCCGGGGTGTTTCTAATTCCATGATGGTTATTTACAGCCGGAGAATAGTCTTCGGCAAAGTTTTATTTACATTCCACACCTTGCGGGGCTTTACCATTAGGAGGATTGCTCCCTACGAGTTTCTTGAGGATGAAAACTGAAAGACTTTTAATCTCATCCTGCGTTAACATTGTCTTAAATGGTGTCATTCCTTTTTCCGGTTTACCTTCTGAGATCATGTGGATCAGGTTTTCCTGCGAACAACCGTTCAACCAAAAGTTATCAGTAAGATTAGGTCCGACAGCATTTCCTTCTCCCTTCAAGCCGTGGCATGCAATGCATCCTTTTGTTGCAAAGAGCTGGGCTCCGGAAGTAATCAGTTCCTCCTGACTTACAGTTGCTGTTGATCCTCCGCCTTGAGGTAATTGAGAGTGAGTCTTATCAAACTCTGCTGAACTTTGAGCATATTCACTCGCCTGATCTTTCTTGTTATCAGGAAATCCAAAATAGCGGACAGCATATAAGAGTGAAAATCCGATAGTTGCCAAAAACACGAGAATAATCCAGTTCGGTGCCGGATTGTGTAACTCTTTTATGCCATCAAAATCGTCACTATGGTTATTTTCTTCAGAGGTATTTTCAGTTGTTTTATTAATCTTGTTTGCCATATCAAATAGTTTCAGTTATTTAATTCTTCCTTTTCGAAAATTGAGGTCTTAAAATCATTCAAATCGTTTTTTGGAATTTTTATGGTTCTGTAAACAATAATAACAAAAAGTGAAATAAATATTAATATTCCAATGATGTAGAAGTATTGAATCCCGTCCACATTTTGAAGTACGTCGCCTACAAATCCCATAAAAATTCCATTTAAGAGTTAGATTATTTCTGATTGGCAGGAGAAATATCCTTGCCTAGTTTATGCAAATAGGCTATCATGGCAATGATCTCCTTGTCTGCCGCGACATCGACTCCCGAAGCCTTCAGTTCGGCTACAATTTTCTCTGCCTGATCCTTGTAATCTGCAACAGCCTTTTGATCGTAATCCTTTGGATAAGGAACTCCTAAAGTTTGCATTGCGCGTATTTTTACAGGGATCATAGTTAGATCGACAGTATTTGCTGTGAACCAGGGATATGCGGGCATAATTGTCTGTGGGTTAATCTCTTTAGGTTTTGTAAAATGATTAAAGTGCCAGATTGCTGTTTTATAAGTAGAGCTTCCTACCCAACCGGCACGAGCCAGATCCGGACCGGTCCGACGTGATCCCCATTGGAATGGATGGTCATAAACGAACTCGCCGATTTTTGAGTACTCTCCGTATCTGTCTGTCTCCCAGCGCAATGGCCGCACTTGTTGAGAATGACAGTTATAACATCCATTGCTCACATAGATATCACGTCCGGCAAGCTCAAGAGGCGTGTAAGGTGTAACAGCAGCAATCTTTGGTATATTGGATTCAATCTTCATCATTGGAATAATTTCGACAATACCACCTACAACTAAGGCGAGAAGTACAGCGACAACAAGGATCACTCCCTTTCTTTCCATCATGCGATGAAACGTTTCACCTGCTTTTCGTGCTGATGAATCGGTGAGTACAGGAGCTTCGGCAGCTTCATTATCAACCAGGTTTCCAGCGAGTACTGTCTTGAACATATTATACATAAACAATAGGAATCCGGAGAAGAAGAGCAAACCACCCAAAATTCTGGCATGGTACATAGGCATGATCTGCGTCGTAGTTTCCAGGAAGCTGGGATATGTCAACAGGCCATTGGCATTGTATTGGCGTAACATTAACCATTGGGTAATTCCCGCCCAGTATAGAGGAATTGCAAAGAGTAATATACCAAGAGTAGCCAGCCAAAAATGAGTATTAGCGAGTTTTTTGGAATATAAAGGAGTTCTGAAGAGTTTTGGGACCAGCCAGTATAACATACCAAAGATCATACCGCCGTTCCATCCCATCCCGGCGATGTGGGTGTGAGCAATGGTCCAATCGGTAAAATGGCTGATTGAATTTACAGTCTTTAATGACATCATCGGGCCTTCGAACGTTGCCATACCATAGGCAGTAAGCGCAACAACCATAAATTTTAATTCGGCCTGATCACGTACTTTGTCCCAGGCTCCGCGAAGAGTCATAAGACCATTAATCATACCACCCCATGACGGTGCAATCAGCATGACCGAAAAGGTTACTCCCAAAGCCTGAACCCAATCTGGTAATGCCTGGTAAAGCAGGTGGTGTGGCCCGGACCACATGTATAAGAAAATCAGCGTCCAGAAATGGACTATAGAAAGCTGATAAGAATAGATCGGACGGTTGGATGCCTTAGGTAAATAATAGTACATCAAGCCCAGCCAGGGTGTGGTGAGGAAAAATGCAACTGCATTATGACCATACCACCATTGTACAACTGCATCCTGAGCACCTGCATAGATCGGATAACTTTTTAGAATTGAAACAGGAAGTTCAATGCTGTTGACGATGTGAAGAACAGCAATACCAAGGAAAGTTGCCAGATACCACCAAACGGACGCATAAATATGTTTAACTCTTCTTGTCAGTATGGTTCCAATCATATTAACACCAAATGCAACCCAGATCAAGGCGATAAGAATGTCGATAGGCCACTCAAGTTCTGCATACTCTTTACCCGTAGTAAAACCAGATAATAAAGTTAAAGCTGCCAGAACAATAATGATTTGCCATCCCCAGAAATGAATCTTGCTGATTACATCATTAAACAGCCTTGCCTTTAAAACACGCTGTAATGAGTGATAAACACCTGCAAACATCGCATTACCGATAAATGCAAAAATCACTGCATTGGTATGCAAAGGCCTCGTACGGCCATAGGTAGTATACTCAAATCCAAAGTTAAAGGCCGGAAATGCCAATTGTAAGGCGATCAGTAACCCGACAAGGAGGGCAACAGCGCCCCAGATCAAGGTAGCCATAATAAAATATTTTACTATTTTATTATCGTAATTAAATTGTTGTACTTCCATAATGTTGGTATTAGATTTATTCTTTGAGCTTTATTAGTTTAGAATTAGTTGTCTTTTAATTTTTTATCGTTTTCAGCGATTTCGGCTAACTCATCATCATCAAATAATATCCTAACAGAAGGTGTATAGGTATCATCATATTGTCCGCGTCGCACAGCCCAGATAAAAAGAAAAAGGAAAACCCCTGCTGCCAGCAGACTAACCCCAATAAGCAAAAACATGATATTCATCTTCCCGGTTTTTTGTGTTTAGTCTGCCTGCTAACCGTGATCATTCCTCTACTTTAGAAATGGGTAGAGGATGCATTTTTTGATCTCCAGTTAAGTGCAAAAATACGATTGTTGTTTAATTGTATACTTTTTTTACCAATATCATGCAAAATTTAGAAGCATTCCAAATAAGAACCTAGATTAAAGTTAACCCGTGCTCACCTAAGGCAATTAATATTTTGCAATTCTCATTATTCCGTTTTGTAAGATCATCATCCCAAATTTGAAGGTCGGGTAAGGAAACAGCAAAATAATCAAGCTTAAAAACATCGTTAAGGTGCAATTTCCCGAAACAAATTAACGTCTCAAAGCGTTCTTTCGCCTCCTCTTTTCGTCCCATTCGGTTTAGGGCAAGACCCTGAAAATAAATTGTATCGGATTGCTGATCATTATAAAAAATTGCCGGCGCCGGTTCTTTTAATCCGGTTGACGCCATTTCCCAACATTCATTAGCTTTTTCCATGCGATCCATGCCTTCATAGGCACATCCAAGCAAGTAATAAATTTCATTTTCCTGTGCTCCAAATAATTTCCCTTCACCAAGGTTTTCAGGATATTGACATGCCTGGTTTAACAATTCGACAGCAGTTGGAAACTTCTCTGACGCAATGGCATTTTTTGCAATTCCTGTAAGACTGAAAACATATTGGCCCGTAACTTTCCCTTCTCCACCTTCCCAAGGGTGAAATTTCCGCTTCATAATGAGTTCTAATGCCTTCGTATATTGACCCAGAGTATTAAGTAGAGTCACTCTTTCGAGATATAAATCGTCGCGTTGCTCCACAAGAGTCAGGTGATTTTCGAGGATATGGAGGCGCTGCTCAGGTGCATAACTAAGGCGTTTGCGTAATTGATCAAGTTCCAATAGAATTCTGGAATCCGTTTTGCCAAGTTCGAATGCTTTTTCAAGTTCTGAGAGTGCTCTCTGTGAATCATTTAATTGGTTGAAACAGGCAAGTGCCAGATTTCTGTGAGCAGTAGGAAACTGATCATTCAGACTGATGGATAATTCCCAGTTTTCGATGGCGCTGTCGTATTGAAGCGCATTATACCAAAAATTACCAAGGTAATATGGCGCCTTTGAATCGGCTGAATTTTGATTTTTAGCCCACTCAAGTACTATAACGGCTTCATTTTGATTTGGAAAGCAATAGTTCGGATTTGCTGAGGCTGCCTGTATTAAGGTATTTCGGGAAGCTTCGCAATTCCCTGAACGGAATTCGAACCAGGCTTTATAATAAAATGCCATCGGATAAACAGAATCCTTGATTTGTTCATTTATTCCAATATCCAATATATCTATAGCCTCAGCATAAAATCCTGCAAGCCCAAAATCAAGGGCAAATTCAATATAATTGTGAATATTCCCCCCAAAAAGTGTTTGGAGATCAGTAATCGTGAAGGAATCCGGGTTTTCACCCCGGGATTGCCAATATTTTTCAATGCATATTCCGAAATTAAATTGATCAAGTTTAAGCGAATCTGCTATTAAATGATTCGACTCGTCATTCCGGCCCAGTTTGCGGAGAATGCTTACTTTTAACTGCCGCGCTTTATGGTTATGCCAGTTTCTCACCAGTGACCGATCGATCAGTTCCAATGCATCCTCCCAATTATTTCTTAGACATTCAATGCGTGCAAGCTGATAATATCCACTGTCCTGAAAGGATGCACTCCAGATCGATTTGTAAAAAGCATCATAAGCCTCATCATTTTTACCCATATTACTCAGTGCCAGGCCTAGATTGAAATATGGCTCCCCATCTGCCGGATTTGGATTTCGTTCTGTAAGTGTAGCAATGGCAACTCTAAAAAAGGTCTCGGCTATAGCAAACATTCCCCTTCGTAAATTCCATAATCCCAATGCATTATTACATCTCGAATCCCTTGGATCACGACGTAATCCTTCAAGGTAGTAATCGGGTGCCGAATAGGTTGGATGCCTGTATTGTTCGAGATGCAGTCCAGTTAAGTACAATTGCTCAACACTTTCAATCTGATGCGGAAGTTTTGCCGCATTTGCAGGTTCGGGAACAGGATTATTCTGATCCTTTCCGGATTGCCATTCAACAAGGGTATTTCCTGTTGAGGCCTGGACTGTGATCTTTATTCCTGAGGTTTCGGTCCCGGCCGGAAGCTCAACTACTTTCAGATAGGATACTCCGGGAGAGAAATCAAAAATATCTTCAAAAAGAACGTGGTCATCCAGCGATAATCTTATCCTGCCTGATGGATAGTCTGATGTTGTATATGCACGAATCGTTGCCTTTCCATCCTGAAATTCAAGGTTCAACATTGCCTCCCTGGTAGCGTTTTTTACGACGCCCAGATCCCGGTAAGGCATGAAATATTGAGAAAAGGTCTTCTCTTCACCAGGGGCGATCCATGAGAAGTCTGGCTGGTTATCTGTATAAACACCACACATCAGTTCGATATAGGGCCCATCTTCATCTGTCAGGTTACGATCCCAGGCTCTTCCAAAATCACTATGCCCCCAGGTCCATTGTTTTTTCCCAGGCGAAATATGATGATTCGCAATGTGCAATAATCCTCCTTTGGAATCGTTTTCATAACCTCCAACAAAATTGTATTTCGAATTTACCGCCATATAGGATGTGGGTACCGGAATATTCCTGTATCGTGAAATATCAGTACCAGGAGAGTAATCGACCTTATAATAGGTGCCTTTTGCAATTGGAAATTCAGAAACATCCCTTTTCCCGTGATCAAAAACCGCGTTTACATCCGGAGGAAAAACAGATTGATAATCGTCATTTACTTTAACAGCAGGATTGGCCCACCATAAAAATGATTGTGGAAAGTCTGTCCGGTTATATAGTTTAACCTTGATTTCGAGATATGCTTTATCGGGATGCAGCGTGAAGCCTGCCATCCCCCTGGTTCGAAACATCCGTTCCACCTCACTGCACCACACTGTTACACTGCCATCGGCAAATTCCTCGATACAGTGATCAACCGGTTCAAAGGTAGAAGGCCGGTGATGCTGTGGCCAGTTAAATTCAATCCCACCCGAAATCCATGGACCCGTCAATCCGACGAGTGCAGGTTTTATCACCCTGTTATAATAAACAAAATGTCTGTTTTTTGTTTTATCATATGCCATCTGGACCCGCCCACCAAGTTCTGGCAGGATCATAATTTTGATATATTGGTTTTCGAGATAAATGGCATTATATTCCTTATCCGTTTTCTCGTCCAGTATTTTTTCAATCACAGGATGTGGATAAACAACGCCACTGCTACCCTGATAAACACGTTTACTCAGAAACATTGGATTTTTCTCCGGCTTTCCAATGCCATAGGTCGGAATGGTTACCTTTTCGTACCAGGCTTTGACCAGATTTTTATCCTTTTTTGGGGTATTGTTTGATTGTGAGGACATTAAAATAAATTATTATTGATTTTATAATCGTTAACAATTGTCAGTACCTTCCTTTTTTTACCACGGAGGCACGGAGACCACGGAGGAACTCGAAAAAAATTCTCTACGTGTTCCTTTGTATTCTCCGATCCTTCGTGGTAATTTTATCTTTGCTGATCAGAACTCAACTGTTTACCATCCATATTCACGAGGTTGATATCTTTTGCCAGTACTTCATTGTCATAGTTATTCCCTTTGACTTCTGCGTTCAGACATGCCTCAAAAGTAAGGCTGTGTTTACGTTTATGAAAAGGTTTAAAGCTTGTGGAATGCTCAATCCGGTTGTTTAGAAACCTGATACCATCTGTGGAGAGGGCATATAAAACCGGATAGTCGAAAGGATGAAACTTATTATTTGCGATTGTAATATTTCTGTGGAAGGGTTTTAGCGGATCAATTGCAGGAACTATTGGATATATGCTGATGATTGCTTCACAAAACTGGTACATCGATGTCATACAGCCATCCTTAAAAAGATTATTCGTGATTGTGACATCATTAACGGCCCCCGACTCATACCAACCATTAGCGTCACCTGCAATGAGTATTGCCGAACCACTGGAATCAAATTCATTTTTATCAATAATAACCTTGCGTGGTGTGGATACAAGTAATCCTCTGGCGCGACAGCTTCGGAATTTGCAGTTAGAGATATAGAGTTCGGGTGACCAGGTCAGGTTCTCCAGAGCATCGCCAACAACAATTGTGGCAGGAACTGGTTCGGAGAACTCAACTGTGAATTCCTCCGTACTCAATTTCTCAAATTTCTTTAAGGTCTGTCTTGAAATGGTTTGCATGCTTTTGTGTTCAATAAAGCCTATTGTATCCTTGAGATGGCCCCAGATCATTCCGATGCTTTGCTCATGCATGAAGCGGCATTTCAATTGATGATCACTAATCTTCTCAATGATTCTGACACTGGTGCCGTGAACATTGATCGGATCGTCCATTAAACCCCCAAATTCACATTCGGAAACATTAATTTTCCCAGCACAATTTGAGAAATGAAAACCATCATCATGACCGCTAATGAATCTGTTTTTTGCGCTGTCAGGGATGACTTTAACATTTTTGTAATTCAAATTTCTTGTAAATTGTGAAAGGATACCAAGCCCTGCACAATGATATAGATTAATATTTTCGAGTGTTACATTGCTGCTTTCCTGAATAAATATTCCGGCATGATCACGCTTACTATGCCGTAATACCAGATAATTCCCAACTGCAGGCGTCCGCGTAAATGCCCCATTCATCCTGACAACACCTCGTTTTAACTCCTCAACAGAGAATTTACTCCAGTCACCCCTGACGCAACCCTCATCTCCGGTCTGGGCAGCAATCCTATGCGTTGAAGCATCAAACTCCATAAACCAGCCGGGTGATAAAACCTTCCAGTTTTCACCTGTAAAAAAGAGTTTTCCATTGCTGATTTCATAGGGAAACTCCTTGGTATCGATTTCAATATCTATGTTTTTAGGTGATGTTGCAACAATTTTAGCCTGTGCGGTAAGTGGAATGTCCCAGTCAATATTTAGGTTCTTTATAGTGATGTTGTCACTGTGATCGATCGTTACAGGTTGTATTGCTCCATGAAAAACAAAATCTGAGTTTCCACCATCCAGAATAAGGCCTTTGCATTCATCGAGAAGAATTGCCAGGTTTTTCGGTGCGTCATTAGTTGTGTTTGACTCGAAATAGACCCTGCGGTGTGTAGAGTCTATCATGAAATCGTACCGGCCTTTTTCAAATAACAGCACAGATCCAGGATGCTTTTTACATTCAGCTACCGCCTTCTTAATGGCAGGGATTGCATTTTCCCGTGTATTGGGCTTTAATCCAAAATCAGACATTCTAATAATGGATACTGATTCATTTCTACATCCTGAAATAATAAAAAGAAGAGCCAAAGTGCAAAGAAGAGTATTCAATTTATTCATAAGATATTTTCTGATTAGTCTGTTACGCGACTTTCTTATTTTATACTGTTAATTATTCTGACCATCACTACCCCCTGAGCGGGGACGATGGCACTGAACTTATCTTCTGACGTACCCAGATCAATCTGACGCCAAAGGTCCCGTACGCTATGCTTCCCGGAGATATTTAATTGATTCCAGCCGGCAGAAACCTCAAGAGGATTTTTCCCCCGGTTGAAAAGTCCTACGGCCTTGGATCCGTCTGCCAGGTCTTTAATCATTAAGAAGCAATCTTTGTTGATATTTAATACCCTGCCGCATTTCCCCAGTGGATCCTGATCAACTTCAATAACCTCCGGATTACACAGTACATTAATTGTAAAATCATCAAGTTTGGACATATCACCACTGTAAATTAGGGGCGAAGCCAGCAGGCACCATAGCGACATATAGGCATATTGCATGGATGGAGGCATTGGTGTTAATTCAGGAATTCCCATTTTGTTTGCATTGCCTATCCAGCCAATCTGAATATAATCAGGATCATTCCATTCACCAGGTTTATTATACTGACCAATTTCGGCATTTTTTAAGGCGACATCAAAAATCCGGTCCAGTTCAAAACCCAGGTCACCTCCTGTCCTCCAGCAATGGGCATCAACGTCACCGCCCCATTTCCAGACATCTCCCATCCCATACTGGCACAAGTTAAAAACGATATCCCTGTCCATTGATTTTAATATTGTCCCCATCTTTTTATAAGGCTTTTGGTAACCTTCGAGCGTTACCTTTTCCCCTGCCAGCTCGCCGTAAGAACACCAGTCATATTTAAGAAAATCGAAACCCCATTCTGCAAATTGGCGGGCGTCCTGTTCCTCGTGTTGCCAGGCACCGGCGAAACCTCCGCAAGTCCGTGGCCCGGGAGAAGTATATATTCCAGCTTTAAGTCCCTTCCCGTGAATATATTCAGTAAGCCCTTTCATATCAGGGAAATGCTTATTCGGAACAATATTCCCTTTGTCATCCCGTAGTGGACCTACGCGAAGTTCATCATTATTTTTTTGTGCATTCATCCAGCAATCATCGATGTTAACATACTGATATCCGACTTCAGCCATGCCACTGCTGATCATCACATCTGCTGCCTGGCGCATCATCCTGTCAGTAATCCGGTCATAATGTGCGTACCAGTGATTCCATCCCATTGGTGGTGTCAGGGCCAGACGGTCGCCTGCAATAATCTTAAGTTTTCTGGTGTCTTTCCCCTCTGAATTTTTTGCAGTTATCGAAATTTCATATTCTCCTTTCTTTGGTGCTATTCCCGAAATGATTCCTGTTGCCTGATCAACTTGTAATTCCTTTGGTAATCCCTTAATTTTGAATTGCACCGGACGATCTCCCTGACACGGAATCCTGTAAAGGAATGGGTGTCCAGGGCGGCAACCGTAAACAAGTGGCCCATTAAGGCGAGGTTCTGGTTTTGGCGCAGGCGTAAGAATCTCATTGGTTTCATCATTCCCACGGGTCACATTCCCAAGACAGGTGCCGGATATCAAAGAAAAATTCAGAAGCGCAATAATCAAGCAAGCCGATAAGTGGCTGATTAGTTTTGTTTTCATCATATTCAGGTAAATTATAAATGTTTAATGAACCAATGTCATAAGTTTTTAATTTGATACTTCAGCAATCGCAATAATTTTTGATAACCCATAAGTTTATGTTTAAGTGTCCGTGTGCGACTTAAAGTTCCGCCCGGACTTAACGTGCCCGGACTGAAAAACCTTGAAGATTTATTTCCACCGCAGGATTAAATCCCGAACCGGTCATGTATTTTTTGAGGCTGTAGAGCAATTGCTGAGCCTCCGGACGTTTCTCCAGATCAGTTGTCAGGTCGATTCCTGAAATGATGATCTTTCCTTTTCCGACTTTTGCCTCAAATAATAGTGCCAAGGGTCGATTTGTGAACCAGTCGTCGATCACCCGAACGATGGGTTTTAAATCCGATGGAAGAGAAGTAAGATTTATGGCTCCTGAATGACTCATGGCATCCCACCATTGCCAGTTACTACAGTATTCGGTTGGAAAGAAGGCTAATGCAGGATGTCCGGGATTGCATAGAATACCCAGTGTATGAGGTGGTTGTCCATGAGTCCAGGCAGTATTCCAGAAGATACTTGAAAAACCAATTTTAATATCACCACCTAAATTCTTTGGCAGCGTTCCTTGTTTAAGATTGAGTAACACTACACCCCCACCTTCGAGAAAACGAATTGCCGGATCATCGATATTTTGTGTTACAAGGATTTTTTCAGCTCCGGGAACTATCTCCTTTTTCTGGGGGTAGACCCAAAAATCCCAGTCATTTTTATATTTGTCCAGGGTTACTTCAAGCTTCAGCTGTTCAGGTGAACTGACTGATGACAGCGGGAAACTAATATTTCCTAGTTTGATCCCGTTTCCGACTGCAATATTGTTCCCAGGCAGTTTTCCTGACTGAATTATTCTGCCTGATTTATCTGTTATCTTCCATTCTGGAATGCAGCCGATGATAGACTTTTCACCAAAATTAGCCACTTCGATGGCGGCCTCAAAGTTCTCGTTATTTGTGAAAATACATTTCTTCATCCTTGCAAGCGGAACGGTACTATTACAAAACAGTTTAAATTCTTCAGGTTTGATGTATCCTTTTTCACCCCAGAAAGCGCTCAAGACACCCACAAGTGCAGTGCCCTGTCCGGGGAAATCGTGGAGGTCAAGCAGCTGGAATCCTCCAAAATCCTTTGTACGCAAGGCCGCCTCAATGTCTGCCTTATAACATAACGCCTGAAGCTTTCCGGATGCAAGTAAAAAGCTGTCGGCAAGTTGTGCCATTCCATGCTCTTTCAAGGTCTCCTTAAAAATCTCGAAGTTTCTGGCCCTCATAACGCCATCATATTTTGCAATTTCCTTAAAATCCGGGTAGACACACCATTGTCCAATTTCATGACTCACGACGGGTTGAGTAAGTTTGGCAATCATTGGTTCCCAATCGTAATCTGTTCGGGGTGCTTCACCATTTATAATGCTTTTTAGTCCCTGGCCCCAACCCTGAATACGTGGTGCAGGTGAACTCAGATAATCGTTCTCAGGAAGTGAAGGCCATCCACCTCCGGAAGTGTAAATTCGCCGGTTGTCTTTATTTTTCCAGTATTTCACAAATTCGGTAAGGAATGGCACCTGATTGGCTCCAGCCGGTTCATTTCCATAAACCATCATACAGAAGGAGGGGTGATTACCATAACTTTCAACCATATGCTCACTCTCATCATAAAGATATTTGTCGAAAGGTTTTCCATCTCCGATTGTTGTTGATCCATTGGCCCACGATGAACATTCCACATGCAGATAAAATCCGGTCCGGTCGGCTGCTTCAAAGGCGGCTTCCGGAGGACACCAGGAATGAAACCTCATGTGGTTTAGCCCATGCGCCCGGCAAATTGTAAAAATCCTCAGCCACTCCTTTAAGTCCGTAGCCGGATAACCGGTCTTTGGAAAAATGGCACATTCCAGGGTACCCCTGAGAAAAGTCTGAGTTCCATTGATTAATAGTTTCTTGCCTGCAGCCTTAAATTCACGCATCCCAAACTTAGTCTCATAATGATCAGCTATTTTCGAATTTTTATCTGTCAGAGTGGCAGAAAGGGTATAGATATCCGGATGAAATTCATTCCAAAGCCGAACATCTTTGCCCATTGGGTATTCCATTGTCAGTATATTCGCTCCGGGACCTATAATGAAATCATGAGACTGACTTCCCGGTGCCGAAGGACCGAATACATTCAGATTAACTGAGACCTTCAAAGGTGCCGGACCAGGATTACTGACCTTTATCCTTGCCTTAATTTTATTTGCTGTTACTTCGGGGTACACCTGAATATTTTTAATATTTACAAGTGGCCTTGCTTCCAGATAAAGCTTTCCGACTATTCCGTTCCAGTTTGTTTGTGTGTGATCGGAAATGCTGTGCGAGTTTATCCCGGGATCTATCTCCTTAGTCCTGTTATCAATACATATTGTCAACCGGTGTTTTCCTGAACTTAACAAGCCGGTAAGATCATATTTATGCGGGGTTCCTAGTGAGTTTTGCATCCCGACCATCTTATTGTCAATCCATAGCCGACTCTCCCAGTGACAACGTTCTAAAAACAACTGAACAGACTGATCCTTCCATTCTGCCGGAATCATTATTTCTTTTTGATACCATGCAGCACCCTTGTAGTAGGTGAGGGGTTGCAACCAAAAGGGAACCTTAAAGTTTCCCGCTTCACGGTACCGGGCATATTCAGGACTCTTAAAAAAAGTGCTGTCTACGATGTTCCCGGTCCATGGCGTAGAAAGTGTTATGGCATCACCCTTTCCGTTTGAGGTCATAGATCCGGGAAGGATAAGGCTGTCATTCAGGGTTTTATTGAACCACTGTTCCGGAATTCCCTTGTCTGCAGGATCTGCAGCAAAATGCCAGGTGCCTGAAAGATCGATTTTATTTTCACCTTTTTGGGCACATGAATTCAGAATTAACAGGATTAGGACACCTACTGATACGATATTTTTCATGATGGTATATTTAAGGCATTAGCAATTTTTTTATTTGGATCTCAATTGGTGCTTTATTCTCTCCTTCACTTAATTTAATTTTTTTCTGCTGTTGTCAAATACTTTTCTTCTGAATTCGGGTTTTATTCCAAAGTTCAACAATAAGCCAACTGCAATATTTTTGTAACAGACTTTTATTTGTTTTTGCGCCTCAACTTTAAAACACCTATTTTTCAACTCCATAAACGAGGAGTTTTGATACACTTTTTCGAGAAAACCATAACCTAATTCGTTGTACACATCATAGAATGTTTTTAGGATTTCGTCCGTTAATTACTTGTGCAATAATTCCATTCTTTTGTTTTTTTGTTTTATGTTCTATTTTTGAAAACAACCATGTGCAAAACTCTTTTTGCCCAATTTCAATCATTCTATTTTGAACATTTGTGATGTAATTATTTTATTGGAGTAAATCTTGCGATCCATCCACCTCCGGCTGCCATGTTCATTTTCATACTTTCACCGGCAGTGATGATCAGCTCAATTTTTTTGTAATCCTCAGCCCTTGTATTTGCATTAATACCATCCTGAATAGCCTCTACTTTGTATTTCCCCGGTTTAAGAAAATCGGTTGGTAATTCCAGCATTCGTTCCTGTTCATTGGTTATGGCACCTACATACCAATCATCTCCTGATCTGCGGGCCAGGACTGTAAATTTGCTGATCTTACCCTTCAACAAAAGAGTTTCATCCCATTGAACAGGAATTTTCGAAAGAAATTGGGTACACTCCTTTTCCCTGTAATAGTCGGAAGGTGAATCAGGCAGCATCTCCATCGGACTGCTAAGGATAACGAAGAGTGCCATAGCATGCGCCCTGGTTCCCTGCCCCATAGGATAATCACCTACAGGACGGAAATTCCCACTTGTAGAATTTCGCATAGTGGCAGGAATATAATCCATCGTACCTGTAAACATCCGGATATAAGGCAACAGGTTGTGATGCGTAGGGTTATCCCAGTTATTGCCACCGTTGTATTCAAATTCAATCAGAGCCTCTCGGGTCAGAACATTGGGATATTTACGACTGAGCCCGCACGGTTTATAGGCTCCATGGAAGTCGACAACCATCTTCATTTCTGCACATTTGCCGGCAACAGCCTCATAAAATTCGACCATCTGCTGATCATCACGGTTCATAAAGTCCATCTTGATCCCTTTAATACCCCATTTTTGAAACTGATCAAATGCTTCAGTCCATTGTTTCTTCAGGCCATTCCACATTACCCACAACATGATATCAACACCCTTTCCTCTTGCATAGGCGGTTACTTCAGCCATGTTTAACCCTTTTTCCTCATGAAGCAAGTCCTCCTTCGGGCACCAGCCATCATCAAATAGAAAATACCGGAAACCATGTGCAGCACAAAAATCAATGTAATACTTTGCTGTTTCAGTGTTTATCCCGGCCTTAAAATCAACGCCATAAATATTGTTCTTACCCCACCAGTCAAACATCACGACTCCTGGCTTTATCCAAGAAACATCTTTTAATTCCGTAGGGGAAGCCAGGAGGTAAACCATATTATTGGAGATCAGCCCATCTTCGTGGTCAGTAATCGCGAAAAGCCTCCACGGAAAGGTTCTTGTCCCCTTCACCTTAGCGATATAGTCAGCGATCCCGGTAACCTGTCCATGGGAATACACATTTCCGTCTGTCAAAAGATTTTTTGGATAATGAGGATTGACGGCAATTAATTCATTACTGCCGGTTCCATTAACCCACAGGCCCGGGAAATTGTACAAATCAGATTCTGTGAACATCACGAATGTTCCGTTTTTCTTTTGAATCAGAATTGGCAGATTACATAGGTTTTTGTTTTCCAGTTCACTGATCTTCTTAAATTCATAGGGTGTCTCATATGCTGAACTAAATGTTGGAGATTGCTGAAAACGAACTGAATCGCCCTCTTGAAATTGTATCTTCAGATTTTCTTTACGTATTGTGAGACTGTCTTTTATTGAGGAAGAAATCCGGTAAGCAAATCCTTCATTAAAAAGCCGGAATGTCAGACCCATATTCAAGTTAAGTCCAATACTGAGTTCATTATATAAATTTCTATAGGTCTTACTTTTTTCATGGATAACGGGTTGAATTTCCTCGTTTGCGCTTGTTCGTGCCGTTTTAATTACCCTTAATTTCGACAATTGCTTCAATTTAGCAGCCAATTCAAGGGATAAGCCTTCCAGATTTACAACTGATTCACCATTTTTTACAATTTTTACTCTGATCGATTGATCAATTTCTATCTCAGCAGCGAGCTTATTATCCGGAGAATTGAGTAGAAATTTCTGTGCTTTACAGTTGAGGAGCGATGAAATTAAAAGCAGGGCAACGACTATTTTTATCATGAATTCAATGGTTAGTGTGTTAATTTTTTCTCTATCTCTTCAAGGGTACTGCCTTTAGTTTCTGGTAATTTGCGCATTATGAAAATAAATCCGGCAAGACAGATCACTCCGTAAAGCCAAAAAGTGCCACTTGCATTTAGAAGTTTATTCAATACCGGGAATGTATAGGTCAGGACGAAACAGGCAATCCACAAGGCTGACGTTGCAATTGCCATTGCAGTACCCCGTATGCTGTTAGGAAAAATCTCGGAAAGAACAACCCAGGTGATTGGTGCAAGTGTTAGTCCGTATGTTGCGATAGCGGCCATCACAAGAATCAAAATAGCAAGTCCTTTGAGTTCAAAGAAATAGCATGTTCCAAGAATCAAATATATTAGGGCTAACCCCCCTGCACCCAGCAGCATGAGTTTTCGGCGTCCCCAGCTATCGACCATCCGCATCGCAAGAATTGTAAAAATCAGGTTAACGGTACCTGTGATCACTATATTAAACAACATGTCGCCAACTGAATAACCTGCCGATGTAAATACCTCTTCGGCATAATTGAAGATCACATTAATGCCACACCACTGCTGAAAAACGGCCAAAGTAATACCTAATACAAGCACAGGTCGTACTTTTGGAGATGTCAATATCTTCCAGTCGATTTTTGAGCCATTCTCATGCAGAGTTTCTGAGATCTCAATCTGCTCCTGCATTGCATAATCATTTCCTCCTACTCGTTCCAGAATTTTAAGTGCCAGATCCCACTTTCCACATTTACCCAGATAACGCGGGCTCTCCGGAATAAAAAATGAGAAGATGAAGAAAAGAACCGCCGGTGCTGTCCCAGCCCAGAACATCCAGCGCCAGCCTGTCTGTCCGTTCCAGGAATGCAGGATCAGGTCCGCCGAAGCACCTTCCGGAACCTTCTCCGCAATAAGATAGTTAATGATCTGAGCACTTAAAATCCCAATAACTATCGTAAGCTGGTTGATGGATACAAGTCTCCCACGCAGGTGAGCAGGGGAAATTTCGGCAATATACATCGGCGACAATGCAGATGCGAGCCCGATTCCAAGACCGCCAATTAGCCGGAAAAAGATAAATAATGAAAACTGATTTGCGGCTCCGGTACCAATTGCTGCAATTGTGAACAACGCCGCCGCCGCGATGAGAGGGCGCTTCCGTCCATACAAATCTGTAAGATATCCGGATGCCATAGCTCCTGCCAGACAGCCAACCAACGCGCTGCTCATTGCCCAACCCTGGAGATGTGGGGAAGAGGCTATTTCAAAAAAACGTTCGTAAAAGGGTTTTGCTCCACCGATGACTACCCAGTCATAACCGAATAATAATCCACCCATAGCCGAGACGAGTGTAATGCCCAAAATAAATGGTTTGTTGAATTTAGTTTTATCCACGTTTAATTGAATTAGTTATAGCAAAAATAGATTTGGTACCTAATATATAGAATGAACAATATTATGAAAATATGGATTATATCACTATTTTAATTGCCTGCAACCGAAACTTAAATAATTGAGATTGCATCACTAATGCGTTGAATTTATGTTATTTTGTAATTCCTATATCTGGAATTAAAAGTAAGGAAAATTCTGAAGTATTGATAATATGAAGAAAGAAGACGGATTCCCGGGACAGTTTAGTTTTGTTTTGCCGGATAAGATTGAGTTGCTGATCCGTAAAAATCCTCTGATAGCTGACTTATATCTTACTGATATTGGTTATTATCCTCAGGCACGTTATCATTTCCGGGAACGCCTGGCAGGAAGTGACCAGTATATTTTAATTTATTGCATTGACGGAGAAGGGGAGATCCGCGTAGGAAAGATCGTACATCCTATTTTGGCAGATCATTTTTTTATCATTCCTGCAGGAATGGCACATGCCTATCATTCCTTAGAAGATAATCCATGGTCTATCTATTGGATTCATTTTACCGGAGTTAAGGCTGGTTTATTTGCACGAATGGCATGCCAAAGTATTGGTATTGAAAGGGGAAAAACATCCAGGATTAGGGATAGGATTGAACTTTTCTCAGAGATTTTCCGGAATCTGCATCGGGGTTTTAGCATCGAAAGCCTTGAGTACACTAATTTGTGCCTAAACTACCTCTTATCTTCTTTTACACATGCCAGTCAATTCAGAGTTGCCAAACAAACCGTAGATAATGATCCCGTTTCTCAAAGCATCAATTTTATGCTCGAAAATATAAACCGGAAATTAAAGCTTAAAGATATAGCCTCACAAACCTCACTTTCGACGTCGTATTATTCTGCCATTTTTCAGATCCGTACGGGTCACCCGCCTATCGAATATTTTATTCAGCTAAAAATACAACGTGCCTGCAGATTGCTTGACAACTCAGGCTGGCTCATTGCAGATGTTTCCCGCGAAATTGGATTCGATGATCAGTTTTATTTCTCGCGCGTGTTCAGAAAAGTTATGGGGATGTCTCCTCAGGAATACAGGAAAAGAAGCACATGACTCAATAATTTAACATCAACTTAACCTCCACAATTAGTTCATGAGAAATAATAGTTATATTTTTGTAACCATTATAAAAAATGAATATTTCCTATGTCGAAACTAAAAGTTGATATTATTGCGGAAAACCTGCTTGCCATACATCCATTGTTGTACAAGAGTATTTCGAAGCCACTGAAAAACAAATCATCAATTACTCCGGGTGGAATGTTTGTGATGGGCATCCTGAAGAGAAACGGAATGCTTTCAATGTCTGACATCGGTAATTGTCTTTCAATGCCTAAACCACATGTTACGGTTATTGTTGACCGGCTTATCGAAGAGGAATACGTTGAACGTCAACATGATCCCAAAGACAGGAGAATAGTCAATATTTCACTTACGGCTAAGGGTTTGGCAGATTTTGAAGAGGTTAAGGAGGATCTTGTCATAAACCTGAAAAGCAAGTTGGTCATGCTGAGTGATGAGCAGCAGGAGGCACTTTCGCTGGCTTCACAACAGATGAAGGAGATTTTGATATCCATATTATCAATAGAGAAGAATAAGGAATATTGAACTGGATTTTAATACGATGAAAAATCTTAAAATATCGAAATAAAAATGGAAAAAGTAAAAAAAGAGAAAAGCGGGAAAGTATATATTCCCTTGATGTTGATTATTTTGCTGCTGGCCGGTGGTGCTGTTTACTGGTATATCGACTATTCAAAATACATCAATACGGACGATGCCCATGTTGAGGCTGATAATGTCGCTGTTAGTCCTAAAACGCTTGGACGTATCAGTCAGGTCTTTGCAGCTGAGGGGGATTCAGTGAAAAAAGGGCAGTTGCTTGTTGTTATTGACAGTACAGATCTTGTAGCCCAGAAGAATCAGGCCATAGCAACCAAAATGCAGGCTGAGGCAGCAGTACTACAGGTTCAGGCGAAATATCAGTATGACCTGAAGAATAACAAGGTACAGGAAATAACACTCAGCAGGGTTCAGGCTGATTATGACCGGGCTAAGAGTCAGTTTAAGAGCGATGTGATTACACGGGAACAGTATGATCATGCTAAAAAAGCTCTGGAGACAGCTCAAGCTCAGTTGGAAGCAGACCTCTCGCAGGCAAAGGTCTCCAGTTCACAGATAAAAAGTACCCAGGCTTCTGTCGAGAGTGCGCAGGCACAGATTAATGTGATTCAGACTCAGATCAATAATGCAAAACTCTATGCACCTTCTGATGGAATAATCGGGAAACGGTGGTTAATGCCTGGTGATATTGCACAGCCTGGTCAGGCGATTTATACGATAGTAAATGATCGTAAGTTATGGATTGCTATCTTTCTTGAGGAGACAAAGCTTGAGGGTCTGCATCCCGGCCAACCTTGTCTGTTTGGTCTGGATACCTATCCGGGAGTCACATTTACGGGGAAAATCATTGAAATAGGCTCTAATACTGCATCACAATTTTCGTTAATTCCGGCAAACAATGCATCGGGAAATTTTACTAAGGTGACTCAGCGGGTGCAATTGAAGATATCGATAGAGGGCGTAAAGGACGGGAAAAGACTCTCCGCCTTTCGCATCCTGTCGGGAATGTCGGCCGTAGTTAAAATAGTACGTTAATAATGAAGCAAGTCACACTGTCGCACAAGTTACGCAGGAAACTACGTAACAGGAGTTCAGCATTTCATCCGCGACATGACAGTTATAAGTGGTTCCTCCTGGCCAATATTATGCTTGGAACCTTCATGGCAGTTCTTGACAGCACAATTGTAAATGTCGGGCTACCCAAGATCATGGCTTCATTTGGAGTTGGAATCGATAAAATTGAATGGGTCGTTACCGCTTACATGCTTTCAATGGCAGTAATGCTTCCTACATCAGGGTGGCTGGCAGACAGGTTTGGTTATAAACGGCTATACTTTTTAGGCCTTTTGATGTTCACAATAGGTTCAATGCTTTGCGGAATGTCACATGATGAAAATACGCTGATCTTGTCAAGAATCGTGCAGGGTTTGGGCGCAGGAACTATTCAACCCCTTGGTATGGCAATTATTACCCGGGAATTTCCTCCTAAGGAAAGAGGTATGGCAATAGGATTCTGGGCTATTTCAGCAGCGGCTTCCGTATCATTTGGCCCGTTGATTGGTGGTTATCTGGTTGACAATTTCACCTGGCAGCTGATCTTCGACGTTAATATCCCATTTGGTATCGCAGCTATGGTATTTACAATCCTGATCCAGAATGAATATATAAACAGGCGGGCAGGGAAATTTGATCTTGTTGGATTAATTTCGGTGATCACATTTTTACCCCTGATGCTTTATGCCTTGTCTGAGGGGAGTGCGGCGAGTAATTCTGCCGGTTGGTCAGCCCCGTACGTACTGGTTTGTTTTGCCATTTCCATTCTGGCTTTGGCAATTTTCATCACAAAAGAGCTAACGACAGATCACCCGCTCATCGATTTACGCCTTTTGGGTGATTATAATTTTGGGATGGGTAATCTTGTGATGCTTGTTTTCAGTATGGGTATGTTTGGTAGCACTTTTCTGATGCCGCTTTATCTGCAGAATTCCATGGGATACACAGCAGTTCAGGCTGGTGCAGTCTTTCTTCCTGTAGGGATAATCCAGGGATTTATGTCACCCGTTGCCGGAAAAGTCTCTGATGTCTGGAGTCCCAAAATCCCAATGATTTTAGGAGTCGTTGTTTTAGGATTTAGCTTTTGGCTGAATTCTCAACTTTCATATCTCACAGAGCATAGCTTTGTGATGGCATCGCTTTATCTGAGAGGGTTTGCAATGGGAATTATTTTTACTCCACTTAGTAACCTATCATTACTAACACTGCCCAGAGAAAAAATGGCGCAGGCTTCCGGGATATCAAATACGGTGCGTCAGCTGGGAGGAAGTCTGGGAGTGGCGATTTTTACAACTATGCTCACTACAAGGGTAAATTACCATTCACAGATGTTTGGATCGGCTATTCAGGCAGGTAGCCAGCAGTTTAAAAATATTGCAGGCGAAATAAGCCACTTTGCACAGCAACATACCGGCAGCAACATCGCGGCAGCAGCACAGCAAAGTAAGTATATGATCCTGTCCCACGTCAGTAAACAAGCTTATATTGCAGGCATTGACGATGACTTCCTGATGGCATCCGTCCTTACATTCCTGGGTCTGATACCTGTTATAATAATGAAAACAAAACATAAAAAATCACCAGTTAAAGTTTAACAATATGTTTCATAAAACAAAAAAATATTTACTCCTCTTGCTCCCTTTGCTGGGATTGTTTTCAACAACACAGCTAAGGGGCGAGCAGCTTGCCAAGGATTCTTTATCCCTTAATTCGATTATCAGTGAGGTGGTTCAGAATCATCCGCTTGTTAAGAAAGCTATGGAGAACCTGAATGTTTCGGATGCTAAAATAGGTGCTGCCAAGGCAGAAAACCTGCCCAACGCAGATCTTACTAGCTCGTATTCCAGGATTGGACCGATTTCCGAAATTGATATTGCAGGTATGGGAAAATTTGCCTTCATGCCAAAAGATAATTACTCAGCCGGTGTAAACATTAGTCAGACAATCTCGGATTTTGGGAAAACAGAAAAAACAATTTCGCTCGAAAAACAGGGTAAAGAGCTAACCCGTCAATCATTGGAGCAGGTAAAACAGAAGCTGTCTGAGGCCGCAATTCAAAACTATTTTTCACTTGTATTCCTGCAGGAAGCAGTTAAGATAAAGGATGAACAACTAAATACACTGAATGAACATCTTCGTTTTGTTCAAAAGAAACAAGCAACCGGATCGGCTACACAATATGAGATATTGACCACACAAGTCAGGATTTCGGCTATCGAAAATCAAAAGACCGACCTTACAACCATGCAACAAGTTCAGATAAGTCATCTTAATTCATTGTTAGGAAAACCGGAACAAACATCACAGCGTGTAAAGAATGACCTGAATTTCAGTCTTCCATTTCTGCAAAGCGATACCTTGATCGCTTCTGCGCTGCAAAATCGTGATGAAATGAAACTGGCCCGTCAAAAAGCACGTTTGGCTGAATTAAAGCTCAGCATGACTAATTCAGCAAATAATCCTGTTGTAAATGCCTTTGCCTCAGCAGGAGTGCGAAACGGATATATCCCATATATGTACGATCCAAGGGCAAACTTTGTAGCCGGCTTAGGATTGAAAGTGCCACTCTTCGATGGTAAAAGGAATAAATACAAAATTGTTGAGGCTAAGTCTTCAATATTGGTAAATGATCAGGAAACAGAGATCTCAAGACGCACAATCATTGACGAGGTTATTGAGAGCGAGACAAATTTAAAAGCAGCTCAAAAAAAGGTTGAGCAATCTCAACTGCAACTCAAACAGGCCATTCAGGCGTACGACATGGCCAAAGCCCGGTTCGATGCAGGTGTAATCACAAACCTTGAACTCCTTGATGGCTCTACTTCTGTATCCGAAAGCAGTCTTATGTTACTTAAATCCCGAATCGACTACACGATAAATATTTTTAAACTTAAATCAGCAATTGGCGAACGGCTGTATTAATTGAGATCTTTCAAACGTCAATCCCAGCATGAAAGAGATAATCATTGTACTCAATAGACCCAGATCTCGTCCATGAAAAACCATGCCGGGTATCCAACGCCATAATGCCATGAAGGACAAAGCCCAATGGTTTCAACATGTACTTTGATATATCGGGCTTTAATCTTTTCGTTGGCTTTAACACCAATATTGACATACTTTACCTCCACGGAACGATCCTCAGCAATCTCTTTCTTCCCAATCAGACTGTATGTAAGATTATCCGTTGAGGCATAGCATGACATGCTTTTGGGAAGCAGAATCCATGAACCCAGTTTATGTAGAAAATCTGCCTGCACGGATTCTATTTCCTTTACCTCACCAAGATCGATTATCACTTCTCCATCTTTTCCACTCCATCCAACCCAGCTTTCATTGAATGTTGCCCCTCCTAATAACCCGTCAGTAAGTGCTTTATCGGCAATTTTATCATAAGGTTTGTCGGGTGGTAATGGAAAATTAACCTTCGCCTGATGAGCCAGACTTGATTTGGCTGAAGGGATGTTACGTTCCAGATAAAGATCACAATATGCCTCGATAGTATTATTTCTTTCGTTTAGGCTGGTTACCCCCAGTATATGGGCACGATTTCGGAAAAGTGATAGTTCCTTCCGGATCTGGTCTGCATTTTCGATTGCGGAAGTGCGTGCAATCTCAAGTTCTGCATACTGAATGGAGAGACGTTCCTGCCAGACGCGTTTCAATAAGATACTATCTGCCTTTACTGCTTCCTCCGCATTGTCGAAAAGCTCCCGGTACCTGCGCATTAACTGAGGATTTAACATGCCGTTCTTGTGTGTTATCGGTGTGTCGTAAATCCACAAAGGAATGTTGCTTCCCAACAAGGCCCCCTGCTGAATTTTCATGTACTGGTAAATAACGGGTGCTGCTTTCCCATAATAACCGGTTAAAAAAGATTGAATAACAGAATCAACATTACAATTCACATTCCATAAAAGTTTCGCGACCACATAACTCCTTAACTCTGAAAAATCACCACCCTTACTACCTCCGATTTGAGAAAAATGCATGTTCACATTGTTCTTTTTGAACAGTTTCATATTGGTCTGAAGGATATGAAAATTTGGAAACGGACAGACATAATTGTCAAAATTGATCCCATAGTCCCAGACAAAAATATTATTTGAGATTTTCGCCCATCCCTCCATGTTCTTCATAAATGATTTACCTGAAGCATTTTCGGTAAGACTAACTTCACGATAACAATCGATATCACACAACATGATGTTGACATTTGGAAGCGGTTTAATTTTTTTAGGGGGTGCAACGGAATAGAGGTAAGCGAGAGTTGAAAATTCCTTGTCAGGGAAACGTGCAGCCAGTTTATTGAGAAAATAAATTATACTTCCCGACGGACTCCCTTCCTTTTCGTCTATCGTCTTACATTTTTCGCAGGAACAATTTGTGCTGTTCCCGTCATTCTGACTCACCGAAATTATGTGTCGGCCAGGATTGGCACGGAAGATAGAATCAACCTTAGCAGATACAAGTTCAAACACCTCCGGATTAGTCAGGCACCATTGGCTTGCAGCTCCCGGACGACGCTTTCCGTTGATGAATGAAAAATATTCCGGGTGGGTTTTTCCGTATTTTCCCGATGGCATGATGCGGTCAAACGTATGAACCCAGTAATTTCCTGCAAAAATCTCCCTGGGCTCTTTCAGCCGGTGCCAGATTTTATATAGCGTATCTGTTGCAAGACTATATGCCTGAGTCTGACGGAAACGGAAACTTGGGTTCTCGGTCCTGGAGATATTCATAGGAAGATTTAGCTCCTTAAGATGGGGAAAAGTGCAACTGTTTGCTGCATAATAATGAACCCCAAAGTAATCCTCCAGCATTGTTACGACACCATAAACAGATCCTGATCCTTTGGATCCGGTAATCACAAAAGTTGAGTCATTACTCGTAAATCTGAAACCATCCTCCTCAATACCTGATTCTTTAAGTGCGGATTGACTTTCAAGGATAAGGTCTCCACGCTCTATTTTTGTATTCACTGAAACAACTGGTAAGGTGACACCGGTTATCTTCTTAATGAGACTATTCAAAATATTGGCTGCCTTAAGGTCTGTTGTATGGCTTTGATTCACAACGATCCTGCCTGTAGCTTTCCCGTTTCTTACAATGGATATCTGCGCTAAGGCAGCAGTTGTGAAGCAAAAGCTAATGACAAGTATAAGTATAGTCCTCATGATCAGATTGTATTAATGGAAGATCAAAATTAGGTGTTTTTTCTGAACATAATCCATATTAAAGAATAATGTAGTCTGTTAAATGAGAGTTAAAATTAATTGATTAGGTAAGGATAGTTTTATATTTTTACAAAATTGTCCAGATCTTAGGTTAAACAGTTTTCAAAGTATTTGATTTTTTTGTAAGGAAATGAGAAATATTCAGAAAAAACAAACCTGTCTTCTTTTACTTGTATTTATAAGCATTGCCGCTTCGGCATTCCAATTGAAGACGAAGAATTTGATTGTAGGAATTTCAGAAAAGGGAGATATCACGTCAATTATTCGTTCTGATGGAGTAAAAATTTCTCCGTTTCATTTATCTAATGAATTACATGGATGTAAAATAGTCGGGGAAACTCATTCCCGTAAATGTGAAGATGGTTCTTTTGTAATTGAAAAGAAGCTGATAAATGATTCATTACAAGCCTCATGTATCCTTACTGAACATTTTATCCCTTCCCCGAATAGTATCCGGTGTGAATTGACAATTAAAGGCGAGGGGAAACCATGGGGGACCCGGATTGATACTAAATTGACTTATCCAAACCAACCTGCTGAAACAAAAATCTGGACTACCTGGGGTGCGCCTCAGTTTGATTCTCTAATGGTACAAGGTAATCTGAAAACCGATTTAACTAAAATTGAGCCACCAGCAAGTGACAGGGCGCATTATTGGATCGATCCACTGGTCCCCGTGCCATTTGTCAATGCAACTTATTTTTACGGCGCCCCTTATTTTCAATATGAAAATATGGCGGTGGGTTTTATACCGTCACAGGAAAATCTGATTAGTATTCCTTTTGTATCCGTATTCGAAGAAAATAAAGATGCAGGGCTGACAATTGCACTTTCACCAGAGGATAATATCATCAACCTGACAATGAAAACCACTGCCGATGGTACAATAACATTTAGCAGGTTGCATAATCGCATCTCTCCGGAAAATACAATTAAGTTTTCGTTTGACCTGATCGCTCACCAAAATGACTGGCGATGTGGCCTTGCATGGATGAAAGACACTTATCCAGATTTTTTTCTGCCAAAAAATCCATTGGCCAACCAGATGGGAGGAACTGCAGCATATTCATCGTATTCAATGGAGTCGATGAATTTTGATGTTGAAAAAATGAAAAAAATGGCATTTACAGTTAATTGGCAGGCAAGTTTTGACTTTCCATACATGGGTATGTATCTGCCACCTTTGCAGCGTAATGAAAAATGGAAGAGGTTTGGCGGGGATATGATCACAATAAACGGGATGGATGATTTCGCTAAAAAATACAGAGAAATGGGATTTTATGTCTTAAACTATTTCAACGTCACTGAATTTGGCTCAAATGTCAAATCCCCTCCTTCGTCAATTATCACCCCAAAACCGGATTCTGAATTGTGGAAAGATTGTAACGATATTCTTTATTCAAAATTTAAGAAAGCGATTCTGCCTATTCCGGAGAATAGCATTAAAGAGCCGAAATTTAAAAATAGCGCCGTTCCAGTACCATTTTATACCTGGGAAAATGGAATTGCGATGGATTGCGGAGATAGTGTTTACAGTAGCTTTTTACTGGAACAGGCACGCCGGCATGTGAAAGAAATTCCAAATTCCTTTGGCATTTGCATTGATCGTTTTGATTGGTTCAGAATGTTTAATGAACGTGAAGATGACGGGATTTCCTGGTTTGAAGGGAAGCCGGTACGGTCACTTATCTCCTCCTGGAAAAAGCTTTCACCTAAACTTTCATCAATCATGCACGGGGCCAACAAAGTTATATTTGCCAATAATCATGATAAACGAATTGATCTCCTAGGTGATGTTGATGGATTATTTGATGAATTTTCATATTGTGGCAATTCCTTAAATTTAACTTCATTCATGTGTATCAGCAAATCTGCACTTGGCTGGACTGACGAAGCCGGGACGGTACGAAAAGAAGGTGGCGACAGTTTCTTCCAAAAATATCTCTACATGGGTATCTTCCCGATGTGCCCCTTCCCGAATAACGATCATTCAATATCCCCATCACCTGATGTTGATCAGGCTTACCTTGACTATGGACCACTGATGAAACTTATGCAAGGCCGCGAATGGGTCTTGCAACCTCATGTGGTGAGCGTATCAGACCATTTGGCCAAAGTAAATATTTTTAAGATAAGGGGCGGATTTTCTATTCCGGTGGTTTATGCGAAAAGTGATGTTATTGAGGTTAAAGTAATTAATCTGAATGGATTGAACGATCTGATTTCCTGTCAGGCCTTGTATCCGGGGACAGAAAAACCGGTAAACATAAAGTATAAAACTATCGGGAAAACGATCATTTTGAGTGTTCCGGTTAAAGGGGGCTGTGCAATGGTGTACCTAAAAAATAACAATTAGAAATAGAAAATTATTATGAGAATTGGACGATTTTTTTGCCTGTTAGGTTTGATGATTTTGAGTAGTGTTTATTGTTTTTCCCAATCGAAAATTGACCCAAAGGAAATTAAACAGAAAATGCAATGGTTTGCAGATGCTAAGCTTGGAATATTTATTCATGCCGGCATTTATTCTGTCAATGGCATTGATGAATCCTGGAGTTTTCATAATAAAAAGATCAGTCATGACGACTATATGAAACAGCTCAAAGGATTTACCCTTAAAAATTATAATCCTGCGGCCTGGGCTGATCTTATCCAGGAGAGTGGAGCCAGATATTCAGTGCTCACTACAAAGCATCATGATGGAGTGGCAATGTACGATACCAAAATGAATAATATGAGTATCGTTAAGGCGACTCCGGCAAAACGCGATATGGTCAAACCGTTTTTCGATGAGCTTAGAAAACGTAATATCAAGTGCGGTGCATATTTTTCACTTATCGACTGGTCTGATAATAACTATCCTGGGTTTCTTAAAGATAGTTCCCGGTATAAGGTTGATAATGATTATGATCGCTGGAACCGGTTCCGGTCTTTCTTTCAGGGGCAGATAAAAGAGATTAACACAATGTTTAAACCTGATCTCTGGTGGTTTGACGGCGACTGGGAACATAGTGCAGAAGAGTGGGAATCGCAGAAGGTAAGGAATCTAATCTTATCGGGAAATCCCGATGCGATAATTAATGGCCGGTTACAGGGTTATGGCGATTATGACACACCAGAACAAAACTTTCCTGTTTCAAGACCAAAGTTTAACTGGTGGGAGTTATGTATGACTACAAACGATAACTGGGGATTTCACAATGATAATAACTGGAAAACACCTTATGAAGTTATTACGATATTTGTTGATGCAGTCTCGAATGGTGGAAATTTATTGCTGGACATGGGACCTAAAGAAGACGGCACGATCCCTGACGAGCAGATTAATGTTCTGAAGGAACTCGGAGCCTGGAACAAAAAACATGGTGAAGCAATCTTTAGTACTGCAGGTGGTCTGCCTCAGGGTCATTTTTACGGACCTACTACTCTCTCCAAGGACTCAACTTCGCTCTACCTTTTTTTACACGGACATGTTTCTGGTACAATAATGATAAAGGGATTGATCAATAAGATTTCGGATATCTCAGTAGTAGGGAATGGCACACAACTGCCTCATAAGGTTGTGGGCAAAATCTCCTGGAGTCCTGTTCCCGGATTAGTGTATATCGATGTGCCCGAAAATGTTCTCGATAAATATATCACTGTTCTCAAGGTTAAACTCGACAAACCATTGAAATTGTATCGGGGTCAGGGAGGATTAAATTGATGGCAAAAGTTTACCTCGGAATAGATATTGGTGGTACGTGGCTGAAAGGTGTGGCTGTTGGGCTTAATGACAGTCTTACTATTCCTGATGTGCCGGGAATCTTAGAAAAGTGTCCAGTCGTAAGAGTTAAAAGCAGATTAAGTAACGGCTCAGATACCATCGGATTCATCGGTGCCCTCGAAGATCTGCTTGATAAATTGTTGTCAGATGGTCAAAAGGTTGGTGGAATAGGTATATCAACAGCCGGGGTTGTAGACTATGCCGGAAAGAAATTACTGATTGCGGCAAGTCATATTAAGGCACTAACCAATAACAGTTGGGTTGTCTGGCTTGAGGATCGTTTTAGAGTTCCGGTAACCCTTATTAACGATGCAGATGCTACGTCTGTAGGTGCTGCTTCCCTGGGTTACTTAACCGGACTAAAAACGATTGGGGTTATGCCGATTGGCACCGGACTGGGTTTTACCGTCTGGCGAAACGGCAGGAAGTGGACACCTAACTTTGCGATTCCATTGCTTGGATGTACTTATACTCCCTCAGGTTACTATGACGAAATAGCGAGTGCCTCGGCATTAGCTGAATTTGATCCTGCGAAAAAACTTGGTAATATATTTACTGAGGATAAATACCTTTCGGTCAGGGATCAATATCTGAAGAATCTGGCAGGAATAATTGGTACAGCACACTTGCTTTACGGGATAAATAAAATTGTCATTGGTGGAGGACTTTCAGTGGCAGTTTCTGAAGTTCAATTTCCCCTGGCTGCATCTTTGGAAGAAGGTTTAAAAAAGGAAAATTTACTTTCTTGTCCGGGAGTTGAAATTGAAGTCATGCCGGAGGGAAATACACTTCCTTTGTTAGGTGCGGTACTGCTGGCAATTGGAGAGGAAAAAGCGCAGGATACGCGGTTTAAGAAGGAGTATAGTCGTTACAATACTGAGATTCCCTATGATGATTCAGTGAGACTCGAGAAGCTAAATACGGATGATCTTGTTCGTCTTTTATGGAATTCTGAGCAGGAATCGGGTGAGAATCTTGAGAAATCATTAGCCGCCATCTCTGAGGTATCTGAAAAGATTGTGCTAAGCCTGACAAATGGCGGACGTTTAGTTTATGTTGGATCTGGTACGAGTGGAAGGCTTGCTGCTATCGATACAGTCGAGATTGCATGTACATTTGGCTTTCCAAGAGATCGTGTACTCACCTTTATCTCCGGGGGTGTTGCCGATGCATCCATTGATATTGAGACTAATTTTGAGGAAGATGCCAGCTCGGTTCCAGATTTGCTGCTTGCCAACATCACAGCCAAAGATATTGTCATTGGAATATCTGTCAGTGGCTCCGCATATTATGTCCAGTCTGCCCTTGGATATGCAAAATTTGTCGGTGCCTTTACCGTTATGGTACAGGAAGAGGAAGTCCAATCGCTTCCCTTTTGTGATCGGGTGATATCGCTTCAATCGGGGAATGAAGTTTTGGCTGGCTCGACAAGAATGAAGGCTGGAACTTCCACCAAAAAGGTTCTTAATTTTCTTTCTACCTCAGCGATGATCCGGCTGGGTAAAGTTCATGGCTGCTACATGACAGAGGTTGAGTGTATTAATGAAAAGCTTATTCAGCGCGCGAAACATATTCTTAAGACTCTGTTTTATCTGGATGAGGATGAGGCTTACAATACGCTAAAGGAAAATAATTTTGTATTGAGTCGGGCAATAAGCAAGCTGGATAAATAAAAAAAAGGAAATAAGATTTGAGGTGGTAGGGGGTTCCGGGGCTATGAAAGTTAATATGAAGAGAAATAAGGTTTAAAAGCAGATGGAAATATTTCCCATTCCGTGAATTTATATATGAGAATCCTGGCAAGGGGGACATAAAACCGATAACCTACTTATTTTCTTTTATTTATTCCATAAGGTACATCCAGAGGATACCAAAAAGATGTTCAGCCCACTCCGGAGCTGGGGTCTATTACGCATCGCTACCCCCGGTTCCGTTTCACTACACCGGGGGTTATTCACATTGAACTCCTGCCGGAGTTCGTTATAACCTACTGATTACAAATGGTTTTTCGGGAGGATTCAATAATAAGATAGGTTCGTTTCCATTGCACCGGTGGTTATATAGATCAGACTCCGACGGAGCTCTTTGAAACCATGTGATTCCATATATTATTCCCCAAATGAAATGATAAAAAATTAGTCAGCGGTAAATTCTTGATGAGGCCTTATTAACGTTTTAATTTGATCTCCATATGTCCACAAAATTGTTTGAAAAATGTTCCGCGAGGAACAAAATATGGGTAGAAATTGTAATAGATTCTGAAGCGCCGTCCCGGCCAGGGACGGAATTTCCCTTCTCCCTGGACCAATTCAATCTTTTAAATCAATCGTAAATGTCATTTTTGATTTGAAAACAGAAATGGTAATATCTATTCTATGGATATAAAACCTTATTTTCTTCATCTCAACCTTCAAAGCAAATTATGCTTGAACATTGTTCCGCCAGGAACAAAATACGGGTAGAAATTGAGGATAGAATATGGATAGCCGTCCCGGTTAGGGACGGTATTTTCCTCCTTATCCATTCTTTTTCGGACTGAACAGAATGGCTAAATCCTGAAACGAAATCGGTCAGAATTCGAAAAAGATTAATATGGGAACTCCGACAGGAGTTAAATGTTAGTGGCCCTCAGCGAAACTGAGGGTAAAAGAAATGTCAATCGAACCCAACCCGAAACGGGTTGAATTATAACTTATTGACATTTGCATTTTGATTTTTGCATTCCGAAGCCTCTACACATTGGATAAAATATATCTGCGAAGCAATCAGGTGCCCTGGTTTTTATTCAGGAGATTATCGTTCGTCATAAAAAAAGGCGAATGGAATAAACTAAATGATCAAATTTGAATTGCACTCAATTTACTAACTACGGCCTCTAATTATTACTACAGATTTAGGCAATTGATTTAGCAAATTGTATCTTTGAATACCTTTTTCAAATCTGGTAAACTAAAACTATTCTTATGAATTTGCTGAACATTAAACTCATGCCCTTGGTGGCCATGTTATTCTTTTTAGGATTTCTGCGTGGATCGGCCCAGATTAATCTAAACCGCATTGACAACACCATTCGTGCCAAGGAGATCTCAGAAATGAAATTTGGCATGTTCATCTGTTGGTCTTTTAGCACTTTCTCAGGACAGGAATGGACACCAACAGAAGGGAAAGATGCGACTTATTTTAAGGCTACCGGGTGTAATACCGACCAATGGTGTAAAGTTGCCAAAGATGCAGGAATGGGATATATCCTGTTTCTGACAAAACATCACGATGGATTCTGCCTTTGGGATACCAAAACAACTGAAAAGAAGGTAACAAACAGCGCGTTAAGGATTGATGTTTTGGCAAAACTTCGAAAATCATGCGATAAATACGGGATAAAACTGGCATTGTATTTTTCAGAAGGAGACTGGACCTTCCCCGGAGCAGTCTCCCTTAAGGATGGAGGAAAGAATCCGGAAATAAAAAAAGCACAGCTTAAAGAACTTCTGACTCAATATGGACCGATTGAATATATCTGGTTCGACCATGCTCAGGGTGACGGCGGACTTAGTCATGAGGATACAGATAAATGGGTAGAACAATTTCAGCCCAATTGCCTTCCCGGTTACAATCATGGCACTCCTGCCGGCCGTATTCGACTTGGAGAAATGGGAAGTCCATCCGCATTGGACGATTTTTCAGGAGCAGGATATAATAAGCAAGCTGCGGGTTATAAAGGATATATTGCCGCAGAATTTACCTATCCCATCTTACCGAAACATGATGGTGGGGCGATGTGGTTTTATTCACTTCCAAAACATGACCAGTTGTGCCTCCCTGCAAATAAACTTTACCTCGATTATCTTGGTGCCCTTAAATACGGGAACATTTTTTCCCTCGATGTTGGCCCGGATTATAAAGGAAGAATCCGCGACATCGATGTGGAAACACTTCGAAAAGTGGGAAATTATATAAACGGGAAAATCAAATTGTAAATAATCCAATCTAACTGTATATGCTTCACGATCCAAGTCATATTCCGCAAATTCCAATGGAAGAGGAGATTATTTTGTCATCTCAGGAAAAATCCGTTTTACGCAGTCTTGGTGCACAAATTGCTGAGATTGCGGATTCGCCTGTACATAAGGAGAAAGCCCTTTTGTGGCAAAAGTTGAACGACCTGAATCAGGAGAGACCGATGGTGTGGATCAACGAAATTCCTTGGCACGAGATGAATGTTAATGATGAACTTACCGTTCAAACACAACATCCCTGGGCCAGGGAGTTAGAGACTAATCTTCGGCGAACAGTATACCAATGGAAACATATGCCCTGCGATATGATTGTAAATGATTACCTCGATTGTCCTGTTGTCTATAACACGACAGATTTTGGAATTGTTGAGGATGTGGATACAGTTCACACGGATAAAAATAATGAGATTTATTCACGTCACTTTAAGATACAAATAAAAGATCCTGAAGATATTGAGAAAATAAAGCGACCACGGATCACCTATATGGAGAAGGCTACTCAGTACAGCTTTGAGGCAATGCATGATTTGTTTGATGAAATTATCCCGGTTAAAAAAGTAGGACAGACCCATATCTGGTACACTCCATGGGACTTTTTGATCCGGTGGTGGGGTATTGAGGAGGCGATGCTGGATCTATGTCTTCGTCCTGATATGGTTCACGCTGCCTACGACAGAATGGTCGATGCCTGGATGGATGAGCTGGATCAGTTTGAAGCGATGAATTTGCTGAGTCTGGATTGTAATAACACCCGTATCGGTTCGGGAGGTTATGGGTATACGAGTGAGCTTCCGGGTGCCGTCTTTAATCCTGATTATGTGCGAGCTATTAATATGTGGGGTTGTTCTAATGCACAAATACTTACCTCAGTCTCCCCGGAAATGCACTGGGAATTTGCTGTTGAGCATGACCTGCGATGGCTCAAACGGTTCGGACTTACCTACTATGGCTGCTGCGAACCATTGGACGGTAAAGCAGATATTTTGGCAAGGATTCCAAATTTGCGTAAAGTTTCAGTGAGTGGATGGGTGGATGTGGACAGAGCAGTGCGTAACCTTGGAGACAAATACGTTCTGAGTCGAAAGCCTTCTCCTGCAGTATTTGTATCCTGGGATATCGATGAAGCGAAAAAACAATTGTCTGGCTTTCACAATGCAGCAAAAGGTTGTAATGTCGAATATATTATGAAGGACATCTCGACAGTAAATTATCAGCCACAGAGGCTTTGGGAATGGGCAGATATGGCGATGAAGGTTGTGAATGAGGGATAAGCGGGGATGACTGCTGGCAATTGGCCTCCGGCAACAAACTACCAGCTGTCAGTTGCCAGGCGCTAGCCACATTAAAAAATGCTAAATTCTAAACATATGACTAACCCCCGGAAAAGTGTATTTATAGCGTCGGGCACTCTCGTCCCCTTTATCCTTGTCACCACGCTTTTTTTTATGTGGGGAATTCCTAATAACCTGAATGGTATATTGATCAAACAATTTATGAAATCCATGGAGATTTCACGTTTTCAGGCTGGACTTATTCAATCGGCATTTTACATGGGTTATTTTGTCCTCGCAATTCCAGCGGGTATTTTAATGCGTAAGTTTAGTTATAAGGTAGGAATAGTCTCCGGATTGTTGCTCTATACAGCAGGATGTTTGCTTTTTTGGCCGGCTGCGTTGAGTGGTCAGTACGGGTTTTTTCTAATGGCACTTTTTGTGATCGCTTCCGGACTGGCATTTCTGGAAACCGGTGCAAATCCCTTTATAGCGTTACTTGGAAATCCTAACTCCTCGGAACAGCGATTGAATTTTTCACAAGCCTTTAACCCGATAGGATCTGTTACGGGGGTATTAATTGGAACCGTATTTATTTTTTCAGGTGTTGAGCCTGATGATTTGCAGATTTCGGCAATGAAAGCGGCAGGGGAGTATGGTAGCTTCCTGCAAAACGAAACGTTACGTGTGATAAAGCCATACATCGGGTTGGCAATCTTCGCAATTGTGTGGGCTTTGCTGATTATTAGGGTGAAATTTCCAAAATTTGAAATTGAGAAGAGTGAATCTACGGAATCGAAAGGGAGATTTAGTGATCTTTTGCATTTCCCCCATTT
>CAINLJ010000236.1 GCA_903850335.1 uncultured Bacteroidia bacterium | reverse complement strand
GATTCGGCCCCTGTCGTGGCTGTTGCTTACAAATCATATTTTCCAATTGCATTTGATGATTCAAATTAATGTTCGTTGAGTTCAACCACTGTCGTGGCTGAGGTTAACGCTGGTACTTCTACCCCCGGTTCCGTAAACTGCACCGGTGGATACTCAGATTCGGCCACTCTCGTGGCTGTAACTTGTAATCCAAATTTTCTTATCCTATTTGATTCCACTACTTAATGTTCGTAAGGTTCAACTACTGTCGTGGCTGTAGGATCCTAATTGAGTTATTGAAGAGAGTATAAATTTTTGGGGTACAAGGAATCTAATCAAATATAACATTATTAAGAGTAATAATCCCGAAATTCACTGATTATTTTAGGACAAAAAAACGAATTGAAAATTGCCGGAATGATAAATTCAAGAAGTTTTTAAACGGATCTGACCCTACTTTCCAATACAGCTTTTCCTGTACTGAGTGGGTGTCATTTTTGTTTGGCGCCTGAATTGAGTTGAAAAGTAATCTACTGATTCATAGTTCATAGCAATCGCAATTTCTTTTACAGATTTCGAAGACGTAGAAAGCAACTCCTTGGCTACCTGCAGACGAAGCTGGGAAATATACCTGGCAGGCGCTAGCCCTGTGTACTGCTTAAAGAGTCTCCGAAACCAGGAATAAGTCATAACTAACTCTTTAGCAATTTCTTCCGGTGATATATCATCGTTAATCCGCTCCCTAATCAGCATCCTCGCCTTGTCAATAGTTTCAGCAATATCCGTATCTTCGTATCGATTATCCTTTGCCCTATAATAAGTGTATCCCAACAGATGAATCACAATTCCTGATATATACTGCTGATAACCTGCACGTTCTTCATTTCCAGCTTCAAGAATTCGTTTGTACAGACCAACAATTTCCTCGTTGTACCCTATTTTAATTACTGGGTTATTGACTGAAATATAACCATTAGCCAGAAGATTTTCGGCAAATTTTCCCTTAAATCCAATCCAATAACTATCCCAACCAGTCGACTGTTCAGGCTTAAACCGGTGCCATTCACCGGGAAAAAGAAAAAAAATCGTTCCTTCACTTATTTGACAACTCTTATATCCCGAGGATTCAAAAGTGCCTGAACCCTTCGTAATATAGATGACCTGAAACTCATCCAGTATTCGCCCATTCTGGTAATTAAATGAATAATCATGGGGATGTCCCTCAGTTGGGTAAACACTAAATGGCTGTATGGATTGAAATCCTGCTGTTCGCACAGTAAGACTCCAATTCTCATCCTGCTCATGAACCGCCAGATACCGGATATTTGAATTTAAAAGGTGTTGCATAACATATCAAAGTGTCAAAAATCAAAGATATAAAATCAAAATAAAATATCAGTTACTATAAAGTATTAATATATTGCACAATGAAATAGAATAGTCAACAAATTTATCATGTCAGTTAATACAGGTAAATGAATAGGACTGGAAATCACACAACATACGAAGTGGATTAAAAAATTAACCATTCGCCCTATTACTATGGAAAGACGAGAATTTATTAAGAGTACAGCATTGGCAGGCTCAGCAGCCTTGGCTCTTCCGGGTACTATACTGGCCGGGAATAGTAATGCAGGGATAAAGAACCAGAAATCCTATGAAAGACTCCCCGTTTCGAAAATTGATAAACCACTTGCAATTGCCATGTGGGATTTTAGCTGGATATTAAGGCATCACAAATACGGAGAATTTGAAGATTGGGATAAAGCGCTTGAAGGACTGTCGGAGCGCGGTTATAATGCAATCCGAATGGATGCAATGCCTCAATTTGTTGCTGCGGATAAAAACGGGAAAATTTCAGATGAGTATCGCGCAACAAAAAAGGACTGGATACCTGCACTTTGGGGAAATGATTATGCAATGAGTTTCAGACCAAGAGAGGCATTGCTCGAATTCCTTCCAAAATGCAAGAAATATGGCATACGGGTCGGATTAGCCTCCTGGTTTCTTTCTCACGGAAATAACCTTGAAATTCTAAACGAAGATGGAGGTCTGCAACGTGGCTGGACCGAGACTTTGGATTTTTTGAAGAAAAACAACTTGCTGGATGACAATATTGTCTACGTTGATTTATTAAATGAATACCCCGATTGTAATGGATACGACTGGATGAAGTCAGAGCTGAACAAACGCTCAGACGCCAAGAAATTCATTCTTAATAATCCTAATGCCCATCTTCCTCAAAATTTCGAACCCAGGGAAAAAGATAAACGTTTATATATAAAGTTTTATAATGATTTTGCTAACGATTTAATTGCCAACCTAAAACTGAAATTTCCCGGAATCGATTACTTTACATCCTTTCATACCTGGAGTGGACTGGAAACGCTCGAATTGACAAATTATAGTGCCCTTGATTTTCACGTATGGTTTCACCACAATTCAAAGATAGGCAGGCTTATCGATTCAACAGTTAATACAGCTAATATTGACAGGGATATTCGTTTGGATTTCAACAAATTAATGACATTTTGGAAGGAGAACAAAACCGAAATGATAAACTGGATCGACGTTATCATCGGGGCAGTCGCAGGTAAGGCCAAAGAGTATGGAATTGTCTGCGGAAATACAGAAGGTTGGGGTCCAATAGGCTGGTACGACCATCCTGATTTAAGTTGGGAATGGGTGAAAGAATCGGCTGAAATATGTGTCGGCTTAGCGAAAAAACACACTGAGTATAAATTTATCTGCTCCTCGAACTTCACTCATCCTCAATTCAAAGGTTTGTGGGAGGATGTAAAATGGCATAGAAAAATTACAGATATTATTAAAGGCTAAATTATTCGCTATGAGAAAATTGATCGTATGTTTTTATTTATTGACAATGATTATTTCCGGATGTTCATCTGGGGTAAGGGATTATCATGTGGCTTCAGATGGTAATGATACCAATGATGGATCTATTTCTAAACCTTTCAAAACGATTTCGCAAGCCGCCCGTATCGCAAAAGCCGGCGACGTAGTTACGGTTCATGAAGGTACATATCGTGAAAATGTAATTCCGGAAAACGGTGGCACGGATGACACTCATCGCATTGTTTACCAAGGGGGGAAAGGGGAAAAAGTCATTATTAAAGGTTCTGAAATCGTCAAAAAATGGGACAAAGTAAATAACGGGGTATGGAAGGTTAATATTCCGAATACTTTCTTTGGGAATTTTAATCCATATCAGGATACAATCTGGGGTGACTGGTTTGGCAATAAGGGGCGGATTCATCATACCGGTGAAGTTTATCTCAACGGCAAATCCTTTTATGAGGTGGAAAACCTTGAAAAGGTAATGAATCCAAAACAGTTAAAGGATGCAGTTGACAGTTTGGGCTCTACATATACCTGGTATACAGAGAGTAATAAAGAATCAACCAGTATCTGGGCCAATTTCCACGATTCAGATCCTAACAAGGAACTTGTTGAAATAAATGTACGTCCTGCTTGTTTCTTTCCGGCAAAAACCGGATTGAATTACATTACGCTTCGTGGTTTTACAATTTGTCAGGCTGCAACCCAATGGGCAGCACCTACGGCAGAACAGGTTGGGATGATTGGTCCCCACTGGAGTAAGGGATGGATTATTGAAAATAATGTGATCAGTGATTCAAAGTGTTCCGGCATCTCACTAGGTAAAGAAAAAACTACGGGTCATAATGTCTGGCTTGGTGATATGAAAAAAGACGGTGCAATTCATTATATCGAGGTCGTATTCCGGGCTCTAAAAATCGGTTGGAATAAGGAAAACATTGGATCACATATCATTCGGAATAACACAATTTTTAATTGCGAGCAGACTGGGATATGCGGAAGTCTTGGAGGCGTGTTCAGTCAGATTACGAATAACCACATATACAATATCCATGTAAAACGGCAGTTTACAGGAGCTGAAATGGCAGGCATAAAAATTCATTCCTCGATTGACATGCTTATAAAAAGTAACCGTATTCATAACTGCAGTCTGGGACTTTGGATGGACTGGATGGCCCAGGGAACAAGGATCTCTTCTAATCTTATGTATTACAACGATATGGATTTATTTACGGAAGTAGATCATGGACCTATCCTGATTGATAACAACATAATGCTTGCTAACACTCCTTATGCAGAATGTTCTGAAGGGGTTGCAACTGTACACAATCTTTTCACAGGTAAAATCGCTCACTGGGTGGACAATGGCCGTTACACACCCTATCATCTTCCACACGATACCTGGGTGGCCGGGTTAATTACCTTCTTTGGCGGTGACCACAGATATTACAATAATATTTTTGCAACTAACAAAGAGGTGATGAAATCAAAGGCTCCTTCCGGACTGGCAGGCTATAATGACAGTAAGCTTCCTGTCGGGATATCTTCAAATATATATTTTAACGGGGCAACTCCTTACAAAAACGAGAGAGATGGCAGTGAGGTTAAAAATTTTGATCCACTTGTCACTATTGAAGAAAAGGGTGATGAAGTATTTCTTCATATCAATGTGGATGACTCATTTAAAAAGGTAAAAACGCAACTGGTCACAACACAATTACTGGGACGTGCTATCGCTCCCTCCGCTTTGTTTGAAAACCCGAATGGGACACCTCTAAAGATTGATGCTGACTATTTTGGGAAAAAGCGTTCAGAAATAAATCCATTCGTTGGCCCTTTTGAAGGTATGACAGAGGGTAAACAAATTATAAAAGTTTGGTGAAAATGAAATTAATACTTCTTTCCATTTGTACGGTTTTTCCAATCCTGTTAAGTGCAAAAACTGATAAAAAGGTGTCCGAATCTAAGAAGATCACTGTTGCTGCCTATTACTTCCCGAATTACCATACAGGTGATCCAAGAAATATTAAAAGCAAGGGGCAGAACTGGTCGGAATGGGACTTGATAAAATCGGCTAAACCCCGCTTCCAGGGTCATAAGCAGCCGAAAGTACCTCTTTGGGGATACACAGATGAAAAGGATCCGATAGTAATGGAGCAAAAGATAGGTGCAGCAGCAGAATATGGGATTGACTGTCTGATTTTTGACTGGTATATGTATGAAGATGGCCCGTATCTGAACCGATGTCTCGACGAAGGGTTCTTAAAAGCTAAAAACACAGGAAAAATCAAATTTGCATTCATGTGGGCCAACCATGATTGGAACGATATTCACCCTTATACAAAAGGAACACCACAAAAATTACTCTATCCCGGAAAAATAACTGAGAAACGCTTTGATGAAATCTGCGATCTTTTGGTTTCAAACTATTTTATTTTACCAAATTACTGGAAGATAGAGGGTAAGGCCTACTTTTCGATATATGACATTCAGAAATTCATGGATGGATTCGGAAGCATCAAGGCTACTAAAGAGGCCATGAAACGACTGAATGATAAGGCTGTTGCCGCTGGTTTGAAAGGGGTTCACTGGAACATTGTGGCCTGGGGCAGACCGGTTTTACCTGTCGAAAAAGTGCCGGCTGATTATCCTGAACTAATAAAAAATCTTGGTTTTGACTCTGCCACATCGTATGTCTGGGTTCATCATGTGGGGTTACCCGATCGTCAGACCGACTTTAATAAGGCACGGGATGAATATTTCACCTTTTGGGAGAAGGCTAAAAAGGAATTTAGTGTTCCTTATTTTCCAAATGCTTCAGTGGGATGGGACCCAAGTCCGCGATGTGATCTCAAGTCAGAATGGGGAAATTTTGGATATCCATTCACAAACACTATCGGTAACAATACCCCTGAAAACTTTAAACAAGCCTTACAGATGATAAAAGAAAAAATGCTCATTGATTCAAACGGACCAAGAATTATGAACATTAATTCCTGGAATGAATGGACCGAAGGGAGCTACCTCGAACCAGATACAAAAAATAAATTCGGATATCTGGAGGCAATTAAAAGTGTTTTTAAGTAATAGAATGTCGTTAAAATAAAACTTAATAAAGTGCCACAAAGGCACCAAAACACAAAGGTACACCAAAGGTAATTATTTGAATTTCTTTATCCGGACAAGGAAAAACTAAAACAATACATGACGCAGGTTAATCATCCGAATGAAATGGGCCATGAACTGATTGCCAATCAGCTAATGACCTGGTTTAAATAATTATGGACTTTAAATGAAAAATACAAACCATATGAGAATTACATTTATTTGCCTGACTGTGATCGTTGCAATCACCATCGGGAATTGTACTAATCCCCAAAATGATAAGTCGGTGAACTCGCTTAAAAGTGCGTTTTTGAATCCACCAGACTCTGCCAGGCCAGGAGTATACTGGTATTTCATGGATGGCAATATGTCGAAGGAAGCCATGACTGCCGATCTGGAATCCATGAAGCTTGCAGGAATCGGAAATGTGCTCTTTCTTGAGGTGAACATTGGCGTTCCGCGGGGAAAAGTCGATTTACTCAGTGAACAGTGGCAAGATATGTTTGCCCATGCGGTAAGGGAAGCTGAACGTTTGGGAATCACTATTTCTCTGGGCGTCGGACCGGGATGGTCTGGCAGTGGAGGTCCATGGGTTACCGGCCATGAATCGATGCAGCACCTTGTTACGTCAGTGATCAAGGTCACGGGCAACAGTCAGAAACCATTAATACTTCCCAAACCAGTGCCGAAAGCACCCTATTTTGGCGAAGGTGCTTTTACTCCAGAGCTTAAAAAACGGTGGAATGATTTTTACGAAGATGTGGCCGTCCTTGTCTTCCCTACCCCTTCTGAAGAATATAAAATATCAGATATCGATGAAAAAGCCCTTTATTACCGTGCTCCATACACCTCTGTGCCAGGAACCAGGCAATTTCTTCCTTCAGTCGCAAACTATGATGAACCATCTGAAAAGGCAGTAATTAAACAAAATGGATTAATTGATATTACGCAGTACCTTAAGCCTGATGGCTCACTTGACTGGAAAGTTCCAAAGGGCAACTGGACAATCATGCGACTGGGAAGCAGAAACAACGGTGCAGTGACGCGTCCGGCCCCAATGCCAGGTGTTGGGTTTGAGGCAGACAAATTCGATACAACCGCAATCAATGCACACATGGCCAATTTCACAGGTAAGCTATTTAAAAAGACAGGAATACCGGATAAAAACAAGCAAGGTGGTCTGAAATGGCTGCACATGGACAGCTGGGAAATGGGCGCACAAAACTGGAGTCCAAAATTCAGGGATGAATTCAAAAAAAGGCGAGGGTATGATCCCCTGCCCTATTATCCGGTATATGCAGGACTTGTTGTTGAAAGCCTTGAAAAAAGTGAACGTTTCCTATGGGATTTACGTCAGACAGGCCAGGAACTTGTAATAGAGAATCATGCGAAGCATTTGAAAAAATACGGACAAAAATACAATATGGGCTTTTCCATTGAGCCTTATGATATGAATCCGACTGCTGATATGGAGCTTGGTGCAATTGCAGATGTTCCGATGTGTGAATTTTGGAGCAAAGGATATGGTTTCAATTCCTCGTTTAGTTGCATTCAGGCAGCATCAATAGCCCATATCAATGGTGCTCCGGTTATGGCCGCCGAAGCCTTCACCGCAGCTGAGGATGCATGGAGACAATATCCAGGTTCTATGAAAAACCAGGGCGACTGGGCTTATGCCACAGGAATCAACAAATTTGTATACCATACCTTTCAGCATCAGTTCCTTAACGACAACTTAAAACCTGGAATGACAATGGGACCATACGGCGTCCATTGGGACAGGAGTCAGACATGGTGGCCTATGGCAGAGGGCTATCACAAATATGTAGGCAGATGCCAGTATATGTTGCAGCAGGGAAAAACTGTAGCCGATATACTTTACCTCACACCCGAAGGGGCTCCCCATGTATTCAGGGCACCGGCTTCAGCATTAACCGGTGATGAATTTCTTCCCGATCGCAGAGAGTATAATTTTGACGGATGTTCGCCCTCTCAGCTTTTAACTGCCACTGTGAAAGACAACCGGATAGTCTTCCCGTCAGGAGCAACCTATCGTCTGCTCGTTTTACCGGCATCACCAACTATGACTCCGAAAATGCTGAATAAGATAGAATCTTTACTGATGGAAGGTGCCATACTAGTAGGAAATCCCCCTGTCAAATCACCGAGCCTTGTCAATTATCCGGATTGTGATCAGGAAGTTGCATTAAAGGCATTGCTTTTATGGGGTAAGTTTGATGCCCCGAAAGAGATCACCGAAATCAGTAAAGGGAAAGGGAAAATCTACTGGGGAGGTAAATTCTCCAATCTAAAGCTTCCTGAACTTTATCCTGAATACAACGCAACAATTGAAATCCTGAAGCAAATGAATGTGAGGCCAGACTTTGTCTCAACAGGACCCGTTCGTTATACCCACCACATCCAGGAAACCGGGGATCTTTATTTTGTGTCAAACAAAACCAATGAGGTAATCGATCCGGTTTCAACCTTCAGGGCCGATAAAGGCGCCCCAGAACTTTGGGATCCACTTACTGGCACAATTCGTCCGATAGAAAAATTTAAAAAGACCGATAATCAGACTGAAATTCCACTGCATTTTGAACCCTATCAAAGCTTTTTTATCCATTTTAATAAAAACAAACAGGACGCTCCGTCCGGATCAGAAAATTTCCTTCAATCTAAAATTTACAGCGATATCAAAGGACCCTGGAACGTTTCCTTCAACCCACGGTGGGGAGGGCCAAAGAGTATTACTTTTGACAATCTTTCAGACTGGACTAAAAACCCTGTGGAGGGGATAAAATTTTATTCGGGAATTGCCAATTATCATAACACAATTGAAATTTCAAAAGAAAAGTTAGCGGATAAAAAGTCTGATCTCTTCTTGAATCTTGGTGAAGTGTGTCAAATGGCCAGAGTTAAAATCAATGGTAAAGATTTGGGCGTCGTCTGGACTGCTCCCTTTGAAGTAAATATTACCGATGTTTTAGTCCCTGGGATTAATCAACTCGATATTGAGGTGGCTAATCTTTGGGCCAACAGACTCATTGGAGATGAGCAATTTCCGGATGACGGTATCAAAAACAACCAATGGCCTGAATGGATGGAGAAAAAACAACCACGAACTTCAGGAAGATTTACATTTACAACATTCAAATATTACAAAAAAGATTCAGAATTAATCCGGTCAGGGCTCATTGGTCCGGTTCGAATTCTTGAAAGATCAAAATAATTTAACCAAAATACACACAGTTATGAAACGCAGAATAATCACAACATGTATCCTGATTCTCTTTATACTTTCACTCAATGTTCAGGCTCAATCCGGAAATACTGCCACTGTTCCTGCAAAAGATGATCCTTTAGCAGTTGCCCTGACCAAAAATTTATCTGAGAGCGATACTTATGTCTGGCCAAAAGATCCTAAGGTCTCTGAAAATCTGAAAAAATGGCAGGGATATAAGTTTGGATTATTAATTCACATGGGTCTGTATTCTGAACTTGGAATCGTAGAGTCCTGGGCCTTGTGTCCGGAAGACTGGATCACCCGTGACGGATACGAAGATTATTATAAATTCTGTAATGACTACAGAAACACAAAGACAAGATTCAACCCGGTTAATTTCGATCCGGAAAAGTGGGCGAAGATGTTTAAAAACTCGGGGGCGAAATATATGATCTATTCCTCCAAGCATCATGATGGATTTTGTCTTTACGACTCCAAATACAGTGATTTTAAAGTAACGGATAAAGGTTGTCCGTTTTCTGTAAATCCTAAATCCAATGTATTAAAAGAGGTTTTGGACGCCTCACGGAAAGAAGGACTGGCAACCGGCATCTATTTCTCAAAGCCAGACTGGACAACGCCTTACTTCTGGTGGTCGTATTATCCGCCCAAAGACCGCAATCCATCCTATGACATAACCAAACATCCGGACAGATGGAAAAAATTTGTGGAATTCACCCAAAACCAGCTTAACGAACTAACAACCGATTATGGTAAGGTAGATATTTTATGGCTAGATGGATGCTGGGTCCGACCCTTATCAACAATTAACAAACGTGTTGAAGAATTTTGCAAATATCCGTATGACATGGATATCAATATGAAGTTAATCGCTGAAAAAGCACGTGCAAAACAACCGGGAATGCTTGTTGTCGATCGTTGGGTTCAAGGTGAATATGAGGATTATTTAACTCCTGAACAAAAAACGCCGGAAAAGGCTTTGTCTGTACCCTGGGAAAGTTGTATTACAATGGGTGGCGCCTGGGGATGGGTAAAAAATGACAATTACAAATCATCCAAAGAACTCGTTCAGCTACTTGTAAATATCGTTGCAAAGGGAGGTAATTTATTACTCGGAGTAGGACCTAACGGGAAAGGTGATTTTGAACCCAAAGTATATGAAAATCTTAATCTTCTGGGTAAATGGCTGAATACTAATGGAGAGGCCATTTACGAAACCAACCCTGTTGAACCATTTCTGGATGGTAAAGTGGCTTATACGGCAAAAGGGGATCATACTATTTATGCCATTTATATGCCTGCGAAAGACGAAAATGAAATTCCGTCAGAGATAAATATCAAGACATCCTTAAAGGGCAAATTAAATGTAAGCCTTGTTGGAACGAAACAAAGATTAAGTATCAAATCAGGATCACAAGGTGTAACTATTTTCATTCCCAAACATCAACGAGCCTTGTTGGCGAAACAGGAGGCTGTTGTTTTTAAGTTAAGCAAATAATTTTCTTAGGATGGTTCATCGTAAATTAACATCATTTATATATTTAATTTTATTGGTGTTAACCAGCATCATTGTCAATGGACAGGAGGCTGATTTGCTCAGAAAATCATTTATAAACCCTCCGGATACAGCCAAACCACGTGTTTATTGGTGGTGGTTGTTTAATCGGGTAGATAAGGCAGCAATCACACGTGATCTTGCAGAATTCAAGGCGAAGGGGATTAGTGGTGTTAATCTGATTTGTACAGGAGGATATGCCGGGACGACACCTCTTCCAGGCGTGAAGTATCAAAGTGCAGAATGGTGGGATCTTTTCCGACATGCTGTCCGGGAAGCCAAAAGACTTAATATTGAATTGGGCTTCAACCTTTCGGCGGGTGGCTGGACAATGGAAGGCCCGTGGGTAACAAAAGATAATGCCATGAAGAAGGTTGTCTTCTCAGAATCAAGGATCACGGGTCCTGTGAAATTCTCAGGGAGACTTCCTCAACCTGAGGTTATAGATAAGTATTATCATGATGTTTGGGTACAGGCATTTCGGGTGCAGGGAACTAAAAAAATTGTTGATCCGGCATCTGTCATCGATATCACAAACCTGTTAAAGCCTGATGGGCAGCTCGACTGGGAAGTTCCCGACGGACAATGGGTAATCCTGCGAAATGGCTATACACTCACCGGACATGTTTGGAGTAAATGGTATGCATATCCTGGTCCTCCTCAGGCCGACACATTCGAAGGAGGTGATGGCTATGAGATTGATTACCTGAATACTGCTGCACTGGACGATCATTTCGAACACCTGGGTAAACCTTTACTGGAAGAAGCAAGGAAGGCGGGCGGAACTATAGCTTATTTTTGGTCGGATAGCTGGGAATGTGGTAAACTTACATGGACACAGGACTTTCCAAATCAATTCAGGAGATTTCGGGGATACGACTTAAAGCCTTTCTTACCCGTCCTGGCCGGCTATATTATTGGTGATTCTCTTTTCTCTAACCGGTTTCGCAATGATTTTGACCTTACTATCCAGGATTGCTTAGCAGAAAATTTCTATGGTCATTTCCAGGATTTATGTCATAAAAATGGAATGAATGTTGGGAATGAAGCCGGAGGGCCAAATGATATACCACCTCAGGACGTACTAAAGAATCTTGGGCGAAGCGATATTCCTGCCGGAGAATTTTGGGTTAATGGCCATTATCATTCTACTACAGGCTACAATCAGGACCGTAGCCAACGTCTTAATCTAAAACAAACAGCAACCGCTTCTCATATTTATGGTAAAAAAGAAGCCATGGCAGAGTCTTTCACACAACAGGAACAGGATGTAACACATTGGTCTTTAGGGCCATCAGATTTAAAACCTTATGTAAATGACGCCTTTTGTGAGGGAATTAACCGGATCATGTTACACCAGGCTACGTGCCAGCCCCCTTCGGATGGAAAGCCTGGATTCGAATTTTGTGCCGGGCAGCATTGGACTCCAAATATAACCTGGTGGGAACAATCCACCCCATTTTTCTCCTTTCTCTCCCGTTGTCAGTATATGTTACAGCAAGGGAAATTTGTCGCTGATGTGTGCTTTTATCTGGGTGAGAGATCTCCAACGCTTGCACCTCCTAAATACATCATTCCATCCTTAGGCGCCGGATATGATTGCGATTATAGCAATGCTGAGGTTTTGCTCACAAGGATGTCCGTTAAAAACGGAAAAATCACTCTTCCTGACGGGATGAATTACAGGCTGCTTGTACTTCAGAATTGTACATCACCGGTTCCTGAAATATGCAGACAGGTAAGCAATTATCAGAATTTAGCTGTCTCTCCCCTGCCCTCGCATGAAATGTCGTTGAATGTAATCAGTAAAATCAAGCAGTTAATACTCGCAGGAGCTACCGTGATTGGTCCTCCGCCAAATTACGCGACGGGTCTTAAAGATTATCCTGTCAATGATAAAGAGGTCTTAAAGATTGCATCAGAGATTTGGGGTAATCTTGACGGCAAGGAACGAACGGTACGCCTGCTAGGTAAAGGAAGAATTATTTGGGGCAAGACTCCTCGTGAAGTACTCTTGGCAGACGGTGTAAACCCTGATTTTACTTACACCTCGCAGAATTCTGAACCTGAAAAATTTGATTTTATACATCGCATGGATGGAAAGTCTGAGATTTATTTCATTATTAACCGTACAAATAACCCGGTATCAAACGATTTCACTTTTCGTGTTAGTGGAAAGCAACCCGAAATATGGAATCCGGTTTCAGGTGAAATGCTAAAGGCAGATAACTTTCGTCAATCAAATGGTATCACGACTTTAAACCTGAATCTCGATCGTTTTGAATCCCTTTTTATAGTTTTCCAAAAGCCAGTCACCATTAAAAACAGCGAAAAAACAGAACCAAATTTTTCGAAACTGAACAAGTTAACCGATCTGAATGAATCATGGAAAGTCACCTTCGATCCTCAATGGAATGGGCCAGGTGAAACGGAATTTCCGAAACTTACAAACTGGATAAATAGCTCTGATGAGCGTATTAAACACTATTCAGGGAAGGCAACATACCGAAAGACATTCGATCTGGATGCGAAAACAAGTAGTTTTATACAAACAGAAAAAAATGAGAGGTTATTTCTTGATCTTGGAAATGTTAAAAATGTTGCTGAAGTTCGGTTAAACGGCCAAAACCTTGGAATACTGTGGTGCGCTCCATGGCGTGTAGAGATCACAAAATCAGTTAAGTACAAAGATAATAAATTGGAGATCGATGTTATAAATCTTTGGGCAAACCGTGTCATTGGGGATCTTAATCTGCCAAAGGAAAAACGGGTTACACGGACTCATGAAAAATTTCGCTTCGGCATGTTAAAAACAGATACTCCCTTACTTGATTCAGGATTGTTTGGACCTGTTCAGATTGTAGGATCGTCTAAACAAGAAATCAATTAAAATAGATTATTAAAATCAAATAAATGAATTATGCAGACTAAAGCAGGATTATTTGGGATTGGGCTGGACACTTACTGGACTCAGTTTGACGGATTACTCGATAATCTGAAAAAATACCAGGATCAGATCAAAAATCGTATTTCTGATTTTGGTGTCGAAGTTATCGATGCAGGAATGGTTGACAATCCAGCTAAAGCACGTGAGGCAGCAGATTTTCTGAAAAATAGTGATGTAGAGATTGTTTTTCTTTATGTCTCAACCTATGCATTGTCTTCAACGGTTTTACCTGTTGCACAACGACTTAAAATTCCTGTCGTGATACTTAATCTGCAGCCTGTGTCCAGATTGAATTATGAGGAATTTAACAATCTTGGTGACCGGGGTAAAATGACAGGTATCTGGCTTGAGCATTGTCAGGCCTGTTCCGTTCCAGAGATTGCCAGTGTTTTTAACCGATCGGGAATACAATATGACATCATAACGGGACACCTTCACGATGAAGAAGCCTGGGATGAAATTGGTGCCTGGACAGAAGCAGCAAGGGTGGCTGCAGCAATGAGGAATAACAGACTTGGCGTGCTGGGACACTATTATGGAGGCATGCTGGATGTGTATACCGATATGACAAAACAATCAGCCGTATTTGGGAACCATATCGAACTACTCGAAATGGATGAATTAAAGAAATACAGTGATGAAACCTCAGACGATGAAATACTTACAAAGACAGGTGAGTTTTCAAATGCCTTTGACGTTTCACCGGATTGTGAAAGCACTGAAATAGAACGTGCTGCAAGAACTTCCGTAGCTTTGGACAAACTGATATTGAAGCACAATCTGGGCTCAATGGCCTATTATTACGAAGGAGTACCCGGTAACGATCACGAAAATATTGTCACTTCTGTTATAGCTGGAAATACGCTTCTCACTGGTAAAAACATTCCCGTAGCCGGCGAATGTGAAATAAAAAATGCCCAAGCCATGAAAATAATGGCTGAATTTGGTGCAGGAGGTTCATTCTCTGAATTTTATCTAATGGATTTTAAGGATGATATAGTCATGTTAGGACATGACGGCCCGGCACATTTTGCAATCGCCGAAGGACGGGTAAAACTTGTACCATTACCTGTATATCATGGAAAACCTGGGAAAGGGTTATCTATTCAAATGACAGTTAAGCTTGGTCCGGTGACTTTACTTTCGGTTGTAGAAGGAAAAGATAAATTATTCCTTCTGGTTGCAGAGGGTGAATCTGTTGAAGGACCTGTTCTGGAAATTGGGAATACAAACAGCAGGTACAGGTTTTCCATCGGAGCTAAAAAGTTTATGAACGAATGGTCCAGACAAGGGCCGGCACACCATTGCGCGATAGGCGTCGGCCATATCGCTTCGAAAATTCACAAACTTGGAAAAATTCTTGGAATAGATGTTGTTCAGGTCTGCTAATTCATATTCTGCCTTTAAAACCAGTTGCTTAGGTAGCTAATCCATAAGGGCAGCTCAAAGTTCGAATTGCAATTTTAACCCTTGAGTTTTTCCATTTGCATTTTATTTTTCTCCTATCTTTACCTGACCAATAACTAACGAATTACATTGATATCTTATAAATCTGATAAATATGAAAAAGGTTCACCTTCTCAATTCAATTGGGATCATTCTATTGATTACAATTGCTTTCGCCTGCAAACAAAAATCTGTCACGGAGGGTATTCAGACTTACCCGGAATTGAAAAATAAGTTTATTGATCCCCCATCCGAATACCGGTCTGCTCCACTCTGGGACTGGAATGATAAAATATCCGACGAAGGGATTGACTTTCAATTGAAGAAATTCAAAGAAGGCGGCCTGGGAGGAGTATTTATCCATCCACGACCCGGACTAATTACCGAATATCTTTCCGAAGATTGGAACAAGCTCTTTGATCATACCGTCAGGAAAGCAAAAGAACTCGGAATGAAAGTTTGGATATATGACGAAGATTCATACCCCAGCGGATTTGCAGGAGGACATGTACCGGCACAAATGCCTGAATCGTATAATCATGGAACGGGATTGAAATTTGACCGTCAGGAGATCTTAAAACCGGATACGGGAAAATATGAAGCAATAATCAAAGCTGAAAATAATAAATTTACAGATATAACCCTGACAAAGGATAAGTATGTCGGTAAAAGTGGCGTCTACTATCTTTTCCAAAAAACATTTGGATCCAAATCCTACTGGTATGGAAATTTTCCTTATGTCGATCTTTTACAGAAAGGGGTTACTCAGAAGTTCCTGGAGATTACGATGAAAGGATACGAGAAATACGACAAGGACGAATTTGGCAAAACGTTAATGGGATCTTTCACAGATGAACCTAATCTGGAGGCCGCAATGGGACCAAAATCAGCGTTTCGGTGGACCTCTGACTTGTATTCTGAATTTGAAAAAAGATGGGGCTATGATTTGAGAGTAAACCTTCCGTGTCTGGTTGACGAAATTGGAGACTGGAAGAAAGTAAGGCATGACTACTTTGAATTGATCCTCGAAATGTTCGTGGACCGGTGGGCTGTACCCTATGGAAAATACTGTAAAGATAATGGGTTAAAATTTACAGGTCATTACTGGGAACACGGCTGGCCAAAACCGACTGATGGCTCGGATGAAGCTTCATTTTATATTCACCACCAACAGCCAGGTGTGGATATGCTTGGAAATGAATATGTACCAAATGGTCAAGGGGGACAGTTCGGGAATACAAGGGCAATACGCGAATTACGCAGTGCAGCAAACCAGGCCGGACGTCAGCGCACCCTAAGTGAAACCTATGGTGGTGCCGGATGGGAAATCACCTTTGCTAATTTTAAACGGCTGGTTGACTGGCAAGGGGTACTCGGAGTCAACTTTGTAAATCAACATCTTGCTTATTATACAATCAAAGGAGTGCGTAAATTTGATTATCCTCCTTCCTTCACCTATCATGAGCCATGGTGGGATAATTATAAACCGATGGGAGATTATATCGGGCGGATATCCATGGCAACAGCATCCGGTCAACAAATCAACAAATCACTTGTAATTCAACCGAATACTACCTCGTGGATGTATTTTTCAAGGGTAAAGGATAATCCAACGCCTGATTCAATCCAGAAAAACTTTAAATACTTTGTTTATGAACTGGAACGTAATCATTATGAGTATGACCTTGGTTCTGAAAATGTCATGAGAACATTGGGTTCTGTTAAGGACGGCAAGCTAATTGTTGGTAACCGATCTTATTCGTTGGTTGTCCTTCCTGAATCGATGCAAAATATAGACAAGGGAACATACAATTTGTTAAAGGATTATCTGCAACAAGGAGGTAAAGTGCTTTCATTCGCCAAAGAGCTTCCATTCCTCGACGGTGCCCAATCGAATGCCGTGAATGAATTGAAAAATAATTATACAGGTCAATGGACTAATGCTATAAAAACAAACGAACCTGCAGTTAAAAAACTCTTCTCTCTTGAAGATTTTTCTCTCCAGGAGCTAAATCCTGCTTCAGGTGAGCTATATTATCAGAGACGGATTATGGAAGATGGTCAATTGCTCTTTGTTGTCAATACAGACACAGTCAAAAATGCAATGGCAAAGATTCGTGCAAAAGGGAAGAGTTTAATTCAGATGGACCTTCATACCGGTGAATGCAACAGTCTTCCTGCCAGGACTCAAAACGGAGAAATCACCTTCGACATCTCCGTTTCCCCAATCGGCAGCGCCCTCTATTATTTATCACAGTCTGAACTCAAGGAGGAAATAAAGCCACGTGTCGATGTAAATGAACAGCAGGTGGCAGGATCCGAAATAGAAAGTGTACGTCCGGAGAGTGAGAATGTCCTGGTTCTTGATTTCCTGGATGTAAAATCCAAAAGACTTAATCTTAAGGAAACTTATTTCATGAAAGCAATGCGTCAGCTTTACGACAGCACCGGATTCAAAATGGGCAATCCATGGCAGCATAAGATTCAGTATAAACAGCAATATCTCGACCTGGACACCTTCAAAACCAACTCTGCCTTTGAAGTAAATTATCACTTTGTAATCGCTGACAAGGCTACTCCTGAAACAGTAAGTAAATTATCAGCTGTTGTGGAACGTCCGGAAATCTGGGAGGTATTTATCAACGGCAAAAAGGTAGAAAAGAGTTCTGATTGGTGGATTGACCGTGACTTTTTTAAATTTCCTATCGGGGATAAAGTTCAGAAAGGTCTAAATACGATTACTTTAAAAGCTCCTAAAATGTCTGTTCATGCTGAATTAATGCCAGCCTATATTGTTGGGGATTTTATTCTTAATCCTTTAAAACAGGGTTTTGAAATAACCACTGGGACGCTGTCAGGGTCAGGATCATGGAAGACATTGGGTTACCCATTCTACGCACAAAAAGTGGCCTATACGAAAAGTTTTGAAGTTCCTAAAACTGGTGACTCCTTCAAGGTTAAACTGAACAACTGGAAGGGCATTTTAGCTGAAGTATTTGTGAATGATAAAAAGGCGGGGATAATTGCCTTTCCTCCGTATGAATTAAATGTAAATAAATTCCTGATTGAAGGGAAAAACACAATCTCAGTGAAGGTCATTGGAAGTCTGAAAAACACGTTTGGATATTTCTATAAAGATAACAAGCGTTGGATTAACGGGCCAGGAGACTGGGATACAGCACCTGCAAAAACAGCTTCGTACGATCAATATTTTTTCATGGATTATGGTCTTAATGAACCATTTAGCCTGATCAGGATGAATTGAGAACAAATAATTATTAATACGCCAGTCACAAATTATTTACATTATCAGCGGTAAAATGATCATCATGAAGCTCTTTGCAAAAATCTTAAAGCTAAATATAAGATCCTGTATTATAAATTATTACAAGCTTGCGGCGGTCATTTTTCCAGGTTTGCTCTTTCCGGGAATTTCATACTGTGCTGAATATAATGCTGTCATTATCCAGCACGCAGCAAATTCTGGAAGAGTAGAGCTAAATATTACTAATCTATTGGCTGAAAGGCTTAAAGAAGCAGGAACCAAAGAGGTAGGAATCGTAACAGGAAATTTTGATTTAAAGCAATCAGAGAATAAGCTTGTCGTCTTGTTAGGTATGCCTCAAAAAGATGACCGGATCACTGCCTGGCTTAAAAGCAAATCCATTCCTCAGCTTTCTGATCTTGAACCTGGTCCTGAGGGATTCCTGCTTAAAAAGGATGATAAACAAAATCTGGTTGTTGCCGCAGGGATTGATGAACGTGGATGTCTATATGCTGTAGGGGAATTCCTTCGGCAGGCTACAATAAGAAATGGAGTACTTCAGTTACCTGATAATTTGGAGGTCAGAACGGCTCCTGCATTCGAAATCCGTGGCACTCAGGTTCAGCAAAGCAATATTGCAAAAACTCTGGGTAAAGCCAGACCCTGGACAGATCTGGAAACACAGCGGGTTATCCTTGATTATGCACTGGCAGGCGCCAACATTTTTTCTACCGGCTACGGACCTTTGTTTGATTTCATAAAATCCTATGGACTAATGACCCAGGGAGAATTTGGACCAAACACGGCCGCCGGAGATATTCCGAAAGAGTGGGAAGGCAAGGAATCTATTGGCCGCCCTGGTTATGTTTGCCTCTCAGTACCGGAAGGAAATCAATATATGCTTAATTTGTGTGACAGTTATTTTAAGGATAGGCCTGCATTCGATCTTGTAAAATTCTGGGGTGGCGATGGTGGTGGCTGCGAATGTGACAGGTGCAAGCCATATGGGCGTATTTTTATTCAGACTGTGGAGAAGATGGCAGGTGTCATTCACACATATCATCCGGAGACAAGGGTGTATTTCACGAATCAGAAATTTCAGAATGACGACGACAATGCGATCTTCAAATATCTTCAGGAAAAACCTCACGACTGGCTCTGGGCCTGGGGATACGGCCCCGGATCAGATGCCACATCCTGGCAACCGGGTCACAGGCAGACACACCGGATGGATCTGTTTAGATATCCCGGTTACGGCCCCTACAGCCTGTATCCCAAAGAGATTCTTCACCAGCTACCACCGGATGTTAAGCTGCTATATTATAATGAGATAACTCACTGGAAATATGCCCAGCATGCCTTTATACAAGCCTATCCCCGGGCTGATCGGAATGGGAATCTACCTCCTCACTGGAGTCACGAAATCTATGAAAGACGTCCTGATCAATTCCTTACAATGGTGTATAACAGACTCTCCTTCTATGCTTGCCCTAGGAATTATTACAGGGTTTTTAATGATCTGATGCCTTATGGAGTAGGAGATATCACTCATTCAAGCGGCCACCACGACCATTTTAACCAGTGGATGTGGCAAAGATTGTTATGGTCACCCCGAACAAGCCTCGATGCCGTAGTAAACGATTATTGTAATACCTGGTTTGGACCTGAGGCCGCTCCTTTAATGGCAAAAGCCCTCTTTATCCTTGAGGAAAATCTTGAAGAAAAGCCAGGTGTTCCATTACCTAAAAAGCAAGGGATTAAACGGTACTACGACCTTGTAAAACAGGCAGGCAGATTAATCCCCAAGGAAATTATGGACCGGGATTGGTTGTGGCGTATGTATATGCAGAAGGGTATTCTGGACCGGTACACCCAGGTAAGCGTTGATCAGCAAATGCAATTGCAGAGACGAATTGAAAAACTCATTGCAGAATCTGTAAAGAAGGGAGAGCAAAAAAAAGGTATCGTCGAGGCACTCACACTTTTTGATCCGGACGAAACAACAGAGATGATCGCCTTACGAGAGGAAGCAAAAATCGTCAGTGATGAAAGCAACCGGCTCTTCGGTGAGCGTAATGATGGGTTCAATAATCTTAAACATGATTTTATTGGCCTTGGATGGTTGAAAAGACAGCTTGAACGGGCTAAAAATACAGACAATAAAAAAAGGGATGAATTCCTGTCAATGATCACCGACTATGAAAATCCGGGTGAAGGCGGATATTATGACAATCTTGGAACCTATAATATCGCCCCACACGTTGTATCAGGCTACCCTTATGATCACGGTCAGCCGTATGTTTCCCGGATGCTTTCTGAAGGGAACAGGCCTTCACAACGTTCGATGCACTTCACCCAGGATGAGGATCAGGGATTAACCCTTCATTACAGTAATCTGGATAAAAAAGCCTTATATAAAATCAGGTTTACTTTTGTTCGTCCGTGGTATCAGGAACGGTATGCTATGCGCATGAACCAAAAGACGCAGTCAATCTATGCAAATGATATTCCACTTGCTAAAAATGTGGAACTCCCTCTTCAGATGAGTGATTTTTTTACATATGATATTCCTGCTCAGGCAACTTTAACCGGGGAAGTCACAATCAGGCTTGAAAGGGCCGCTGATGTCGGTCGTGGTGACAGGGTAAGCGTCGAACAATGGAGAAATTCCGGCGGCTGGGGGACACTTGCTTCGGAGGTATGGCTGATTAAGAAATAAAATCCAATCATACTTACTTTTGGACCGCATTTAAAGTAAGTTTGTATTTTCATACTTACTTAACATTTAATAAATTAGTAATGGATTTATGGAAAATACTATCCTCATACAACTTACCAACCAGAAAGCAGCTGGACTTTTACACGAAATGGAAGAACTAAACCTAATAAAGGTATTAAAAGAGAACATGTTAAAATCGTACATTGACTGCTAATGTTCATCAAATCTTAAACTTAACCTCCCTAACAAGACCACTATTATATACCGGCTTATTTGGAAGATCTAAATAAGGATAGGTGACCTTAGAGAGATAAAGCCCCTGGGCATAAACCGGAATGATCGTTTTAGGCGTAACCCTTGATTTTAGGTAATTCTCAAATTCAGACACAGACAACTCTCCATTCCCAATCTCAATTAGTTTACCCATAATAATGCGGATCATTCCTGCTAAAAACCGGTTTGAAGAGATGTGAAACCTAAGCCTTGTTTGATCCTGATTAGTAAAGAGTGCGGCCTCCGAAACAAAGCAATTCGTATGCTCATATTTCATTGGTGACTTGCAAAAACATCCATAATCAGTGTATTTTGGTAAGATTTCCACTGCTTCACGCATTTTAGTCAAATCAGGATTTACTAATGGATACCAGGAACTCAGACCAACAAGATAAGGATCCTTTTGAGTATGTAAATAATAATCATAGCTCCGATGAATGGCATCAAAACGTGCATGCGGCAACCCCTCCATTTGTATCACATCGAAAATTGTAATATCATGAGGAAGACTTTTATTCAGTCTGAACATCAAATCGAAATCAACGGCATTGGCAAGGTCAAAATGGAAGAAGAACTGGCTGGCATGAACCTTGGCATCCGTCCGGCCACAACCGGCTACTGATATTTTCTCCTTAAGAATCCGGCTTAATGTGTTCTCAATAACCTGCTGTACACTAGTAATTCCGGGAAGTTTCTGCCACCCGCTAAAATTATTCCCATTATAGGCAATATGTACAAAATAGCGCAAATGAATGAGGTTTTAAAAAGTCTTTTGCAAATATACTTCTTTAGCGCGAAGACTGCCAAATGTCGCAGATAACTGCTATTTTTGATTAAAATATCTCAGCCATGCAATCAGTTAATCCTTTCACAGGCGAAATTATCAAAAACTACAGTAACCACACTTCGGCCGAAGTGAATCAAATTATTATTCAGGTAGATGCTGCATTTCAACAATGGAGACTTGAAACATTTGACTGCCGGGCATTACTCATGCGAAATCTAGCAAGTCAGCTCCTGCAGAAAAAAGATGAACTGGCTGAAATCATGGTTGCAGAGATGGGAAAGGTTTACCGTGAGGCCGTTGGTGAAATAACCAAATGTTCATTGGTATGCACCTGGTATGCTGATCATGCTGAATCATTTTTAAAAAAT